>URKC01000001.1:0-57435 GCA_900548295.1 uncultured Collinsella sp.
ACAGTTAGTTCAGATTTGTATTTTTGGGAGGGTGGATAAAGGCCGATTTGAGCTCAAATGAGCTGTTCTTGGCGGTCTGAGGCGACAAGGATGCGCAGTCAGGAATGAGAAAAGGGCGTTATTGGGTCTAAAACGGCTTCAAAACGATACGTTTGCACGTAAGGACCCGGCCAAAAAATACAAATCTGAACTAACTGTTCACCACCCTCCGTCAACCTCTCATTCCAAACCAAATCAGCCAACGTACGTCATAGCAATCTCCGGTAGGTCGCAGGGCGGCGGTCGAGCTTTTCTCTCGGGAAACTGCGCGAAGCCCAGTTCCCGAGGGAAAGGTATGGTCTGTGTAATACCAGATGAACAGTACATTTTTGCTAGATTGGTATTTGACTGAAGAACCAATTGGTATGGCTTATTAAGCCCACCTTGCCATTGACGCTCATTTTACTGCCGCTGGGAGAATTCCGAACTTGGTTGCGCAAGTGCTCCCATATGTTGATATGAACTAGTGGGTGGCTATCTGGTTACTACCAGTTGGCCCCTTGGTAACGGGTGGCCCCATTGTGCGGAATGTACCGAACATCCCCGTTTGATACGTTTTCCCATGCTGCCGGGGGGGGGCGTCCTCGGCACCTCAGCATCTCTGGAGAAAGGAGACCAGGTGCGCAGGAATTCCATTTTTACGAAACGGTGGGTGAAGGGAAGCGCGGTCCTCGTTGCCACTGCAGCGACGCTCGTGTTTGCCAATCCCCAGCAGGCGATTGCCACGCCACTCAAGGGCGTCGACTCAGCGACCGTGTCCCAGTCTGCCTCGAATGTCGTCGACATCGATTTCGCTGACGGCATCAAGGGCCGTATTACGTTCCTCGAGGACGGTATTTTCCGTTATAACGTCGACCCCAAGGGTGAGTTTTCCGATTACGCCACGCCGCGCAGTAAGTCCCACACGGCTAAAATCCAGGCTCAGCCCGATACCTCGGACACCTACAGCAAGCCGAGTGCGACGGTTGCCGACAAGGGCGACACTATCGAGATCACCGGCGGAAAGGCGACCGTGATCCTGGACAAGGCGACTGGCAAGATGAGTATCAAGTCAGGCGACCGTGTCGTGGTTTCCGAGTCCGCGTCCCTCGACCTTGATAAGAAGGGTACCGTCCAGACGCTCGCCAAGGAGAAGTCCGAGAACTTCTTTGGCGGCGGCACCCAGAACGGACGCTTCCTGCACACCAACCAGACCATCGCCATCTCCAACACGAACAACTGGACCGATGGCGGCGTCGCCTCGCCCAACCCGTTTTATTGGACGAGTGACGGCTACGGCGTACTCCGAAACACGTTTGCAGAGGGTTCCTACGACTTCGGTTCCACGGACTCATCGACGGTCACGACTTTGCACAGCGAGAATGAGTTTGATGCCTACTACTTCGTGGCGACCAACGAGGGCGCTTCGAACGTGGCAACCGAGATGCTGCAGGACTACTACAAGGTGACCGGTAACCCGGTACTGCTGCCTGAGTACGGGTTCTACCTTGGTCATCTTAATGCCTATAACCGTGATGGCTGGTCAACGACCTCGGGTCAAAAGAAGTGGGAGACCAAGGGCAGCAAGTCCTCGAGCGAGAAGGGCGACGTTAAGTACGAGTCTGGCATGTCGACGGGCTACAAGCTCGACGGCACACTTGCGGCCGAGACGCTCAACGGTAAGGGCCCTTCGGTTGATACCGAGAACATGAAAGCGACCGATTTCGACCGCCAGTTCTCTGCTCGTCAGGTTATCGATGACTACGAGGACAACGACATGCCGCTCGGCTGGTTCCTGCCGAACGACGGCTACGGCGCCGGCTATGGCCAGAACGGTTACTACAAGACCGGTGGCGTCAACTCCGACGGAACGAGCTCGGCTGACCGTCTTAACGCTGTGCGTGCCAATGTCGACAACCTTAAGAAGTTCACCGAGTATGCCAACTCCAAGGGTGTGAGCACGGGCTTGTGGACCCAGTCCAACCTTGAGCCCGACAGCAACTCCGAGACCCCGTGGCATCTGCTTCGCGACTTTGACGCCGAGGTCAAGACGGGAGGCATCTCTACCCTTAAGACCGACGTCGCCTGGGTTGGATCTGGCTACTCCTTTGGTCTTAATGGCATCAAGACAGCTTATGACACGGTGACGACCGGCGCCAACAAGCGCCCCAACATCATCACACTCGATGGTTGGGCCGGCACGCAGCGCTTTGGCGGCATTTGGACCGGCGACCAGTATGGCGGTAACTGGGAGTACATTCGCTTCCATATCCCCACGTATATCGGTCAGAGTCTTTCGGGCAACCCCAACATCGGCTCCGACATGGATGGCATCTTTGGCGGCGACCCCATCATCTCTGCGCGTGACTACCAGTGGAAGACGTTCACGCCCTCTATGCTTGACATGGACGGTTGGGGCACCTACCGTAAATCGCCCATGACGCACGGCGATCCCTACACAGGCATCTCGCGCTTCTACCTCAAGCTCAAGGCGCAGCTCATGCCCTATATCTACACGAGCGCGGCCTCGGCGGCCAACATCGACACGGGTAACGGCGATGCCGGCCTGCCCATGATCCGCGCCATGCTGCTTTCCGACAACTCCGAGTACGCCGCAAGCACTTCGACGCAGTACCAGTATATGTTCGGTGAGAACTTCCTAGTGGCACCGGTGTATCAGGATACCCAGGCAGACGAGAACGGCAACGACATTCGCAATGGGATTTACCTCCCCAACTACGGCACCGACGAGAATCCCACCATCTGGATCGATTACTTCTCGGGTAAGCAGTATCGCGGCGGCCAGGTTCTCAACAACTACGAGGCTCCGCTTTGGAAGCTGCCGCTGTTTGTGAAGGCCAACGCTATCGTGCCGATGTACGCCGAGAACAACAACCCCGAGGCCGTGAGCGACACCAACACCAAGGGTACCGACCGCAGCCAGCGTATCGTCGAGTTCTTCGCCACCGAGGGCGACGGCACCTTTACGCAGTACGAGGACGACGGCTCTTCCATCGAGAACAACACGACTGAGGACGATTCCTACGGTACGATCGACAATATCTCCTACGGTGAGCATGTGAGCACCGTCTACAGCTCCAAGGCCGCAGGCGGCACCGCGACCTTTACCGCCGAGGCCTCGAAGGGCGGCTACAACGGCTACGACTCCAACCGCACCACGACCTTCGTGGCCAATGTGTCCGCCAGGCCCACGAGCGTTGTCGCCAAGAACGGCGGATCCGCGCTCAACGTGGTTAAGGTCGACTCGCAGGAGACCTTTGACGCCGCGACCCCCGAGGCCGGCCAGGCGGTCTACTTCTACAGCGAGACCCCCAACCTCAACCACTACGGCAGCGATGCGGACGGCACCGAGGCCGAGCAGGGCGAGAGCTTCAACAACACCAAGATCACCACGAACCCCAAGGTCTACGTCAAGTTCGCGAAGACCGATGTTGCTGCAGCGGCGCAGACGCTTGAGCTGGGCGGTTTCGTGAACGCCGACGCCACGCTCACGGCCGATCGCCTCAACGAGAACCTCTCCGCACCCACGAACCTTGCTGCCCCCGAGGACGTCACGACCCCAACGAGCATCAAGCTCACCTGGGGAAAGGTCGATGGTGCTACCTCCTACGACCTTAAGGTCGACGGCACCGTGTTCGCCGTGGGTGATGTGGCCGAGTTCACGCACAGCGACCTCGCTTACAATAGCAAGCACACCTACCAGATTCGTTCGCGCAACGCCGAGGGCTACTCCGCCTGGAGCGATGTGCTCGAGGCGAACTCCGCACTCGATCCGTGGCGGAACGTCCCCGACGCCGAGCAAATCACCTGGGAGGGCTCACTTTACGGCAGCCATAAGGCCGAGCTCGCCTTCGACCATGAGTTCCAGTCGGGCGACGGCGGTTTCCACTCCGGTGGCAACGATCTGGGCAAGGCGCTTACCGTTGACTATGGACGCGCTTACAAGCTCGATAAGCTCGAGTACTATCCGCGCGATGACGCCGGCAACGGCACTGTGACCAAGATGCGTGTTGAGACGAGTCTCGATGGCGTCCACTGGACGAGCCAGGAGGTCGATTGGGCACGTTCCGCTGATTGTAAGACGGTAGCGTTTGACGGCACCGTGGCCGCCCGTTACGTGCGCATGACACCGCTCGCCTCGGTCGGCAATTTCTTCTCCGCGTCCGAGATTGCCATCTACAAGACCGACGGCACGGATGGCTTCGCCGTGGGCTCCAACCTCAACAAGGCCACGATCTCCGACGGAGACTACTCCAACATGAAGAACTATCTGGGCCTCGAGAATCGCGAGCCCGATACCCCGACGTTCGGTTCGCAGATCCGCGACCACTTCGCCGACCTCAACGATAACGGCGTTTACGACGTCTACGATTACTCGTTCACCATGGCGGGTCTTGACGGCGGCACTAAACAAAAGGGAAAGGTCGCAGGTTCGCTCGCGGTGATTCCGAGCAAGACCGAGGTCGAGGCCGGTGATGAGATCACCGTTGATGTCTATGCGGCCGACGCCAAGAACGTCAACGCCCTGGGCGCTCTCGTCAACTTCAAGAGCGACCAGTTCGAGTTTGTGTCCGAGAGCATCGCGCAGGACGGCTCGACTGCCGGCATGGAGAACCTGTCTCGCGAGAAGGTCCAGTTCGCGGACAGAACGCAGACTATCAATCTCGCCTTTGCCAACCGCGGCGATGGCAAGCTCTACAACGGTACCGGCGCGGTGGCGAGTTTCAAGCTCAAGGCCAAGACCGCCGGCAAGGTCGAACTGCCCTCGACATCTTGGCTCATCGGTCCGGCATGCGACGCACTTGAGTTTGCGAGCGACGGCACGGTGACGATGCCGGATGTTCCTCAGCCAACGGTCGCCGAGTACGGTCAGGACGCCTTCAACATCACGATGACCAACGATGAGCTCACGACCGACGACGGGACCAACGTCGAGAAACTTATCCAGCAGAAGAGCTATAACGCGCTGTTCGATAATAACGAGGGCGACAACGGCTTTGAGTTCCTATGGGACTGGGAGCCCAACTGGAACAGCGAGGGTAAGCTTCCGAGTTACGTGAAGCTTCCCACCACGATGACATTCGCATTTAAGACGCCGTCGAAACTCGATAGTGTCGAGGTCGTTAACCGCAACGGTGGCAACGGAACCGTGCAGAAGATCAAGGCTGTCGTGACGTTCGAGGATGGCTCGACCCAAGAGTTCACGGGCGGGGAGTACGATTCCTTCCGGGCTCGCTACGCCTTTGGCCTCTCTGCCGAGAACAAGGGCAAGAAGGCGACCAAGGTCGAGGTCACGCCGCTTGAGGCATCGGGTGCCCAGATGCTCACACTGCGTGAGGTCAACTTCAACTACACGCAGGGCGTCGCGGCCATCGAGGGTGTCGAGCTAGGCAAGAACCAGACAGAGTTCTTTGAAGGCGACGTTACGCTCGTCGACGCCAAGGCCACGCCTGAGAGCGCCGGCTACCCCTATGTGACGGTCGAGAGCTCCGACCCCTCTGTGGTAAGCGTCTCCGCTGTTCAGGCTGGCGATAGCGTGAGCTACTACCTGCGTGCCAACAAGGCCGGCAAGGCAAAGATCACGGTGGCGTCGGTGCTCGACCCCTCCAAGACCGCATCCTATGAGGTCGAGGTCAAGGCTGGTGTCGATACCTCTGCGCTCGTGGCAGCGCTTTCCAAGGCCGCGGGCTACAGCGAGTCCGTCTACACTAAGGATTCCTATGCAGCTCTCACCGCTGCGGTCGAGGCGGCTCAGAAGCTCCTCGACGGCGGCCAAGGCAGCTATAGCAAGAAGGATGTCGCAGACGCCACAGCCAAGATCGAGAAGGCAATCGACGGCCTCAAGATGCGCCCTGTCGATGAGAAGATTCTTATCAACACGCCCGAGAACCGCAAGAACGTCAAGGTGGTCGGCTTCTCGAGTGAGGCCGACTACGAGGGCAGCAACGCCGTCAACGCTCTCGACGGCGACGAGCGGACGCTTTGGCACAGCGACTGGGCCCATGGGACCGGTATGCCCCAGTATCTGAGTGTCGACCTGGGCCGCGACTACGATCTCACCGACGTCACGTTCCTGCCGCGCCAGGACGGCGGCACTAACGGCGATATCTTCGAGGCCGAGATACTGGTCTCCGACACTGCCGACGGTTATAAGATGGGCACCGCCGCGTCGATGGGTACGTTCGCCTTCGACAACGACGGCCGCGTGCTCACCGACCGTGGCGACTGGAAACAGATGAGCTTTGGCGCCGCGCGCGGTCGCTACGTGACCGTCAAGGTGATTCACGCCGGCGGTGGCAACGTTGATGCCTACTGCAGCTTGGCGGAGCTCAAGTTCTACGGTACGGCCGTCCCCGATCCGGTGGCGAAGGATGATCTCGCTGCCGCGATCGAAAAGGTTGATGCCGAGGTTACTGCCGGCGACCTCAAGGCCGGTGACTACACCGAGGCCTCCTGGACGGCGCTCGAGAACGCCCTGGCGAGCGCCCGCGCCATCTTGAGCGACGAGAACGCCACGCAGGACGAGGTCGACCAGGCGCTCAGGGCGCTCGAGAGCGCCCGCGGCGCGCTCGAGAAGACCCCGGTGGCCCCGGTCGAGAATCCGACTAAGAAGCAGCTCAAGGCCCTGGTCAAGCAGGCGAAGGAGACTGACACCAGGGGCAAGACGGCCGAGTCTGTCAAGGCCCTGACGGATGCCATTACCTACGCCGAGGACGTCTTGGGTTATGAGAATGCTTCCGACACCCAGCTCCAGGCGGCCTATGACCAGCTCAAACTGGCTATTGAGAGCCTCAAGGATGCCGATTCCGGCAATCAGGGCGGCTCGGGCAACCAGGGTTCCGGCAATGGCTCGAACGGCGGCAACCAGGCGGGCAAGCCCGCAGGCGACAAGGCCCAGGGTAGCAAGAAGAACGGTTCGGCGATTCCCAATACCGGAGACCAGACGGCGGCGACCGTCGCGACCGTCGGTGGTCTTGGCGCCATCATCGCCGCGATCGGCGCTTTCTTCCATCGTCGCAGCAAGGCTAAGTAGCCCCAGCAACAGCTAAGCAAGCGTGCCCGCCGTCCCACCCAAGGACGGTGGGCACGCTTTTTGAATGTAGGCGGAAAGCTCCGACCCTTCGGCCTTAATCTCGCAAAGCGTTCCGTCTCCCGCCGAACACATCAGCATCGGCGGCTATACTTGAATTATTTGCAGTTAAGGGTCGCGGATTCGCTGCGTCACCGCTCTCAACAGGAGGTCTTTGTTTATGGCAGATCAGAAGCCGGTTGTCGGGATCATCATGGGCTCCAAGTCCGATCTGGGCGTTATGGAAGGTTGCACCGCCGAGCTCGAGGCGCTAGGCGTGCCCTATGAGCTCGTGATTGCAAGCGCGCACCGTACGCCGGCGAAGGTCCATGAGTGGGCCTCGACTGCTGCTGACCGCGGCATCAAGGTGATTATCGCTGCTGCCGGCAAGGCTGCTCACCTGGGCGGTGTCGTGGCGGCCTTTACGCCGCTGCCGGTCATCGGCGTGCCTATGAAGACGAGCGATCTGGGTGGTATGGACTCGCTGCTGTCGATGGTGCAGATGCCTTCGGGCGTGCCCGTTGCCTGTGTGGCCATCAACGGTGCCAAGAACGCTGCCATTTACGCCACGCAGATTCTGGGCGCATGCGACCCCGAGTACCGCAAGGTTATCGAGAAGATGAAGCAGGAGATGGCTGACGCCTAAGCGCTCTGCCAGTCCATTTGCAGCATAAGGAGAGCTATGTCCGACTATCAGGGAAAGCGTTTTTCGGCTTCTCGGATTCCCGATCCAGCCACGTCGGGAGCAGCCCGCGCGCCGCAGCAGGGTCGGACATCCTCTCCTCAGCAGCCGCGCGCGCCGCGCCCCGTGACGCCGGTGAAGCATCGCCGTCAGGATACTCCTGCTGCATATCGCCCTTCGTCATACAGTACGGCCAAGAAGTCACCTCGCTCTTCGGCGCATACCGCGCCATCGAGTTATACCGAGCCACCGCGCAAAAAGCGCCGCTCCGTTATCCCCATCTTGCTCATCATTATCGGCATCGGCCTAATCGTTGCTGCGGCCGCCATCTTTATCAACGCGCAGATTGGCTACAAGCAGGCGAGCGAGTCGTATCAAAAGATCGAAAAGCAATATGTGAGCGACAAGGACGCCAGCGGCGTGCCGATTATCGACTTCAATGCGCTTGCCCAGACAAATCCCGAGGTTGTGGGTTGGATTTACGCGCCCGGCACCAACATCAACTACCCCGTGGTGCAGACCAACAACAACTCCAAGTACCTCAACACGCTGTTCGACGGTACGGCCAATGCCTCGGGTGCCATCTTCTTGGATAGCGACGACACCGCGCCGGGCATGGTGGATCAGCAGACCACGATTTACGGTCATCACATGAACGACGGTTCGATGTTCAACGTGATTTCGAACACGACCGATCAGGCGACGTTCGACAGCATGGAATACGTGTACTACATCACGCGCGATGCGACGTATAAGTTGCGTCCGCTGGCGACCAAGGTGGTCGAGGACACGTATGCCAAGGCGCGCACGCCCAACTTTGAGGGCGATGACGGACTGAAGAATTACCTGTCCGAGATGCTCGACGGTGCCTCTGCCGTGGCGAGCGATGCCACCGATCGTGCCGCTTCGGCAACCAAGGTCGTAACGCTTGTGACCTGTCGTTCACTGTCATTTAGCAATACGCGCGCCGTCATGGTGCTCACGCCGGTTGAGGAATAAGTTGTTCGAGAGTAGCTAAAAGCCCCGTCCCAAATGAGCTACTCGACGACGGTAATAAGGAGAAATGATGCTTGAAAGTGGCAAATCGATGCCTTCGGTTGATGCTTGGCTGCGCGAGGCCAAGGCCGATTCGTCGGCTCCTGCGTGCGGTATGTACCTGACACACAACGGCGTGGTGCGCGCGACGCCCAAGGCCGAGGTGCGCGGAGTCGAGACCGATGGCGTGGCGCCGGGCCACAAGGTGGGCGGCATGGCGTTTGGCTTCGATGCCGAAAAGGTGCAGGCCGCTATCGAGGCAACGCACGCGATGCCGGGTATCGGTTACGTGCGCGTGTGGTTGGCGAGTGGCGAGCTTACCGTGGGCGACGACATCATGCTCGTGCTCATTGGCGGGGACATTCGCCCACATGTGGTCGATGCGCTGCAGGCGCTCGTCGGTACCATCAAAAATGAATGTGTGAGCGAGGTCGAGCGCGAGGCGTAATGCCGGCAGCAGCACTCGCCAACAAAAAGCCCGCTGGCAGTTCAAATCAGTCTGCCAGCGGGCTTTTCTGTGCGTTGGAAAATCTCGGCATTGCGTGGCGCTACACGCGCGTCGCATCCTTGGGGCTCATGGTCATGCTCTGGAAGCGGTTTTCCATGTACTCGTTATCGAAGTGCTCTCCGTAGAACTGTGCGACGGGAATGTCCGGCTCCGTGCCGTTAACGCGCTGGTACCAGTAGTCGAGCGACTGCAGCGTCATGACGCCGTCGACCAGCATGATAACGGTAAAGATGACGGTGGCCGAGTAGCGGCTCTTCCAGGGGATCTTGTTGATAAGCTTAAGCAGCCTCGGCAGCAGCAGCTTGATCCAGATGAGGCCGCCCAGGCCCCACAGGCAGGCGAAGCCCGTGCAGGTGCGTCCGCCCGTGAGGACCACGAGCGGATCGGGCAAACCGAACAGCGTTATGTGCGAGTAGCTCCACGAGACCACGCCAAACGCGGTCTGCATAAACCAGCCCACGAACACCTCAAAGCTGGCGCCGAGCAGGGCGCTCACCAGGAAAATGATGATGGGGTTCTTTTTGTAGAAGCGGTTAAGCACCATGGTCATGAGCACGGCGCCAAATCCGTAGATGGGACTGAAGGGACCAAACAGCATGCCGGCGCGGTTCTGGTAGACGCCCGGGTCGTCGACCGTCATGTGCCAGATGTCCTCGGCGATCAGGCCGAGCACGCAGCAGACAAAGAATACCCAGAACAGGTTGAAGTAGTTGAGCTTGATGTAGCCTTCGCCGGTTTCATCGCGCCCGAGCATGCCCTCGGCGGCGGCGTCGCGGTCGAGCATCTCCTGCAGGCGGCGCTGCAGTTCGCGCTCCTGACGAAGCGTGGGGTCGACGGTTGCCGAAAGTGCGACGAGGATGCCGAGCTGGATCGCGGGACGCAGCAGGAAGGGCCCGATGCCCTGGAGCATCACGTCGACCAAAAGCTCGACGACGGTGAATGCAATAAGGATGTAGGACAGGCGGGCGGCGTTGCGGCGCTGGTTTTTGATAAGGTCCAGGCCAAAGATGATTAGGATGACGGCACTTGCCGCAGAGAGCATGATGCCGGCGACGATAAGGCCGACTGCGACGAGCGTGTTGTCGCCGAGCTTTTCGGTGGCGTTGCCGTTAACAAGTGCCGTGATGACCTGCCACATAAAGGCAGCGACCGACGGGAGCGTGCCCACGCCGGAAAGGATGCACAGGACGGCGTACACCTTAATGATGAGGGGAATCTTCTTGACCTCTGTGGCGCTGGGGACGCTGGGGTCGAGTTCGTTTCGATCCATACAGAACCTTTCTCGCTTTGTTGTAGGTTATAAGGATACGCCGCCGACCTGCCAAAAGACAGGACGAACGTCCCAATTGCAACTTTGTAATCCCCAACGGTGGACGCGGCGGCCATCTGGGGGGCGCGGGCGCTTGCACTGGACAGACCGATAAAATGTTTGGCAACAAAACTGATTATTAGCTCGGTGGGCTTTTAAAAAGCGCTGCTCATGCGCTGGGGAGCACGTCGCGCCGTGCGTATAATAAGGCGGGTAACGCCAAAAATACGAGGCTCTGAGGGGATACCATGTCTCAAGAAACCATCCGCGCGGCCGAGCGTGCTGCGGGACAGGTGAACACCATGTCGACGTATGATCCGGACTCCGACCAGCTGCATGAGGAATGCGGCATTTTTGGTGTGCGGGCACCCGATCGCGATGTGGCTCGACTGACGTACTTTGGTCTGCGCGCGCTGCAGCATCGCGGCCAGGAATCGGCGGGAATCGCCGTGGGCGACGGCGGCACGGTTATGGTTCGCAAAGACCTGGGACTGCTCGATCGCGTGTTCTCCAACGCCGACCTGTCGACGCTCTCCGGCCAGCTGGCCGTGGGCCACGTGCGCTATGGCACCGCCGGTGCCAAGAGCTGGGAAGCCTCTCAGCCGCATCTTTCTACCATCAACAGCGTCATTATCGCGCTTGCTCACAACGGCACCCTCGTCAACACCGACGAGCTGCGCCGCCAGCTGATCGAGCTGGGCGTGCCATTCCTCTCCAACTCGGATTCCGAGGTCGCGACCAAACTCATCGGCTACTTTACCCAGCGTACAGGCCATCTGCGCGAGGGCATTCGCAAGACCATGGAGCTCGTGCGCGGCGGCTACGCCATGACGCTCATCAACGAGCAAGCGCTCTACGCATTCCGCGATCCACACGGCATTCGCCCGCTCGTGCTGGGCAAGCTGGTGGACGAGGGTTTGGACCAGGCCGATGCCGCAGCCGTTTCGCAGCTGCCGTCGCAGGACGGCGCCGCGACGGTCGACGCCACCACCCATGTTACCGGCGCCGGCGGCTGGGTCGTTGCTTCCGAGACCTGCGCACTCGACATCGTGGGTGCCGAGTACGTCCGTGACGTCCGTCCCGGCGAGATCTTGCGCATCAGCGCCGAGGGCCTGGTATCCGAGCAGGGCGTGCCTGCAGCCGAAGAGCCCGCCAACTGCATCTTTGAGCAGGTCTACTTTGCCCGCCCCGACTCCATCATGAACGGCAAGAGCGTCTATGCCTGCCGTTACGACATGGGTCGTCAGCTGGCACATGAGGAGCCTGTCGAGGCCGACCTGGTCATCGGCGTGCCCGACTCCGGCCTGCCGCCTGCGGAGGGGTATTCGCACGAGAGCGGTATTCCCTTTGGCGAGGGCCTTATCAAGAACCGCTACGTGGGCCGTACGTTTATCGAGCCTACGCAGGAGTTGCGCGCCATGGGCGTGCGTATGAAACTCAACCCGCTGCGCGACAACATCGAGGGCAAGCGCCTGGTCGTCATCGACGACTCCATCGTGCGCGGCACCACCATGGTGCAGCTCGTCAAGATGCTGCGCAACGCCGGCGCCAAGGAGATTCATATCCGCATCAACTCGCCCGAGGTCATCTGGCCGTGCTTCTACGGTATCGATACCGACGTGCAGTCGCAGCTTATCAGCGCCAACAAGACGGTCGACGAGATTTGCGAGTATATCGGCGCCGATTCGCTGGCCTTCCTTTCGGTCGAGGGCCTGCTTAAAGCCATGCCCAAGGGCGGTTACTGCGATGCGTGCTTTACCGGCCGCTACCCCGTGGCGATTCCCGAGAGTTTTGGCCGCGACAAGTTTATGGAGGGCTTTAAGCCCCGCAACCTGGACAAGCCGCTGCACTTTGACGACGACGCCGTGATCGAGAAATACGACGACCGCAGCTGGGAAGAGGAGCACGGCGAGGCATAAAACCTGCCATATGGGGACATGCCATATGGGGACAGGTTTATTTTGGTAGGTTTTACCTGCTGTTTTGTTGATATGACGGCGCGTGCTGTTATGGCGCGCGCCGAAATGAACGCAACTATGAGCACCGTTTGGCGCCCGTGCGGCGCCACGGTAGTGGGAGAGGAAGGCTCAGATGAGCGACAGCAAGCATGTGACGTACGAGGACGCCGGCGTCGATACCGCCGAGGGCGGCCGCGCCGTCGACGCGATTAAGCAGATGGTCAAGGACACTAACCGTTCCGAGGTTATCGGTGGCATCGGCGGCTTTGGCGGCCTGTTCTCGGCCGCCGCGCTCAAGGATATGGAAGACCCGATCCTGATTAGCGGTACCGACGGCGTGGGCACCAAGCTCGTGCTCGCCCAGATCATGGACCGTCACGAGACGGTTGGCCAGGACCTGGTCGCTATGTGCGTCAACGATATTCTGGCTTCGGGCGCCGAGCCGCTGTTCTTCCTGGACTACGTTGCCATCGGTCACATCGAGGCCGAGCACATGGCAAAGATTATCAAGGGTGTGGCCGACGGCTGCAAGCTCGCGGGCTGCGCGCTCGTGGGCGGTGAGATGGCCGAGCACCCGGGCGTCATGGCTCCTGCCGACTACGACCTTGCCGGATTTACCGTGGGCGTCGTCGACCGTCCCAAGATGCTCGACCCCGCAAACGTCCGCCCGGGCGATGTGATCCTGGGCCTGCCTTCCACCGGCGTGCACTCCAACGGCTACTCGCTCGTGCGTAAGGTCATTGGCGTCGACGGCGTTAAGCCGGGCACGCCCGAGGCCGTCGCTAAGGCCGAGGAGCTGAGCCGTCCGCTCGAGGAGCTCGGCGGTGCTTCGCTGGCTGACGCCCTGCTGGCTCCCACGCGCATTTATGTGAAGCCGATTCTTGAGCTGCTGCGCGGCGGCGCCAACGTGCATGCTATCGCCCACATCACCGGCGGCGGTATTACCGAGAACCTCAACCGCGCGCTCGCCGACGACGTTGACGCCGTGGTCACCCGCAACGGCGCCGAGATGGGTTGGGACGTTCCGCCCGTTATTACTTACGTGTCGCGTCAGGCCGAGCTCGCGCCCAACGAGGCATGCAAGACCTTCAACATGGGCGTCGGCCTGTGCCTGATCGTCGCCCCCGAGGACGAGGCCGCCGTGACCGAGGCACTGGTCGCGCTGGGCGAGAAGCCGTTCCGCGTGGGCGAGTGCGTCGAGGGTTCCGGTAAGGTCGTGTACTCCGATGAGCGCTAACGAGCAGATGGCTGCTGCCGAGGGCCTGGGCTTTGTGCCCTACACCCGTCCGACCGGCACCGATACGGCCGAGCCGCTTAAGATTGGCGTGCTTATCAGCGGCTCGGGTACCAACCTGCAGGCGCTGATCGACCTAATCGCCGCCGGCAAGCTCAACGCCTCGATTGAGCTCGTGGTGTCGAGCCGTCCTTCGGCCAAGGGCCTACAGCGCGCCGAGCGTGCGGGCATCCAGACGCTCACGCTGTCCAAGGATGTCTATGCCGACCCCATCGCGGCTGACGAGATCATCGCGCATGAGCTGCTCGAACGTGGCTGCGAGTACGTGGTGATGGCCGGCTATATGCGCATGGTGCACACGCCGCTGCTGGCGGCGTTCCCCAATCGCGTGGTCAACCTGCATCCGGCGCTGCTGCCGAGCTTTACCGGCGCGCATGCGATTGACGATGCGTTTGCGCGTGGCGTCAAGGTGACCGGCGTGACCGTGCACTTTGCCAACGAGATCTACGACAACGGCCCCATCATCGCCCAGCGTGCGCTGGCTGTTGAGGAGGGCTGGGACGTCGACACGCTCGAGGAGCACATCCACGCGATTGAGCACGTGCTGTATCCCGAGGTCGTGCAGATGCTCGCCGATGGCCGCGTCCACGTGCTGGAGAACGGCAAGGTCGCAATTGATGCGCCCCGCGGCTAGCGGTGCACAGTGCAATTTAGTTGAGTGGTTAGGGTGGTCATTGGCGCCAAGGCGCGTGTGGCCACCTTTTGTTTTGGGTAGTCATCGGGGACGTTCTTGAATGACTAGGTGAGAGAGGTGAGCGCATGGCGGATAACGAAGCGCTGTTTGCGCCTGAGCTGGTGTTTTTTGATTGGGAGTGTGCGACGCCGGATGAGGTGTTCGCGCGGCTTGAGGGCGAGCTTGTACCGCGTGGCTACATTGCCGACGGTTGGTTCGACGCCGTTCGCACGCGCGAGGATGCCTATCCCACGGGTCTTGCCATGCCGGCGGCAAACATTGCCATTCCGCATACCGATCCGGGGTTTGTGGCCAAGCCCTATATCGCGGTGGTGAAGCCCGCCGCGCCCGTGACATTTAACGCTATGGCTGGCATGGGCGCTCCGGTGCCGGCGCAGATCGTCATCAATCTGGGCATCGCCGAGCCGGGCGGCCAGGTCGAGGCCCTGCAGGCGCTCATGAACATCTTTATGGACGCCGATGCCGCAGCCGACGTGCTCGGCCAGACCACGTCCCAGGGCATGGTCGACGCCATCCGCCGTCACTTCTAAGGTGCCGGCTGCCAGAGCTGTCCCCTTTGCACCAAAATGGTGCAGATTAACCTGTCCCCAATGCGCCAAGCGTGCCGCGGGGGCTGCGTTGTGACACAATGGCGTTTGTTCGATTCGTTATGCGAAAGGCCAACTATGGCAAATAAGAAAAAGAACCCCGCACCCGAGCCGACGCCCGAGCAGCAGGCTCGCGCCGCCTCCAGCTCTCGCAAGAAGCAGCGCAAGACCCGCGTGTCCAAGACCGTCAAGATCGTTCTGGTGGTCATCGGCGTGCTGGCAATGCTGCTTTCCGTCTCGGCCATGGCGTGCTCCGGCCTGATGTCGCAGGCAGAGGATACCTCGGGCTACAAGCTTACCGGCGGTGTAGCTGCCACTATCAACGGCACCAACCTCACCGAGGACACCGTGACCAAGCAGATCATGAGCATGCGCACGTCCTACGGCTACACCAATGACAAGGACTGGGCGCAGTACCTGGTCGACAACGACCTCACGCCCAAGAAGTACCGCAAGCAACTCATCGACTCCTACACGCAGCAGATTCTGCTTCAACAGGCACAGAAGGAGAACGGCGTGACGGTGTCGGACGAGGAGGTCGAGAAGGCTTGGAAGGACGCATGCAAGAGCGCGGGCGGTGCCAAGGCCTTTAAGAAGACCCTCAAGACCTACGGCTATACCGAGGATACCTACAAGGATTCGCTCAAGGAGAGTCTGGCGCAGCAGAAACTCAAGGATGCCGTCGCGCCCACGAGCAAGCCCAAGGACAGCGAGATCGTCGATTACATCAACGAAAACCTGTCCAGCTACAACGACGCCCGCCGCTCGTCGAACATCCTGATCAAGGTTGATTCCGACGCTTCCGACGAGAACAAGGCTGCCGCCAAGGCCAAGGCGCAGGAGTGCCTGGACAAGATCAACTCCGGTGAGCTGAGCTTTGAGGACGCCGTTGAGCAGTACTCCGAGGACACCGGTTCCAAGGAGAAGAAGGGCGATGTGGGCTGGGATAAGCTCACCACCTTTGTCGACAGCTACCAGACGGCGCTCGAGGGGCTCAACAAGGGCGACGTGAGCGAAGTCATCGAGTCGACCTATGGCTACCACATCATCAAGTGCACCGACTACTTCCATGTCGATAATCAGGTTGATGACATCAACCAGGTGCCCAAGGCCATCAAAAAGTACGTCTCCAACGTGGTGAAGACGCAAGCGGCCAGCACTGCGTACAGCGAGTGGCTGGAGCAGTACAAGAAGGATGCCGACATCACCGTCAACCCCATGCCCAAGGACGTACCCTATAACGTGAGTCTGAAGGGCGTTACCAAGAGTTCGACCGACGATTCGTCGACGACTGAGTAATCATGGGGCGGTGCTCGCGCGAGTGCCGCCCACGCTATTAGAGAGGATTTGCAGATGACCAACGAAGAGCTGCAGAAGGAAATGATCGCGGCCATGAAGGCTAAGGACAAGGTTCGCCTGTCCATCATTCGCCAGGTCAAGGCCGAGGTGAAGAATATCGAGGTTAACGAGCGCCGCGATGTGACCGAGGAAGACGTCAACAGCATGATCAAGCGTCTGATTAAGCAGACGAGCGAGACGCTGGAGATGTCCATCAAGGCCGGCACCGACCAAGAGCGTACCGACAACCTGACCGAGCAGGTCAAGATTCTGGAGAGCCTTCTGCCCGCGCAGGTTTCGGGCGAGGAGCTCGAGGCCCTGATCGAGCAGGTCATCGCCGAGCTGGGCGCCACGTCCAAGAAGCAGATGGGCCAGGTCATGGGCGCTCTGGGTAAGGCCACTGGCGGCAACTTTGATAAGCCGGCAGCAGCAAAGATCGTTGGAGCCAAACTCGCGTAATTTGTTACGCGGTTTTACCAAACCGCGCAACGGCTCGACGCTGCAAACCCGTACACACGGCAATCTGACGTTCAATTTCAAGGGCGCGACCATAAGGTCTGCGCCCTTTCATTTCACGTCACCTTGCTCGCGTGTACGGGTTTTCGCTGACTTATGCTCAACAAGGGCGGTTGTATTATTTTCGGTGCTCATTGGGGACAGACTTAAATGAGTACCCACGGGGGGTACTCATTTAAGTCTGTGCCCAATGAGTGGGCGGAAGGTTGCGGGTTCTTTACGGGGATGTAGCGTGGGCTGCGGAAACGTGGTTCTTTCCGTACAATAGTTCAACTCGTGTAAACGCAGGGAAGGGACATTCATGGCAGACATGATCGAGATCAAGCATCTCAACAAGTACTTTGGCGACCTGCATGTGCTCAAAGATATCAACCTCACCGTCAAGCGCGGCGAGAAGCTCGTAATGATCGGGCCTTCTGGTTCGGGTAAGTCGACGCTCATCCGTTGCGTCGATTATCTGGAGGAGCCTACGTCGGGCGAGGTCGTCATCGACGGTACGCCGCTCACCAAAAAGAATCACCTGGAGATGGCTCGCAAGTACAGCTCCATGGTGTTTCAGCAGTTCAACCTGTATCCCAACATGACGGTGCTCGGCAATCTGACGCTCGCGCCCATCAAGCTGCAAAAGAAGAGCAAGGAGGAGGCGACCGAGATCGCCATCGCCGCACTCAAGCGCGTCGGCATGGCGCATAAGGCCGGCGAGTATCCGCAGAATCTCTCGGGTGGTCAGCAGCAGCGCATCGCCATCGCCCGTGCCCTGTGTACCAAGCAGCCCATCATCCTGTTTGACGAGCCGACCTCGGCGCTCGACCCCGAGATGGTCCAGGAGGTTCTGGACGTTATGATTGAGCTTGCGCAGGAGGACATCACCATGATCTGCGTGACGCATGAGATGGGCTTTGCGCGCCAGGTGGCCGACCGCGTCATCTTTATGGAGGACGGCCGCATCCTGGAGGAGGGCACGCCCGAGCACTTCTTCGATAACCCCGAGAACCCGCGCTGCCGCGAGTTCCTGTCCAAGATTCTGCAATAGGCGCGGTGATGGACATGACGGATATGACGAGGGCGGCCGTGTCGCGCCGTCACTTTTTGCAGCTGGCGGGCGCCGGCATGCTCGCGCTGACGGGGACCGCGCTCACCGGTTGCGGCAACTCCACCAGCGGCGAGGGTTCCGACAAGGGATCCAAGCTTGCGGCCATCAAGTCGCGCGGCCATCTGAATGCCGGTGTCAAGAAAGATGTTCCCGGCTACGGCTATTACGACACCGCCAAAGGCCGCTTTGAGGGCATGGAAGTCGATTTGTGCTACCAGATCGCCGCCGCTGTCTTTGGCGTGAGCTACAAGGAAGCCCGTGCCCAGGAGCTTGTCGAGTTTACCGACGTAACGCCCAAGACACGCGGCCCGCTGATCGATAACGGCCAACTCGACGTGGTCGCGGCGACCTACACCATCACCGACGAGCGCAAGAAGAGCTGGGATTTCTCGACGCCGTACCGCACCGACTACGTGGGACTCATGGTCAAGAAGCGTTCGGGCTTTACCTCGATTGAGGACCTGGACGGCAAGGTCATCGGCGTGAGCCAGGGTGCCACCACGCAGGGCCTGATCGAGCAGATGATCAAGGACAACGGCTTTAGCTGTAAGCCCGAGTTTAGGGCCTTTAGTGGCTATCCCATCATCAAGAGTTCGCTCGACGCCGGCAATATCGACGTCTTTGCCATGGACCGCTCCACGCTGGCCGGTTACATGAACGAGACCGTTGAGCTGTTGCAGCCCGAGGTCAAGTTTGGCGAGCAGGGCTACGGCGTGGCGACCAAGAAGGGCTGCGACCTTTCGGCCGTGGTCGATCAGGTGATTTGCGATCGTCTGGCCGACGGCTGGCTCGACCAAGAGGTCAAGACCTGGGGTCTTGTATAGGCGCATCGTCCAAGGAAGGAATCAAATGCTCGAAGGATTATTTGACGCCGACCGTTGGTCGACGACATTTCAAAACATGGGGCCCTTCTGGGAGGGCTTTGGCGTGACGCTACAGGTGGTCGTTGCCGGTCTGCTGCTGTCGCTGGTGCTGGGCACGCTGCTGGGTGTGTTCTCTACCACCCGTTCGCGCGTGCTGCGCGCCATAAGCCGCGTGTACGTGGAGTTTTACCAGAACACCCCGTTGCCCGTGCAGGTGCTCTTTATGTACATGGCTGGTCCGCAGTTTTTGCAGGCCATAACCGGTGCCGACCAGCCGGTGCGCATCGCGCCGTTCGTGCTGGGCTTCTTGGGCGTGGGCCTGTATCACGCGGCCTACATCTCGGAGGTTATCCGCACCGGTATCGAGGCGGTTCCGCGCGGTCAGATGGAGGCGGCGCAGAGCCAGGGCTTCACCCGTGCGCAGGCGTACTGGTACATCGTGCTGCCCCAGACATTCAAGATCATTCTGCCGCCGCTGTGTAACCAGGCACTCAACCTAGTCAAGAACACGTCGGTGCTGGCGCTTGTGGCCGGCGGCGACCTTATGTACCGTTCAGACAACTTTGTGAGCCTGTACGGTTACCTGCAGGGATACATCGTCTGCTGCCTTATGTACTTCATCATCTGCTTTCCGCTCGCCATGCTGGTGCAGTGGCTCGAGCGCCGCTCCAAGGAGCGTCCGCGCGGCGTGAGCCTCGCCGAGCTGGGGCTCGACAACGTAGAGGAGGCCTAGCGCATGGAAATCTTCAACGCGACCAACCTGCTCTACATTTGGGGCGGCTTTGTTAAGACGATCGAGATCTCGGCGCTGTCGATTTTTTTCTCGCTCATCTTTGGCACGGTGCTGGCGCTCGTTAAAAGCTATGCGCCCCGCCCGTTTCGTATTTTGGTGAGTGCCTACATCGAGCTGTTCCGTTGCACGCCGAACCTGCTGTGGATCCTGTTTATCTACTTTACGGTGCAGGGTTTGGACATTGTGATTTCGACCATCGCCTTTACGCTGTTTACCAGCGCTGTTATGGCCGAGATTGTGCGCGGCGGCCTCAACTCGATTCCGCGCGGCCAGTTTGAGGCAGCGCAGAGCCAGGGCTTTGGCTTCTTTGCCACCATGCGCTACATCATTCTGCCGCAGACATTTAAGACGATCATTCCGGCGCTGTTTAGCCAGTGCACGACCGTCATCAAGGACAGCTCGTATCTTTCGGGCATTAACGTGGCCGAGCTCATGTACACGGCAAACGTCGTGATGGCCCACGCGATCGACCTGTCGCAGGTGCTTATGCTCTACGGCCTGGTGTTTGCGATGTACTTCGTGCTCAACTTTGGTATCTCGCTGCTGGTGAGGGCATATCAACGCCGCATCGTGGCCGCATAGTCCTGCTTCCCCAAGCACGGCACCTTGCCCCTCAATCGTCGCTTGCGTACATTTAGTACGCGGCGCTCCTCTTTCGGGGCAATCTGCCGCACTTGGGAAACCAGGACGGTCGTAAGTGACAAAATGGGAATCAGGAATTGCCTTTTCTCATTTGTTAGAAAGGAATCGCGATGAGCGATCTGGAGAACAAGAAGAATCCTGTGGTCATTACCATCGCGCGCGACTTTGGCGCCGAGGGCCACGAGATTGGCCGCATGCTTGCCGACGAGTTGGGGATTCCGCTGTACGATAACGAGCTGCTGGTACGTGCGTCGCTGCGCGCGGGCGAGTCGCTCGACAAGATGGCCGCCTACGACGAGCGTCTGGCCGTGGAGAACATGGCGTTCCTGCCCGACCGCTACGACGCGCGTTCGTACTCGGACAAGTTGTTCCAGAAGATGAGCCAGGTGATTTTGGACCTGGGCGAGACCGAGAGCTGCATTATCGAAGGCCGCCTGTCCGATTACCTGCTGCGTAACAACCCCAACCACATTGCCGTGTTGGTGACCGCTCCTTTTGAGGACCGCGTCGAGATTGTGCGCAAGAAGCGTGGCCTTAATAAAAAGAAGGGCGCCAAGCTGGTCAAGCAGCAGCAGAAGGCGCGCGAGGCGTTCTATAAGCGCTACAGTGCCGGAAAGTGGAAGATGACGAGCGGTAAGGACATCGTCGTCAACCGCGCCAAGCTGGGCCGCGAGGGCTGCAAAGACGTTATCGCCGCTGCCTACCGCTACAAAGTAGCGCAGCTCGAAGACTAACCGACCAAAACCACCACAAAGGGGACAGGCGCCTTTGTGGTGGTTTTTGTTTTAGGCCGAGGGGAAGGCCTTGGCGGCAGTGCCTATCCTCGGCTTTTGCATAGTCTCGATCTGTAACACCAAGCCAGCGAAAATGGCTCTAACTGTTACAGATTTAGATGAACCGTTCGGCCGTCAGCCCAACGTCTTGATCTGTAACACCAGGCGGCATATTTGGTCTCTAACTGTTACAGATTGAGATGCGGCGTGGGCGGCCGGCACAATATCTCGATCTGTAACAACTGCAGGGCTCAACGGACTCCAACTGTTACAGATTGAGACAAAACGATCAGGCAAGTCCAAAACCACCACAAAGGTGCCTGTCTCCTTTGTGGTGATCTGGGGTCTGGCATAGAAAAAGTCCCCGCCGGGCGTGTGCTCGACGGGGACTTTGCCGTTTGATGGCTAGCGCTGTGGGTGATTACTCGCCCAGCAGGCTCTTGGTGATGGAAGCGGCGGCCTTCTTGCCGGCGCCCATCGCCAGAATGACCGTAGCGGCACCGGTGACGATGTCGCCGCCGGCCCAGATGCGGGGATCGGTGGTCTGGCCGGTCTCCTCGTCGGCAACGATGTAGCCCCACTTGTTGAGCTCCATCTTGCCGCCGATCTTGGCAGCGAAGGGGTTGGCGTTGGTGCCGATAGCCGAAATAGCGACGTCGCAGGGGATCTCCTCGATGGCGCCCTCGATGGGCACCGGGCGACGACGGCCGGACTCGTCGGGCTCGCCGAGCTCCATCTTCTGGACCTTGACGGCGCACACGGAGCCGTCCTCGCCAGCGACAAACTCGAGCGGGGAGACGAGCGGCAGAACCTCGACGCCCTCGGCCTTAGCATGGTGCAGCTCGGCGCGACGGCAGGGCATCTCGTCCTCGGTACGACGGTAGGCGATGATGGCGTGCTCGGCGCCCAGGCGCTTGGCGGTACGGACGGCGTCCATGGCCACGTTGCCGCCGCCAAAGACAACGACGTTCTTGCCGTGCTTGGTGGGGGTGTCGTACTCGGGGAACTTGTTGGCCTTCATCAGGTTCACGCGGGTGAGGTACTCGTTAGCGAAGAAGACGTTGGGCAGGTTCTCGCCGGGGACGTTGAGGAACTTGGGCAGGCCAGCGCCGGTCGCCACGTAGATGGCGTCGAAGCCCTGCTCGAACAGCTCCTCGGCCGTGGCCATGTTGCCCACGACGGAGTTGTACTCAAACTTGACGCCCATGTCCTCCAGGCCGTCAATCTCGCGCTTGACGACTGCCTTGGGCAGACGGAACTCGGGGATGCCGTAGACCAGCACGCCGCCGCCGGTGAAGAAAGCCTCGAAGACGGTGACGTCAAAGCCGTTGCGGGCGAGCTCGCCGGCGCAGGTGATGCCGGACGGGCCGGAGCCGACGACGGCGACCTTCTTGCCGTTCTTGGGAGCCATCTTGGGCGTGGAAGCGAGCTCGGGGCGGTCACCCAGGAAGCGCTCGAGCTGGCCGATGGCCACGGGCTCGGACTTCTTGCCACGGATGCACTTGCCCTCGCACTGGTTCTCCTGCGGGCAGACGCGGCCGCAGATGGCGGGAAGCATGGAGTCCTCGCGGATGGTATCGAGAGCGCCGCCGAAGTCCTTCGCGCGGATCTGCTCGATAAAGCGGGGGATGTTGATGTTGACGGGGCAGCCCTCAACGCAGAACGGCTTCTTGCAGTTGAGGCAGCGCTCGGCCTCGGCCAGCGCCATCTCCTCGGTGAAGCCCTTGTCGACGGGGCGGAAGTCGCAGGCGCGCTCGGCAGCCGGCTCCTCGTTATCGGGGGTGCGGGGCGACTTCATATCGGCAACGAAACGACCGTTAACTAGTGGCATGCGCAGCTCTTTTCCTCATAGGCCTTGAGGGACTCGCCCTCTTCGGAACGGTAAGCGGCCTGGCGGGCACGAAGGTCATCCCAGTCGACCAGGGTGGCATCGAAGTCGGGGCCGTCGACGCAAGCGAACTTGGTCACGCCGCCCACCTCGACGCGGCAGCAGCCGCACATGCCGGTGCCGTCAACCATGATGGGGTTGAGTGACGCGGTGATGGGGGTGTCGTACTTCTGGGCGGTGAGGGTCGAGAACTTCATCATCGGAACGGGGCCGACGCAGAAGACCTGGCACACGGCCTTGTCCTGCAGCAGGCGCTCCAGCGGAGCGGTGACAACGCCCTGCTCGCCGTAGGAGCCATCGTCAGTGGTGATGTGGATGTGGTCCTCGTCGAGGAGCTCGCGGAACTGGTCCTCCATGAGCAGGAGGTCCTTGGTGCGGGCGCCCATGATGGCGTGTACCTCGTGGCCGGTCTCGACCAGGTGCTTGGCGACCGGGAAGGCAATTGCCAGGCCGACGCCGCCGCCAATGACGGCGCAGGGGCCCTCGGCCATCTCGGTGGGAACGCCCAGCGGGCCCACGACGTCGCGCAGCGACTCGCCGGCCTCGTAGGTGGACAGCATCTCGGTGGTCTTGCCGATCACCATGAAGATGAACTCGACCCAGCCCTCGTCACCGTTCCAGCCAGCTAGGGTAAACGGGACGCGCTCGCCCGTCTCGTTGGCGCGAACCATGAGGAACTGTCCAGCGTGCGCATGCTTGGCGATTGCGGGCGCCTCGATGCGGAACTTGAACACCTTCTCAGAGAACTGCGTCTTCTCCAGGATCTTATACATAGAACCCCTCTCTTGTTAGGGCGACCGAACCGTGCCTCCACGGAAATAGACGGCAGCCCGATTAGAACCGTACGCGCACAGGCGATGTGCAGACATACGGTGCAAATTATACCCTCATGGGCATGTCGCTTGCGTGTATCTTCGGCAGGTGGGAAAAGTGACCTGCCAAAAAGGGACAGGTTTATTTTGGTAAGTTTTATCAGGCAAAACGGCAAAGGGGGCCGGCTTCGCGCTTTGGTGAGGCCGGCCCCCTTTTGAGGCATTGCATATGTATGGCGGCGCAGGGTTTATTACGATGCGGCCGTTGCGGCGTTTCCGCACATAAAACCTGCCAAAATAAACCTGTCCCTTTTTGGTAGGTTTTAGTGTTTGCCGTTGGCGGAGGCGGAGCCGTTGACGTGGTCGCGGGCATAGATCACGCCGTGCACGATGGCGAGGCCCGCAGCGTCGGCGGCGCGGGCGCAGGCGTCCTGGAAGTCCTCGGCCTCGCGGGCGCGCAGCTGCTTGAGCACGTAGTCTGCCACGGCCATCTTGCCGGGAGGGTTGCCGATGCCGGTGCGGATGCGGCTGAAGTCGCGGCTGCCCATCTTGTCGATGATGGAGCGCAGGCCGTTGTGACCGGCGTGGCCACCGCCCACCTTAACGCGTACGTCGCCGGCGGGAATGTCGAGCTCGTCATGAATCACGAGCAGCTCCTCGGCCTTGATCTTGTACTCGCGGCAGAGCTTGGAGATGGGGCCGCCCGAGGTGTTCATGAATGACTGCGGCTTGACCAGCACAATCTGGCGTTTGCCGCCCTCTTCCTCGGCATCGTTGATATTGATGAGCGCGACCTCGGCACCGGCCTGATTTTTCCAATACGTGACACCGGCCTGACGGGCCAGCTCGTCGATTGCCTTAAAGCCGGCGTTGTGGCGGGTCTCGGCATATTCCTCGCCCGGGTTGCCAAGCCCGGCAACCATGCGAATCTTAAGCGGCTGTGCAGCTGCCATGTTCATCCTTTCGTTGATTTGTCGCCTGCTATGGTGAGCGACCCTGTTGCCGCTGTCAAATGGAGGGCAATTGAGGTGAGTTGAGGGCGTTTGAGCGGTTGCAGGAAACCGGGGTGGACAGTTAGTTCAGATTTGTATAAAGCAAGAGGCTCTCGGCTGCCAAAATCGGAGACATGGAGCCGTTTCGGTGCTTTGGGGCGCACGTTTTGCGCTATTTCGAAGCCATTCGAGCCTTTAAATGAGGTGATTGGCCCCGAGATGGCAGCAAAGCGCCTTGAAATAAGCCGTCTGTTTATACAAATCTGAACTAACTGTCCAGCCTTGCTCGGCGATGTTGTCGAGATACGCTTTCTAGACCGGCGCGAGGCCGATTCCGGCCCGAAGGGCGTTGAGCCATGCGGCTTGACGTTTGCGATAACCCTTGATGCGATAGCGGAACCGAACCCCAGCGAGTCGATGCATCATTTGTGCGAAGGCTTCGAGCGCAACAAGGTCTTTCATTTGGTCGCGATTGATAACCAGGACGTGGATGCCCATTGCCTTGAGTCCATTATTTCGATTGCCATCGTGGATGCGAGCATTTTGAAGCTCATGCCCAATTCCGTTGTATTCGTTGTCGACTCCGGCTGCCGGGCAATATAGGTCGCAGATGGCATAGGGGATGCCTGAGGACATGTTGACCGCAAGAGTGTCGAAGTCGATTCGATGGTTGAGTAGCAGGCCTCCCATGGGCAGGCTGCAGCATCCGAATCCGCCAAAGCGCATGGGCGCGCCCAGGACGGCGAACATTAAGGACTCCGCTGGGGATGCGGATCCTGCTCGGGCGAGTCTGACGGCCGTGCGAAACGAGGCGTAGGAGCTACTTTTGGCAAACTGTGCGACTGCCTCGAGCTCATTTATGGTTGTGGCAGGCTCGCATTTGTAGTGCGCCTGTTCGTAGCGGGTTTCGTCTTGCTTTCCGGGTGCCGGCTGGCCGCCATGACAATCAAGATCGTCCATCGCTTCGGAGCTACCGGCCTTGGGCCACGTGTCGTCGTGGGCGATGGGGTTGGTTATCTCGGGCGGAAGGGAGTAGGACCCCAGCAGCTCCATGAGAAGCATCAGGACTTTGGCTACAGGCTCATTCCTAGAGCACAACATGGCTGTCATGGCGGGAGACGTTGCGTAGATGTCAGCTTCGATGTGCATGATTGCTTCCGCGGGAAGCGGGGCGGTGACGCTGTGCTGGAGAAGACGTCCGTCGGGCCGTCTGTTGTTGCCGCCGGCAACAAGGAGATCTAGGCGCTCGGAGTCGTCTTCGCTCCAGGCGTCAAGCATCGCAAGAGCTACAAAGTCTATGGCGTCCTTGTTGGGAACACAACTTGCAAGGGCTTGTGCCTGTTGCCTGTCATCGATGATGCCCCACGGAAGCGCAGAGTACGCCCGTCGAGCGCGGCGAATTGCGCGGAGGGCGGAGAAATGTGAGATCACAGTGGTCATAGCTATAAAGTACTAAGCCGTCGGCGAAATGATGCAGCCGTGGCGTTCTTTTCGCTCAAAGGGGCGTCGTGCGCCGCAGACGGTAGCAGATCGTGCGAGGGGCCTTGAAAAAGCGGGGCTCAGGGCGCTTGTTTGACCTTGGAGGCATGGATCGAGATAGGTGTTGGACAGTTAGTTCAGATTTGTATAAGGCGATTGAAGCGTTCCGCCATTGTCGAAGGGTTCGGTGGGCAAAATAGAGTGAATGGCATAGTGAAGACGTCCATAAGAGGAGAGATTGGCCGAGATTATGCCGGCAGGTGAACCTTTGGCGCATCAAGTGGTCCATGTGGGCGCCCAAGAAAATACAAATTTGAACTAATTGTCCAGGGAAGGTTGGCGAGGGATAGAAAAAGGGTCGGAAGCGAGCTTCCGACCCTTTAAAAGCATCAAAGATGATGCGATGCGTGGCAGGCTACAGCGCGAAGTCGCCGCCGACGAGCGTGGAGACGGGCTCCTCGTGGTAAACGGCGGAGATGGCCTGAGCGAACTCCTCGGCGACCGAGATGGTCTTAATCTTGCCGCCGACCTCGACGGGAATGGCATCGGTGACGACGCACTCGACGATGGGGGCGTCGTTCAGACGCTCGATGGCCGGACCGGAGAAGATGCCGTGGGTGGCGCACACGTAGATGTCGCCGGCGCCCATAGCCTTGAGCTCCTTGACGTTGGCGCACAGGGTGCCAGCGGTGTCGATCATGTCGTCGTTGATGATGCAGGTCTTGCCCTTGATGTCACCGATGATGCCCATGACCTCGGCGGCGTTGTGGCGCGGACGGCCCTTGTGGGCGATGGCCAGGTCGCAGCCGAGCATGTCGGACAGCTTCTTGGCGGCCTTGGCGCGACCCACGTCGGGGGAGACGACAACCAGGTTGTCGGTGTCGAAGTGCATGTCGTTGTAGTACTGGCCAAACAGCGGCAGTGCGGACAGGTGGTTAACCGGGATATCGAAGAAGCCCTGGATCTGGCCCTGGTGCAGGTCGAGGGTGATGATGCGGTTGACGCCGGCACGCTCGAGCAGGTTGGCGACGAGGCGGGCGGTGATGGGCTCGCGCGGGCCGGCCTTGCGGTCCTGGCGGGCATAGCCGTAGTGGGTGATAACGGCGGTGATGGAGCGGGCGGATGCGCGCTTGGCAGCGTCGGTGGCGATGAGCAGCTCCATGAGCATGTCGTTGACGTTGCCGCCGGCCACGGACTGAATCAGGAAGACGTCGGCGCCGCGGACGGTCTCGTCGTAGCGGGCGTAAATCTCACCATTGGCGAACTGCTTTAGCGTAAGGCCCGAAAGCTCGACCCCAAGGTACTCAGCAATCTTCTGAGCGAGGGGACGGTTGGAGGAACCGGAATACACGCGGATGGACTTGCGCATATTCTCCGACTTCTCGGGATCATTAATCGGCATTACCCTTCTCCTTTATACATCGAATGCCATATAGATGCCTTGTTGCATTGTAACCGCGCGGCGGGGTTTATCGGGTCCTGATAACGTCTTTACCGCCAACGGACACGAACCGACCACTCATCCGGTTGCGCAGGTCACGATAGAAAAAGGAGCCGCCCCCATGGAGCAGCTCCTTTTGTGCTTGGTAAAACGTTATACCTCGTCGTCCTCGTGCAGGCGGCGGCGGTAATCGGCGGCCCAGCCCTCAATATTTACCTGACGGGCGCGGCCCAGACCAAGTGCGTCGGCCGGGACCGGCTCGGTGATGACGGAGCCGGCGGCCACGAGTGCACCGTCGCCGATCTGGGCGGGCGCGACCATCATGGTGTCGGAGCCAATGAAGGCATCCTTGCCGATGACGGTCTTGTGCTTGTGCACGCCATCGTAGTTGCAGGTGATGGAGCCCGCGCCCACGTTGACGCCGGGGCCCATGGTGGTGTCGCCGATGTAGGACAGGTGCGGCACCTTGGAGCCCTCGCCGATCGTGGACTTCTTGATCTCCACGTGCGTGCCGGCCTTGGATCCGTCGAGCATGTGGGTGCCCGGGCGCAGGTAGGCGCGCGGGCCGCAGTCGACGCCGTTCTCGATGACGGCCTCGATGGCGATGGTCTCGTCGATGACGCAGCCGCTGCCGACGGTGGTGTCGGTGAGGCGGCTGTTGGGACCGAGCTGGCACTCCTCGCCCACGGTGACGTGGCCGATCAGGTGCGTCTGCGGCCACACGACGGTATCGCGGCCGATAACGGCATCGGGGCCGATCCAGGCCTGCGTGGGGTCGATGAAGGTAACGCCCTCGGCCATCCAGCGCTCGTTGATGCGGTCGCGCGCGATGGCGGTGAGCTGTGCGAGCTGGATGCGGCTGTTGACGCCCAGGCCGTCGCGGTAGTCGTCGCAGTGGAAGATGGAGACAGCCTGGCCGTGGCCTTTGAGGATCTCGAGCATGTCGGGCAGGTAGTACTCGGATTGCGCGTTGTCGTTGCCGATCTCGTTGATGTGGGCGGCGAGCTGCGTGCCGTCAAATGCGTAGCAGCCGGCGTTGCACTCCAGCAGCGTGGCGGCCTGCTCGGGCGTGCAGTCCTTCTGCTCGATGATGCGCTCGATCTGACCATCGGCGCCCAGCTTGATGCGGCCGTAGCCGAAAGGATCGGGCGGGGTCATGGTCATGACGGTGCAGGCGAGCTCGCCGGTGGCGACGGTCTGTGCGAACTTGGCGACGGTGTCGGCGGTGATGAGCGGCAGGTCGCCGTTGAGCACGACGACGGGGCCTTGCGTGATGCCACAGGCCTCGAGCGCGACCTTCACGGCGTGACCGGTGCCCAGACGCTCGGTCTGCTCGACGCACTCGACCTTGGTGGCGCTGTTGGCGTAGGCGCCGTCGATGAGGGCGCGCATCTCGTCGGCGTGGCTGCCGATGACAACCACGACGCGGCTGCAGCCGGCCTTGATGGTAGCGTCGACGATCCACTGGACCATGGGCTTACCCAGGATCTTGTGCGAAACCTTGCAGTGGTTCGACTTCATGCGGGTGCCCTCGCCGGCAGCGAGGATAATTGCGGTTGCGTCCATGTGATCTCCTGTTACGTTATAGAGACGTGTGTTTGGAAACGATACACGGCGCAATATGATACCGCAGGCATATGACGAGCGCGTAACGATTGGTTTGCGGCGGTTGAGGCTTGCGCCGCCGGCGTGGCGTTTGCACTGCTTGTGTGCGGCGTTGGCGGTGCTGTGGAGCTGTCGTTTGAGCGAGGGGACGGGGGTACCCGTGGACAACATACGAGAGGGGTTTGGCGGCGAGCCCGTCGCGGCATTCTCGATGTCTCATCCGGCTGTGCCGGCACTCTATATAGTGCTGACGCTGGGGCTCACTATGTTCTCGATGCAGCCGGTGCTGATTGCGCTGTCACTTGCGGGCGGGCTGGCGTATGGATTTGCGACGCGT
The DNA here is from genome assembly GCA_900548295.1 of uncultured Collinsella sp. Lineage (GTDB taxonomy): Bacteria > Actinomycetota > Coriobacteriia > Coriobacteriales > Coriobacteriaceae > Collinsella. Next base: position 29,748 of record URKC01000001.1, read on the forward strand.
GGGGCTGCCCGCACGCTGGGCGCGCTCCGCTGGCAGCTGCCGGTAATTTTGATCGTTGCGGTGCTCAATCCGCTGTTTAGCGCCTCGGGCTCGACGGAGCTGTTCCGTATTGGCATGCGCGCGGTGTATCTGGAGAGCATGGTATACGGCCTGTGCATGGGCGGGCTGTTTGTGGCGAGCATACTGTGGTTTGAGGCGGCGGCATCGATGCTCGAATACGACAAGGTACTCGCGCTGCTGGGCAATGCCGCGCCGGTGATTGCGCTCATGATCTCGATGTGCATGAGGCTTATCCCGCAGTTTTTACGCCGCGGTCGTACGGTGCTGGCGGTGCAGGATGCGATTGATGTGCCGGGCCGCGCGCCGGCCGACCCCGTACGCTCGCGCCTGCGGGCGTCGAGCGTGTTGATGGGCTGGGGCATGGAAGATTCGCTGGAGCGCGCGGACGCGACGCGCTCGCGCGGGTGGGGTGCCGCGACGCGTCGTACGACGTATGCGCGGTATCGACTGGGGCGCAGCGACGTTGCCGCGCTGGCCGGGCTCGCACTGTTTGGTGCTGTCGCGGTGGCGGTGGCGTGGACCGCGACGACGCAGTATTCGTTTTATCCGCAGCTCTCGGTTCCGGCGCCGTGGCTGGGCTATGTCGTGTACGCTGCCTGGATGATGCTGCCTTGCGCGTTGCACGCGATTGATGAGAAGAGGTTTGGCTGATGGCTCGGTTGGATAGGGGCCCGGTGTCGGGCGCGGCGTGCGACCCGGATATGCTGGCGATTGAGGTGCGGAGCCTGAGCTTTACCTACCCCGGGGCTGATGCTGCGGTGCTCGAGGGGCTCGACTGGTCTGTCCCCCAAGGTGCATTTGCGCTGCTTGTTGGCGGTACCGGATCGGGTAAGTCGACGCTGCTGTCGTTGCTCAAGCCCGAGATCGCTCCGGCGGGCGAGCGCACTGGCGATGCGCGCGTGCTGGGCGAGAGCGTTGCCGACATGGACGTGCGCGCGTCTGCGGAGCGCGTGGGCTACGTGTTTCAGGATCCCGAGAACCAGATTGTGTGCGAGACCGTGTGGCACGAGATGGCGTTTGGCCTGGAAAACTTAGGCATGTCGCGCGACGAGATGCGCCGCCGTGTTGCCGAGACCAGCTATTTCTTTGGTCTGGAAGATTGGCTTCACCGCGATACTGACACGCTTTCGGGTGGTCGCAAACAGTTGCTGTCGTTGGCGGCCGTTCTGGCGCTGCGCCCGCGCGTGCTGCTGCTCGACGAGCCCACGTCTCAGCTCGATCCCGTTGCCGAGAAGAATTTCCTGCACGCGCTGTTTCGTGTGAATCGCGAGCTGGGCTGCACGGTTGTTGTGGCGACGCATCAGCCGCGCCCAATGCTCGAATACGCGACGTGTGCGTACCGGATTGAGGACGGTTGCGTGCGCGAGGTGGCAGATATGGCTTCTTTGGGACGCCGAGAATCGCTGTTTTCCGATGATATGTTGGGGTGGGGTGCCATCCGATGTGCAAAAAACGGAGTATTCAGCAGGCGTGAGGACAATTTGGACTCTCTGGAGACGCCCGGGGACGTATCGAGCGCGAAAAAAAGTTCGGAATTGGACAAATCGTCCGAATTTGTGGCGCAAACGTCGCTCGAGAACGGCTCGGAAGCCTTCCCGCGCACGAATGGAAGCAGAATACTCCAAAAAATGCACGCTGGGTCGGCTACCACCCTGTCGGAAGGCTGGTTTCGCTACGATCGCGCGGACGGTTGGGTGCTGCGCGGGCTCGATGCGTCGTTTTCGGCTGGCGCGGTGCATGCAGTCGTGGGCGGAAACGGCTGCGGCAAGTCGACGATGCTTTCGGTGCTGGCCAAGACCGCCAAGCTGCAGCGCGGCCGCATGGTGCGCGGAGCGGCCTCGGCGGCGCTGTTGCCTCAGAATCCCAAAGCATTGCTGGTTGCCGAGACGGTTCGCGATGAGCTGATGGAATGGGCCTCGACCTGCGGATATGACGAGAACTTGGCGCGGGAGCGTGCGGCGCAACTGGGATTGGACGGCCTGGAGACGCGTCACCCCTACGACCTCTCGGGCGGACAGCGCCAGCTGCTCGCGCTGGCAAAGCTGCTGCTGATTGGCCCCGAGCTGCTGCTGCTTGACGAGCCCACGAAGGGCTTGGACCTGGAGAGCCGCCGCATCATCGCCCGCGCCCTGCGTGACCATGCGAAGGCTGGCGGCACCGTCATCATGGCTACGCACGATTTGGACTTTGCCGAGCAGGTCGCCGACGACATCGCCATGATGTTCGATGGCGAGATTGCCTGCATGGAGCCGCCGGCCGACTTCTTTGCCGACAACGTGTTTTATAGGGCGTGATGGGATGGCGGATTATCGCATCGTGCGCCTACTCGCAAAACTGGAGATACCGCTGCTGCTGGCGGTGCCAGCCGTGATGGCTGCGGCGTTGCTGGCGGGCGTTGAGCAGGCGGCGCTCGCCATGCTTGTCGTGGTGGCGCTGGTGCTTGCGCTGTTCTTTGCGGGTTACGAGGCGTCGCGCCCGGGCCTGCGCCAGATTATGCCCACGCTGGTGTTGGCGGCGTTGGCCGCGGCGGGGCGCATCTTGTTTGGCCCCATTCCCGACTTTAAACCGGTGAGCGCCATCGCCATTATCGCGGGGGCGACGCTTGGTCGCCGCAATGGTTTTATGGTTGGCGCGTTGGCAGCGCTGACCAGCAATTTCTTTTTTGGGCAGGGCATGTGGACGCCGTGGCAGATGTATGCCTGGGGTCTGGTGGGCTATATCGGTGGCGCACTGGCGCATGCGGGCGCGTTTGACCGCGCCGATGGAACCGTGCGAATGCCGGCACTGTTGGCGTATGGCTTTGCGTCGGGCTTGCTGTATGGCGTCGTGATCAACGCGTATGACATCATTGGTTTTGTACAGCCGCTTACTTGGGCGGGTGCCGTGGCGCGTCTTGCCACGGCAGTGCCGTTCGATATTACGCACGGCCTTGCGACCTGCGTGTTTTTGGCCGCCTTGTACAAGCCTTGGTGCCGTCGCATTAACCGTGTCGTCGTGAAATACGGGCTGTAGGGCTGGTTGCGCCGGGGCGGGAATCAATACTGCCGAAGTGCCATTCCAAAACTATGCCGGTTTACGGGGCTAGATTGGCGCGGGCCGACTATACCAGCATTTTTCGAAATAGGGCACACCGTCTACCTGCGGTTTTATTATCTCGGAATTGCATATGGTTGGGGGTTCGCGATTCAGCCCCGTAAACCGGCATAGTTTTGGAATGGCCGGCTGATATGACGGGCATCGTGGCCCTCAGAGATCCAAATTGATCCATTTTCTTCCGTCCCCAGATGTCCCCAGGGAATCAGTTGACGGCGCTTGCCACGAAACTGGCCCATCTACTACGTTTAGCTTGATACTCCCGACCATGACCGCGTTTTATGAAAAACCGCAGGCTTTCTACCTGCGGTTTTCTTTTTGCGTTGTTCGCTGTGGTTGAGGGTGGTGGCTTAAACGTAGTAGATGGGCGTGTTTCGTGGCGATGGGTCACGCGGACACCCTCACGAGGCCCAAAATGATCCGTTTTCCTTCGTCTCCGGGGGCAGCTGGAGTTAGAGCTCCAACGTAAGGGTGACGGGGCAGTGGTCGCTGCCAAAGATGTCGCCGCGGATGCCGGTGTCGCGTACGTTGTCGGCGATTGCGTCGCTTACCAGGAAGTAGTCGATGCGCCAGCCGGCGTTGTTCTTGCGGGCATTAAAGCGGTAGCTCCACCAGCTGTAGACGCCCTCGACGTCGGGGTTTGCCGCGCGCCAGGTATCGGTAAACCCGGCGTTGAGCAGCTCGGTAAACTTGCCGCGCTCCTCGTCCGAAAAGCCTGCGTTGCCGCGGTTGGACTTGGGGTTCTTAAGATCGATCTCCTCGTGTGCCACGTTAAAGTCGCCGCAGGTCACCACGGGCTTGCCGGTCTCGCGCTCTAGTGCGCTCAAAAAGCCACGATAGGCATCGTCCCAGGCCATGCGTACATCGATGCGCGCGAGCTCATTTTGGGCGTTGGGCGTATAGACGTCGACAAACCAAAACTTGTCGAACTCGAGCGCGCAGACGCGGCCCTCGGTCGCGGCTTGGGCGACGAGCTCGGCAGCCTCGCCTTCGCCGGCGTAGGGCAGCAGCGCGTCGGCGCGCAACACGCGCAGCGGTTCCTGGCGGCTAAAGACCGCAGTGCCCGAATAGCCTTTACGCTCGGCGTAGCTCCAGGTTTGGCGATAGCCGGGCAGGTCAATATCAACCTGGCCTTCTTGCAGCTTGGTCTCTTGCAGCGCCAGGATATCGACGTCGAGTTCTTGCGCGATCTGGATAAAGCTCGGGTCCTTTTTGAGCACGGCGCGCAGGCCGTTGACGTTCCACGAGGCGAAAGTGTAAGTCTGAGGCATGGTGTCCTTTCGACGGGGTTGGCAGGCTTAAGATTAGCGCAACAGGGGCGGGGTGGGCTCCGCGCATGCTGACTTAAAGGTCGCATGCTGGGACATCGCCCGACGCCGCCCGATCAACAAGGACGGAGGGCTCATATGACGCAGGCAATATCGGACCCCAGGCAGGCGTCCGCCGCGCTGGCGGATCTGTTTGACACCCACAAGCGCGTGGTCTTCTTTGGCGGCGCTGGTGTTTCCACGGCAAGTGGCATCCCCGATTTCCGCAGCGTGGACGGCCTGTATCACCAGCAGTTTGCCTACCCGCCCGAGACTATGCTCTCGCATAGCTTTTATGAGACACATCCGGCCGAGTTCTTCGACTTTTACCGCACCAAGATGATCGCGCTTAACGCTAAGCCCAACCGCTGCCACACCAAGCTGGCCGAGCTGGAGCGAGCTGGCAAGCTCGATGCCGTGGTGACGCAAAACATCGACGGCTTGCATCAGATGGCGGGCTCGCAGCGCGTGTTCGAGCTGCACGGATCGGTCCATCGCAACATTTGCCAGTCGTGCGGCGCGGTCTATAGCGCCGAGTGGATTTGCTCGCGCGAGCACGAGAACGCCGCGGGCGTGCCCGTGTGCCCCGCGTGCGGTGGTCGCATCAAGCCCGATGTGGTGCTCTACGAAGAGCCGCTCGACGAGCATGTGTTGACCGGTGCCGTTGCCGCCATTGCCGCGGCCGATGCCCTCATTGTGGGCGGGACCTCGCTCGTGGTGTATCCGGCGGCAGGCCTTACGCGTTACTTTACTGGCGATACGCTGGCCATTTGCAATTTGGCGCCTACCGATCAGGATGCAAATGCCGACCTGCTGATTTCTTGCGACATCGCGGCCGCGTTTGCGTTCTAGCCCGTGTGCGCGGATACAATAGAAAGACTGAGTGCAAAGCGACCCCGCCGCCAGCTCCCCAAGCTCGGCGGCGTGGGCATTTTAGGAGGATGTTCATGGCGAACGACAGCAAGACATGGCGGTGCGGAAAGTATGAGCTCAGCTTTGACCGTCCGCGCATCATGGGCGTCCTCAACGTGACGCCCGATTCGTTTAGCGACGGCGGGGAGCACTTCGACCCGGATGCCGCCATCGAGTACGGCCTGGCGATGCTTGACGCCGGCGCCGACATCATCGACGTGGGCGGTGAGTCCACGCGCCCCGGCTTTACCCCGGTTAATCCCGACGAGGAGGCTCGCCGCGTGCTTCCCGTGGTGCGCGCGCTGGCCAAAGAGGGCGCCATCGTCTCGATCGACACGCGCCACGTGGCGGTTGCCAAGGCGGCCGTGCGCTGCGGCGCCTCGATCGTCAACGACGTGACGGGCTTCACCGACCCCAAGATGGTCGAGTTTGTTAAGACGAGCACCTGCGGCGTCATCGTGATGCATGCCGGCGAGGTCGCCGCGCCTACACGCACGCACGCAACGGTGCAGCTCGATACCTCGGCTGCGGCGTTTGTTGCCGAGAAGGCGCGCGAGGCGGCTGCCGAGGCCGCGCGTGAGGCTGAGAAGCCGGCTCGCCGCCGTCGCGGCAAGTTGCTGGGCGAGCCTAAGCCGGAGGCCAAGCTTCCGGGCGGCGTGGTGCAGCCCTCGTTGCCGTTTGGCGATCCGGAGCCCGCGACCGAGCCCGCACCCGCGCCCGTGGACGAGCAGAAGCAGGAGACGCCGGTCGCCGAGCAGGCTGCCCCTGTCGCCGAGGCCGCCACGGCCCCTGAGCCCGCGCCGGAGCCCAATGACCACCTGGCAGCCATGATGCGCCGCAGCGCCCGCCGCGAGGAAGCCCACGTGCCCACCTCGCAGCTCCGCCGCTTCACCCTGCCCGATTCGGCGCCCATCATGCGCCGCGTCATGGGCTTTCTGTCCGACCAGGCCCGCGCGCTCATCCACGCCGGCGTGTCGCGCGACCGCATCTGCATCGATCCCGGTCCGGGCTTTGGCAAGACGGCCAACGAGGACATCGTCATCCAGCGCGAGACTGCCAAGATGGCGTCACTGGGCTATCCGCTCATGTGCGCCGTATCGCGCAAGCGCTTTGTGGGCGCCGTCTCGGGCGTGACCGAGGCCGCCGAGCGCGATGCCGCTACGTTTGGCGTGTGCCTGGGCGCCATCCAGGCCGGTGCCAACATCGTGCGCGTGCACGACGCCGCGGGCTTTGCGCAGTTCCTGAACGGCTACTGGGCGGTTGCCAAGCCGCAGCCGCGCCGCGCGTTTGTGGCCGTGGGCTCCAACCTGGGGCATCGCTGTGACAACATCCGCGCCGCACGCGACATGATCGCCGAGATTCCACTCACCTGCGTGTCCAACTCCTCCAAGATCTACGAGAGCGAGCCGGCCTACGAGACGCGCCAGGACGCGTTTGCCAACGCCGTCATCGAGATTAAGACCGAGCTGGCGCCGTTGGTGCTGCTCGACGAGCTCATGAAGATCGAGGCCGAGCTGGGTCGCGACCGCTCCAAAAAGGCCAAGGCCAACGGTCCGCGCACCATCGACTTGGACCTGCTGTGGATGGACGGCGAGACCCACGGCGGCAAAAAGCTGCGCCTGCCGCATCCGCTGATCGGCGAGCGTGACTTTGTGCTGGTGCCGCTCGAGGACCTGATGCACGACCCGGCTCGGTTCTTCCGCTACAACGGCGTCGAGGTCAAGGAGCCCGAGGACCGCGTGGGCCATATCGTGGGCGAATTGGGGCGTATGTAGATGATCGAGATGAATGCTGTTGCCGCCGGTACCGAGCTCGACGCGGCGCGTGATGCGGGCCGCGAGGGCGTGTCCGCGGGCTGGTGCGCGTGGAGCGTGGGCGATGCTTCGCTGACGTTTTCGCTGGTTGTGCGCCCCGATGTGAACATGCACGCCTTCCACGGCCTGCCGTTTGTGGCCGCGATGGGCATGATGGACGCGCTCGTGGGCACGGCTTCGACGCCGGGGTTGGGCCTTGCCGGTAAAGTGGGTATCCAGTGGCCGAGCGATATCGTGTGCGGTGCGCCTGCGTTTGAGACGTCGCTCGCGCGCGTCGCCGTCAACGGCGGTGCCGGTGCTGCGGGCATGTTTGCCGCGGTGACGGTTGATATTGAACGTGCGGCGCTGGGCGAGCTTGGCGTGGATATGGCCGACGAGGTGCTGGTCGAGGCATTGGCCACCGCCGTGCTGACCCGCGTGGACACCTGGGCGGTTGCCGCCAACACACCACAGGGCGCTGCCGGCCCGCTGGCTCCGGTGCTGGGCGAGTACTTTGACATGGTGCCACTGCTGGGTCGTCAGGTCGCGGCGGTGTCGCCCAGCGGCTTGCCGCTTGCGGTCGGTGTGTTTGCGGGCCTGGACATCTGGGGTCGCGCGACCATCAAGACCGATGCCGGCGAGCAGGAGTTTCCGCCCGAGGCCGTACGGATTCGCGGACTGTAGTGCGGGTCGTTCGCGGCTAAAGATAACGACAACAAAGCCCTCCTCGGTATGCATGAACTGCGTCCCAAATCTTGGACGCCCTGAATAGCGACTAGGCCGCGAGGGCCTGATTCCGGAACTCCTCCGGGGTCAGGCCCTTCAATCTTACCTGCCTCCGGCTCGTGTTCCAGTGGACTATGTATTCCTCCAGGTCGCGTTTGAAATCCTCGAACGTCTCCCACTCGCGGCCCCGGTAGAACTCGTCCTTGACGTGGCCGAAGAGCTGCTCGGTGGCGGCGTTGTCGATGCAGTTCGCCTTCCTGGACATGCTCTGGACGATGCCGGCGGCCTCGAGCCTGGATGTGTACGAGGCGTGCTGGTACTGCCAGCCCCGGTCCGAGTGCATGGTCGGGGCGGCGCCCTCGGGGATCTTGGACAGCAGCTCGTCGAGCATCCTGACCTGCTGGGCCATGTCGGGCGTGGTCGATATGTCGCTCGCCACAATCTCCTTGGTGCAGAAGTCCAGCGTCGGGGCCCAGTAGGCCTTGCCGCCCGCCACCTTGAACTCGGTGACGTCCGTCCCCAGCTTCCGCCACGGGGCCCCGGCGTCGAAATCCCTCGCGATCACGTTCTCGAACGTCCTGCCGAGGACGCCCCTGTACGAGTTGTACCTGTGGTAGGCCGTCTCGCGTCTGATACCGCAGCGAATCCACATCTCGCGCATCATCTCGAGCACGGTCTTGTCGGCTATCACGGCCCCCTCTTCCGCCCTGAGGCACATCGCTATCTGCCGGTGCCCGCAGCCGTTGGCGGTGCGCGAGAAGATCTCGGCGGCCGCCTCCCAGAGCTCGGGGCGCGTGGGCCTCGGCGGGTGCGCGAGGGCGTAGTAGTAGGTCGACCGCTTGAGCTCGGCGCATGCGAGCAGGTGCCCGAGCGCGTGCCCCTCGGCGCGCAGGGCCGCGACCGCTTCGGCCTTCGCCCTGGTCAGAGCCCGTCCCTCTCGACCAGGGCGCGTAATTTTTTTAGGTAGGCCACCTCGGCCTCGAGCCTACGGCACCGCTCCTCGAGCTCCTCCTCGCGGGTCCGCGGCCTCGCCCTGGAACCCTTCGGCCGGCCCTTGGGCCTCGGGCGCAGGGCCTCCGCGCCGCCCCGGCGGTATAGCGCGCACCACTTCTTGAGCGGCGACATCGACATTATGCCGAACGTCGCCATCGCCTCGGTCTTCGTCATGCCGCCGTCGACGACGGCGGAGGCGGCGGCGACCTTCTGCTCGTATGTGTACCTGCCCAGCTTTCCGTCCATGCGCAGCAGCACCTCGCTCCCGAATGCGCGGTATATCTCCTGCCATCTTCTCACGGCTTCCACGGGAAGCGAAAGGGCGATCGCGGCAGATTTATACCCGTGCCCGAGCTCGAAGAGCCCTATGGCCGCCTTCCTGGCCTCGACATCATGCTTCACTCTCAAATCAACGCGCATAAAGAAAGCCCCCCATTTCTCATGTCCAAGAAATGGGAGGCAGTTCAGCACCGGGGAGGGCTTTCGCCTATCTGGGGGACGGATCGCCAGCATCCTATTCCTCAAAATCGAAATATTTTCAATTTTGAGGAATAGGACCGGTGCGTTGCCCAATTCGCCGCTCGCGCTCGACTTAAGCCACTGTCCTACGCCAGCTCCTGCATGCGGCGGTAGATTTCGCAGATGCCCTTGATGGTGAGTTGGCCGTCTACCACGTCGAAGGCATCGGTCGAATCGGCGACGATGCCGGCGAGACCGCCCGTGGCGATAACGGTGGCATCCTCGCGGCCCAGCTCGCGCTTCATGCGCGCGACCAGGCCCTCGGCCATGGCGGCAGCGCCCACCACGGCGCCGACCTTAATGCACTCCTCGGTATCGCGGCCGATGGCGTGTTCGGGCGCCTCGAGCGGCACGCTGGCGAGCTTGGCGGCACGGGCGGCAAGCGCGTCCATGGAGATGCGGATGCCCGGCGCAATCGCCCCGCCAATGTAATAACCGTCCTCATCGATGACGTCGATATTGGTCGCGGTGCCAAAGTCCACCACGATTGCCGGCGCGCCGTAGAAAGTCTCGGCCGCAACGGCGTTGGCGACGCGGTCGGCGCCCACGGCCTGGGGGCGCGCCGCGCGCAGCTTGGTCACGGCGGCCGTCTGCGGCCCGATGACGATGGCGTCTGCGGCAATGCGGTCGGCCACGGCGCGCCACTCGCGCGAGAGCTGCGGCACCACGCCCGCAAAGGCGATCGCGTCGACCGCGCCGAGCGAGAGGTCGTACATCTTAAAGAAGCCCATCAGGCGCACGTGGATCTCGTCGGCGGTATAGGAGCGGTCGGTGGGCATACGCCACGACTGCACCAGCTCGTCTCCGTCAAACAGGCCCATGGCCGTCTGCGTATTTCCCATATCGATAGCGAGCAGCATGTCTACTCCCGGTGTTGGCATAAAAGGACGCGCACCATTGTATACGTGCCGTCGACGGCGCTCGGCTGCGATTCGTTTACGGTGATAGGGGCTGAGGGGTTTAAATATGAAGAAATTATGCTCTACGAGATTTTCCTTGCCGTTTACCGAACTCCCGCGTAATATTCTTTTTTGCGCACATGAGGCGCCCAGACATTGCGGGGTGGAGCAGTCTGGTAGCTCGCCGGGCTCATAACCCGGAGGTCGTAGGTTCAAATCCTGCCCCCGCGACCAAGAAGTTAGAGGTCAGCCGCTTAGTCGGCTGGCCTTTTTTCTTGTTGTGGCAGCCCTTTTTAGGGCTTGTGGCAGAATTGTGGCAGTAAACCATGGCAAACAATGAGAATCAGGCAGCGGGAAGCAGGCCGAAGATGTCCTTCGGCAGCGCGGCTAACTCGCCCCACTTCTCCGAAGACCCGCCGTCGTCTCCCGGCAGGAAGTGCGAGTAGGTCTTGTAGGTGATCTCGATGCTCTCGTGGCCCAAACGGGCGGAGACGTACTGTATCGAGACGCCCTTTTTCAGGAGAAGGCTGGCGTGCGTGTGGCGCAGGCCGTGCAACGTGACCGCGAATGACTTGTGCCGGGCGAAGCGGCTAAAGTCGCTCGTGAATTTCGACGGGCGGTAGAGCTCGCCGAGGTCACTGCAGAACACGGGGGTGTCCTCGCCCTGCTCGATGTCGTTGTACATCAGGCGATAGAGCTGCATCTGCTTGTGATGGCGCAGGAATTCGACCGTCCCCTCGGGGATGGTGACGTCCCTGTTCGAGCGGTTGCTCTTGGGCAGCTTCTCCTCCAGGGTCTCGCCGCAGTAGGTGTCCGTCGCGCGCCTCGGCGAGCGCTCGGCGGACGCGGATGACGCCTCCATCGAGGTCGACGTCGCGCCACCTGAGGGCGCACAGCTCGCCGCGTCTCATACCCGTGTCGAGCGCGAGGTTTGTGGCGGCTGCGAAGCGGTAGTCCGGGCATCCGAGCAGGGCAATTTTCATGCGGGATACCTCGTTTTCATCGATGACTCGAACCTCCTTCTTCTCCTTGGACGGGACGTCCACAAGCTCGCAGGGGTTGGACTCGATGTATTCGAGGCGGCGGGCGCGTTTGAGCGCGGTCTTCAGGAACGAAAGGGCTTTCTGACAGGTGTTGCCAGAGAGGGGCTTGCCGTTGAGGCCGCCGCTTTGGCGCATCCATGCCAGCTGATCCTCGATCATGTAGGGCTTCAAGTCTTTTAGCAGGGTCGTGCCGAGTCTCGGTACCCAGCGCGTCTCGACGATGTCGCGGTAACCGCGAATCGTGTTGGCGCTCAGGTGCTTCACGTCGTGCAGGTAGGTGACGTGCTCGCGCAGGAACTCCTCAAGGGTTTTGTTGGAGCGGTCCATGCGCGTGCGGGCCGTCATGAGCTCGACGCGCCACTCCTCTAGCAGGCGCTTTGCCTCGGTCTTGGTGCGGCAGTGGACGGTCTTGTTCAAGCGCTTAGAGGACTTGCCGTCCTCGCTCACGCTGACCCTGAGCAGCCAGGAGTCCTTGCCGCGCTTCACGGGGTCGTAGCCTTTGCTGACTGTTCTCATGGTTTTCACCTCCTTTCGGTGCGTTGGTGGCTGACGGTGCTATCTCAAACCGATTGCTCGGTAATGAGCCCCTGGGATTTCTTCTTGCTGTAGGCGTTGGCGCAGCTGCGCTTGCAGAAGCGAGTCTTCTGAATCACCCTGCCCGGCTTCTCCTCGCGGTATTTCTTGAAGATTCGTCCGCAGTTATCGCAGGTGCGCCATTCGGCGGGGTCGTCGTAGAGGAGGCCGAACTGGGAGATGATCGCCTCGGAGAGGGAACCGTAGGAATGTATGCCCGTCGGACTTCGGTGAGTTTTTTTAAGCGCGTGGGACCAAGCGGCGAGGGGTCCACCGCTGTCGCCTTCGGCTTCATCGGGAGTTTCGCCTGTCCCATCAAAGCGATAAGAGAGGAGAGAGTTCGCTAGGAAGGAGATTGCAGTGTTTGATGCGATCACCAGTCCATCCGCAAGAGTTGATGTATAGCTTTCTCGTGTGTTGAAGCCCGCATCTTCACCTTGCTGCACCATCGACTTGAACTCTGGACTCTCGAGAATGAGCGAATCGTATGACTTAAGGCGAGTGTTATCCAATAGAGCGTCGCTGTTGGAGAGAAGGAAAAAGCTAATGCCGCTCTGTGCCATGTGCGAGCGGTCACAAAGGTAATCGGCGACATCGTCGGCACCCCAGGTGTCGGTGTTTTCCAAGCCATATGCAACGGCGGTAATCAAGGCGGTCGATACCTGGAGGGCCCGTATCGTCTGAATTACCTCCGCTTCGGAAATAGCTCCCACGACCGAGCGGTCATCTAGATGGATACGGCGAGCTTCCTCGGAGAGAAAGTACGGCCTGCGTCCCAGTAGCGTTTCGTCGTCTCCTGAGTAGGCGCTACTGAACAAGGGGATGCCTGCGGCGGATGCGCTCTCGCTTGCCAGAATGCCCCATTCGCTCCTGAACGGCTGAAAGTCTGTCTTGAGGAGTTTGAAACGGTTGCGGAAAAGAGAAAGACGCTGAGCGCCGTCGTAGCCGCTGGAAACGGGGAAGCCGTAACGCTCACAGAAACGAACGATGCTCTCCGTGCGCTCGACGTTGACCTTCTGAAGGCTGCTTGCGAAGAACTCGTTTTCCAGATGCTCGAATTGCATAACAGTGGGTTTGCCATGTTCGACATAGTATGCGAAACGCTCGCCATCGGTGCTGGTTCCCCACAGCCGGTCAAAGTTGTAGCGCAACCACGGTCTTGCAGCATTGACTTCGAGCTTGATGGGCTGGCGAAGCGACAGGGGCAGGCGTTCATAGTTAACTAATGGACTCAAAATCTAATCCAATCCAACTATTGACTTTCATTTCTCATTCATGGTATCACAAAATGGATGGAAAAGGAACACCAATCCATTCTAGGAGATGCTAATGGACTGCTTTGATCATCGAGAGTTTTGTCTCCCTGACGTGTTGCACGTAGTCGATGTTGCAAAATTTCTGGGCCTTCACGAGAAGACGGTCTATTTGTACGTTCGTGAAGGCAAGATTCGCGCTATCCGCTGTGGGCGAAGTTATCGCATTCGCCGTGAGTGGGTCGAGGAGTACATTCGCTCCGCGAGCCCCAAGGACTCCGACGTAGACTAGCGGGGAGAAGACCATGAAAGATCTGTTCACGCCTAATTTCGAGGGCGATGCCGATGCGGTTGCTCCAAAGCTCGCCAAGCTCAGGGGAAGTTCTGTAGCGATCTATTTTTGGCTTCATTCACGTGCTTTTGCTTGTGGAAACAAGGTCGGAGTAAGCCAGCGTTGGCTGTCTGAACGTTTGGGTTTATCTGTTCGCACTGTTCAGCGGGCGGTGGACGACCTTGAGAGTGAAGGTCTCATCAAGCACGCGCTCATACGAGGAGGAAGCGAATTCAGCATCTGTCGCCTGACAACCTTGTCAGGTGACAGACCTGCCGCGAGCGTGACGACAAGCCTGTCACCCAGCGAAGGTTTTGACGCGCCAACATTGTCATCTCAAGCATGTCATCCGTGTCATCCAACAGAAAGGGGAAACATTGAATACACTCTCCACATTGGTGAGCGAGCAGACATCGAAGACCTTGCAGCCATTCTCGACAGAAGGGACCCAGAAAACCCCTGAGACCGAAGAGGCGAGTCTTCTTCAATCCCTGCTCGAGAAAGACGCAGAGCGTTTCGGCAGTCCTAATGTCATGTCAAAGCAGACGCTGGATTACTTGCGTGGTGCCGGACTAATGGGGTTGCCCAAGATGAAGCGCCGTCCTCCAGACTCCGGAGCGCTGTTGAGGGACAACGGCTTCTCGGAGCTTGTCTTGAGCGTCTTGTCGGATGAGAGTTTTGATCCGAGTCGTATCCCCGAGAAAGCGCTCGACTGGCTGTCTTCCTATCAAGGGAAGAAGACTCCCTCTCTTTGGGTGAGCGGCGGTAGTGGTTCAGGGAAAACGACATTGGCGTGTTGGCTGGCGAGGTCACTAGTAGAACGCTCATTGAAGGACGGCGCAGTGTTGGATGTTACTTTTGTGCCTGTAGCTGACTTGGTTCGCGATACGTGGATGGGATCGAGCTACTACGGCGAAGAAAACAAGTGGCGTTCTATCCGGCCTCTGACGAACTGCGGCCTGCTTGTGCTCGATGATTTGGGCACCTGCGTGAGGCGGGGCAAGGAAGAGTGCGCTGTCGTCAGGGAGGTGGTCGATAAACGCTACACCTCGATGTTGCCAACCATCTTTACGACTCAGTTCGGCCTCAGCGAGTACTGCACGATGTTGCGAAATGCGGGGGCCGATGAGCACGACGTGTCTTCCTTGAGAAACCGTGTTCTGGCGTCGATGAGCGGCTATATCAGGCAGGAGGCGGCGGCAATTGAGGCGAACCACGTCGCCATCTAAACCATGAAAGGCTTAGGCGGAAATACGGCCGAGGGCTGAATCGAACTATTTAAACTGCAAAACTATGGAGGTTGCCCATCGCGAGCGTGCCGTCGTCCTGCGACGTCGGCGCCGACGTATCCACCAGCACCACCACGAAGCGGACGGGCCGGCGGCTGCGGCGGGCGAGCAGGGACTCGTAGGCATCCATGGGAGCCTACCCAGGACGGGTCGCGTCGCCGCATGGGGAAAGGTGCGGCGGCAACGAGGCGTGAACGTTAACACGCACAAGATAACCCCCCCCGCCGACAGTAATGAATCAATAAACTGTAATCGCCGAGATATCGATTTTTCGACGACTCCTAAGAAATGCTTCGGTAGACTAAAGTAAGAGTTCCGCAATCTCGTTTTTTTGTTGCCTTACGCATCGAGGAATGCAAGAATTTACAAACTGTAATTAACAGCCGTCTTACAGTTGGGGGAGAACATGCGGGCGAAACGAGCTGTCGCGATAGCGCTGACCGGACTCATGCTGTTTGAAGCATCGCCGGTGCCCCAGATCTCCCAGGCGCTGACCATCCAGAACGCCGCCGCTGTCCGCCAGCTGATGAGCACCCTCACCGCTTCGACCGCGTATGCCGATACCTCCGAAAACGCGGGGGGGGGACGCTCCAGGTAGACACCGCTGCAAGCACCGAGGCCAGCGGAGCCGATGCCGCGGATTCGTCCGCCGCGACCGGCTCCGGTGCCTCAGCGGATAGCGTCTCCAACGCCGATGTCACCGCGGATGCCGACGCCCCCGCAACCACGAGCGACGCCGCGACCGCCGATGCCCCCGCTCCCGCGGACGCCATCACGGCAACCAACCAGCCCACCGCTCAGCCCGCCGCCCAAACCGCCACGGACGCCGCCGTCGAAGACGCCGCCCAGGACCTGGCGCAGCTCGCCGGCCGCGACTTCCAAGGCCAGGTCACCAAAACCATCAACGGCAAGACCTATATCCTGATTGGCAACGAGCAGCAGCTGCGCGCGATAGGCTCGGGCAAGAAGGTCACACGTCCGGTCTGGGAGATCACGCAGGAGTACCGGAAGACGGGCTTGATTGAAGGCGGCTGGGTCGATGTCGAGGGCTCCAAAACCGAGATTTACGCGGGTGACGCGGACCTTTCCGCGACCTTCAAATTGGACGAGGGATCGAGCGAGAAATCGGATGAGCTGGGTGTCAGCCTTGCGGGTCACACTCGCAAACGCTACGTGACCCTTGACGACTATGGCAACGAGGTCAAGGCCGACGGCAACGCGACAAGCTCGACGCTGACCTACGCCGCCGACGCCAACTACATAATCTTCCGAAACATCGACGTGGGCTCCGACGCGGCCAGCGGCACCTCATCCAACGCGACCTGGACCCCGCTCATGTTCAGTGGCACCATGCTCGGCGCGGCGACCACCACCGACGCCGCTAAGACCGCCGGCGCGCTCTGGTCCACCATTAACGCCGACGGCATCTCCACCAACGACACTGCCCAGCGTCCCGTCATCTCCAATGTAAACGTCACTCAGACTGGCAAGCTCGATGTCTCCAGCCACACGGGCATCGGATTCTTCGGCACCGTTTCGCACAAGCTCAGCGAAACCAATCCGTTTACCGGGTCCGCTACACCCGCATACGTGAACAACATCAAGCTTCGGGACGTCTCTGTTACTAACGAATCCACCAAGGTCAAGGTCGATCAGACGCTCATCAGCTCACTCCTCGGCGTACTCGGCACCGTGGTGGGCGGCCTCGTCAGCACCCTGTTGAAGATTCTTACACTCGGCAAGGTTGACCTCAGTGGCCTTATTGAGTCCCTGTTGAACGTTCGCGCCGCCGATCCCTCTTCGCTCGCCACGGGTGCCTTCGCCGGGCGCATCGTGGGTGAGGTCACGGTCGACAAATGCGAGGTCGAGGGCGCGAGCGTGTCGAGTGCGGCGGACATGACGGGCGGCTTCGCAGGCTACGTTAAGGGAGAGGTCAAGTGCGATATCCTCTCCGATGCGCTGGGCGACATCGTCAAGCTCCTGACAAACATCCTGAACCTCATCCCTGGCCTAGGCCTGGGCGACCTCATCACCCTGCTGCTCAACAACAACATCATCAAGGCGAGCCAGCTGCTCCCCGTGGCCTACTACAACCCCACGATCTCGAAATCGGGCGTCGTAAACTTCGCCAGCGGCACCGTCCTGGGCTCCGCTGGCAAGAACTACGCTGGCGGCTTCGCGGGCGTGCAGGCCGGTACCATCGTCACCGACGCCTATATACAGAGTGACGTCGCCTACACCGTGCGCGCCAAGGCATACGCCGGCGGCTTTGCGGGCGTCATCCGCGACGACGTGATGGAGGGCGCGCTCTCCGATTTGGGCGTAGACCTGCCCAACCTCGCGAGGCTTGCCATCCCGCAGAGCATCGTCGCGACCTCCTCGCTTGCTGCGGACGTCACGGTTGAGGGTGGCTCGTATGCCGGCGGCTTTGCGGGCGCCATGGCGGGCAGCCACGCGGTGAACGATAGCCTTACGGGTGCGGTCAACGTCACGGCCTCGGGCATTCAGGACGGCACGGCCGACATGCTCGCCTACGCGGGCGGCTTCACCGGTGCCGCGACGCTCGGCTGGGCGACGGACCTCGGCGCGGGCGACTACAAGAACACGAATCTGCTGAATGGTGTGGGCGGCCTGTTGAAGGGCCTGCTCGACTCGAACAATCAGAGCGAGGCGAACACCCTCCTTTCCCTCGCGGGCTTGAGCGAGTCCGAGATCCTGGGTGCGCAGGTGTCTGGCTCCCTCACGGTGTCCTCGGCCAACGATTACGCCGGCGGCATGGTAGGACGCGGTACGGGCACGGTCATCGCGAACTCCGATACGGCGCACGTGGGCGGCCTCGCTTTCTACAAGCAGGGTAAGCTCGACGCCACCGCGGTCGACAGCCGTACCACCTTGCTCGCCGGTCTTGGCTCCGTCACGGCCGAGGGCAGCTACGCCGGCGGCATCGCGGGCATGCTTGTCCCCGGTGCCGTGGCGGCGCTGCTGAACGATACCCTCGGCTTGGGTGCGATTGGCCAGAAGCTCGGCGACGGCCAGTTCAAGATGTTCGAGGTCTCGAACGTGACGGTTGCGGGCGCCACGGACGGTGCGACCGTCTCCGTGGACGGGTGCTACGCTGGCGGCGCCATCGGCTGCGCGACTGGCGGCGACGTGGACGCCACGACCCTCACCGGCGTGAAGCGGGTCGAGGCCAAGGGCGAGGCCGGCGGCTTCATCGGCTTTTCCGGCCCGAGCGACGCGGCCGACGTGGGCGGCCTCGACGTCCTCGGCCTCATCAAGGTCTCGGGCCTGCTCTCGGTGGCCAAGTATTCGGCGGTCGAGGTGACCGACAGTTCCGTTGCGGGCGTCACAGCCGGCATGACGGTGGCAGCGACCGGCGTGAACGCCGCGGGTGAGACGAACGTCTACGCGGCGGGCGGCTTCTTCGGACGCGCGAACAGCACCAAGTCGGCGAACGTTCACGCCACGGCCGTAAAGGCGGTCACTGCTGACGCCTCAACTTCGGACGGTGCGGCGGGCGGATTCGTAGGCGTCTCGGCTACGGGTGGCCTTGCGGATGCGGTGAACGGTGAGGGCGAGGACTCGGGAGTCCTCAAGAACCTTCTCGAGGGTGGTCTCATCTCCGTCGACGGTCTCGTGGGCGCCGTTCCCTACTTGCTGCCTAACTACCAGAACGCCACGGTGACTTTCGTGAACGGCGGTAGCGTTGAAGCAGATATCGCCGGAGGTTTCGCGGGAGACTTCCAGGGCGGTAAGGTCAATATCTACACCGACGATGACCTCAAGGACGCAACGGGTGCGTACGCCCGTGCGAAGACCGCGGCCGAGCAGTCCCCCTGGGGCGTCATCAACATCGACCACGTGACAGGCGGCGCGTACGCTGGCGGCTGGGGTGGTCGCGTGACCTCGGGTGCGCTCGCGAGCGCGGGCAAGGGCGGAATCAGCCTGCTCGGCAAACTCGGCACAGTGGATATCGCCCAGCTGCTCGACGTGGTCGAGGGGTACGTGCCCCTCATCAACCGCTCCGGCGTGCTGTCGAACGCGGACACGGTGGCCGCGGATGCCTCGGGCGCCAGGCCGAGCGATGCCGCCAACCCTGGCCTCGTCGTCTCTGCCTCGCGCCTCGATGACACGGCCTCCCAGTCCGGCACGGCCGGCGGCTATATCGGCTATGGCTCCGGCGTGCAGGTGAGCCACTCCAACGTGACGCAACTGCGCCATACCGCGGTGACCGAGCCGAAGGATCTCGAGGGCACGGACGGCAGCAGCTACTTCGGTAATAAGAGCTCCTACGCCGTCACCGCCCCGCGCTACGCCGGCGGATACATCGGCCACATGGACGTGGGCTCTGCGGCCTCCGTGGGCGACGGCCTGTCGTTGCTGGGAACGAGCCTGCGGCTCACCGACGTGCTCGGCGTGGTGCGTGCCGTGGTCTCCACCATCGAGCACTCCGACGTGACGGGCGGCACGGGCGGTTTCGCCGTGCGCGCGAGCTCCGGTGCCACGGGCTCCTAGATCGGCGACGCGGGCGGTTTCGCGGGCCTTGTCTCCGGCGGGCACATCCAGGATTCAAACTCCTACAACTTCTCCTACGTGATCGGCCAGATTTCGGCGGGCGGCTATGCCGGGCAGATCGAGCCGGGCGACGTGGCGCGCGTGCTGGGCGAGCTGAACACCGGTAAGGACAACGAGTCCGCACTGGCCAAGCTGCTGCACGGCCTGGTGAGCACCAACGGCGCCCTCGCGTCGCTCGTGCAGGACTTCGTGCCCACGGTTCGCAACTCCGAGACCACGTCCATCCCCTGCGGCGGCGCCGTGCGCGCGCAGGCCGCCAGCACCGAGAGCGTGCAGCGCGGCATGGCAGGCGGCTACGTGGGGCATAACCTCGGCGGTCACATCTGGGGCACCAGCAACGCGCCGTGGACGAGCGCCGCGTCGTGGGAGTCCGAGAAGGACGGCAGCAACCACTACACCGGCACCCGGCGCGACGCCATGGCCGAGCGCATCCGCAGCGTCTACGGCGCTGAGATGGCCGGTGGTTTCACGGGCTATATGGAGCCTGGCGACACTGCCAAGACGGGGAGCGTCAGCCTGCTCTTCGGCCTGGTGAAGGCCAACAATATCCTGGGCGCTCTGCAGGTGGCCTATCCCACCGAGGAGAACACGCAGGTCACGGGCCCCGTGCGCGGCATCAGCCTCGAGACGTGGAATAGCTGGTCTCAGCACGTTGCCTCTAAGGGCTACTATGGCGGCGATTTCTACGGCAAGACGTTTACCACCGAGGATGAGCTCGCGGCCTTCCTCGCTGATTACGTCTATGGTACTAATGTGGTTGCTGGGCGCGCTGCATACGAGAACAAGGCGAACACCATGCACGGCGGTGTGGCCGGCGGCTACGTGGGCCTCATGCGCGGTGGCACCGTCACCAACGGCCGGGCCTTCGACACCAAGACCGTGCGCGCCATGCGCGCGGCGGGTGGATTTGCCGGCCGCATGGAGACGGGCGGTGCCGTGGAGCTGGGCGGCGTGAAGGTGCTCGGACTGAACCTCAACCTCGGCCAGCTGCTCAACGTGGCCCAGGTGCTCGTTCCGGTGGTGAAGAGCTCCAGCGTGCAGGGCTTCCGCACGGGTATGGCCGTCAAGGCTACGGGAACCGATTTCAAGCACGAGACCGGCTTTGCCGGCGGCTACGTGGGCTACGCCTCTGGCGCGCAGCTGTGGGGCGATGCCACGTTCTCCGATGCCGACAAGGATGCCAACCGCTGGTCCATCGGCGCCACGCATGGCGGCTACACCGCTACGGGCGACAACGTCACCAACCTGCGCAAGGTCTCGGGCGCTAACTGCGTGGGCGGCTACGCGGGCCTCATGACGGCCGCGGGCGTGGCGGACGTGAACACGAATGCGTCTTCGGGTCTGCTGCAGAAGATCCTGGACAGCATCATCTCCACGCCGAACGACCTCGCGCAGGTGCTGAACGCCACGGTCTCCACCGTGCGCGGTGCGAGTGTCTCCGCCGTGACGGCGGGGGATGGCGCGACCGAGGCCCAGCAGAACGCCGCAGCCTGGGGTTTCACAGTCGACGGCTCCTATAAGGAAGGCAACGCCACCAAGTACGCCCGCGCGGCGGGCGGCTTCGCGGGATCGATGAAGGCCGTGGTCGCGGGCACGAAGGACCGGGACGAGGGCGCAACGGACGCCGTTACCAACACACTGCAGGTCATCGGCCTGCGCGGCGTGGAGGGCGGCCAGTACGCGGGCGGATTCTTCGGCCAGGCGGACATCGAGAGCGTGGCCTCCGTGGCGGGCGGCGACGGCGATGCCAACGGCGACCAGTCCACGAGCCTGCTGCTCAAGCTGCTGAAGGCTGGCAACATCTCCGCGCTCGACGCCTTCCGCACCTACGTGTACCACGCGAACGTGGCGGGCGTGGCAGACGGCTTCCAGGTCCGCGCGCACGATGCCAGCAAGCAAGGCATGCTCGATTCCACGCGCTTCACAGGCGTGGCCGGTGGCTTCGGCGGCGCGCTCATCAACGGCAGCGTGAAGAACGCGACCGTCGCCAACCTGTCCTCCGTGGAGGGCGTCAACTACACGGGCGGCTTCATCGGGCATCTGGGCAAGGGTGGCACGGTGGACGCGGACAAGGTCGGCGTCCTGTCGAACCTCAACCTCCTCGGCGCCACCGCGGGCGTGCTCGACATCTGGGGCTCCCACGTCGAGAACTCCAGCGTGACGGGCATCGCCGACGGCTACACGGTGACGTCGACGCATCGGGGCGCTGACTACGGCCGCGGCACCGAGGCCGCGAGCGGTCGCGAGGCCGCGGGCGGTTTCGCGGGCTACGCCGACCTGGCGCGCGTGAAGGACTGCACGGTCACCAACCTCAAGAAGGTCGCGAGCGGTGAGGTCGCCGGCGGCTTCGTGGGCGAGACCAAGCGCGCATACCTGGTGGATGCGCAGGTTAGCTCCGTGCTGGTGGACGGTCTGCTGGTGATCGTGAACGCGCTGCTGAAGCTACTCTACGCGAATCAGCTCCAGAACCTGGGCGTCATCGACATAGGCAAGTGGTTCCCCGGCGTGAGCAAGGTCTTCGACCTCAAGGTGCTCGCCGAGGGCGAGACGCTCTACGTGAACCTCTTCGGCCTGAAGGTCGGCGTGGCGCTGTCCCGCGCGGATACCGAGAACAAGCAGCAGACTGACGTGGCGATCATCACCATCGGCGACTCCACCATCAAGCTGCCGTGTACGGAAAAAGGCGGCGTGGACACCAAGGGCGATCGTGCCAACATCGACGCGCAGCTCATCAAGGGCAACCGCACGCGTGTGGAGAGCTCCTCGGTCACGGGTATCGCGGTGGGCTATGACGTCTTCGGCGGCGGCGCGAGCCAGGCTGAGAACGGCGACGGGCTTGACGGCCTTACCACGGGCTACGCGGGCGGTTTCGCCGGCCTGAACGACGAAGGCGTACTCGCGAACGACCACATGGTGCTCGCCGACGTGATCCGCGGCACGAGCGGCCTGGTGGACCCCTTCGCCAACACCAAGCTCAAGAGCGTGTGGGACTTCAACTCCATGAGCGACATCGTGGGCGAGAAGGACGGCAACTACAACTCGTACAAGATCTACCGCTCCAGGAACGAGAGCCTGGCCGACGCATTCACGTCGAACAGCAAGAGTGGGGCGGCGAGCGCCACCTTCGCCAAGCGCGATGGCAACGCCGATGGCACCGGCATGGATGCCTTCACGGTGAGCCTGTTGAAGCCGGTGGACGCGAGCGGCAAGGCCTCCGTCAACACCTACGATGGCACCGTGCCCACGAGCGAGGCGTCCGGTGACGCGGACACCGCTTGGCTCGGCATCAAGGACGCCGTGCGCCAGAATGCGGACGGTAGCCAGAGGCAGGAGCTCAAGGCCTATGAATCCGCCGCCAAGGCCGTGCTGATGCGGGACACCCCGGTGTCCGACAACGCCGGCGGCATCACGCCCGAGCCGGGCGAGGGGCAGGATCCGTGCGACACCTACGTGAAGCTCACGCTGCAAAAGGTGTGGGATGACCAAGGCAACAAGGCCGGCCTGCGGCCTGCGAGCATCAAGCTGACCGTGGTTGCGTCGTACAAGGACGCTGCCGGGAATGTCGTGACGCCCGCGATCACGCTGAAGGATGGGTCGACCTGGACGAACCCGCACGAGGTGGAGCTGACCGGTAAGGACTCATCCAACTGGTCCGACACCTGGCGCACGGTGATCGAGGGGCTGCCGGTGGCGGTGAAGGACGCTGACGGCGCCACACATTACCTGAACTATGCCGTGCAAGGTGAGGCCGTGAATGATGGCGCCGCCGCGCAGCCTGGCGTGCGGTTCGGCAAGGTCGAGGGCGGCAACACCGCGTACGTGCCGCCCGAGCAGGCCGGCTACAGCTCCGCGGTGGGCTCCGAGGCCAACACTCTCACGATCACCGTCACCAACACCCATCGCGATGCCCTGCCCGACACGGGCGGCCGCGGCATCTGGCTGTTCCTGATGATCGGTGCGGCGCTGGGCTGCGCCGGAGCCTACGAGGCGTGGCGTCGTCGGCGCGCGGGACAACTCGCCGTGGCGGGCGCCCCGACTGCGGGCGCTACGGTCACCGCACTGCAGCCGCGGCCGGTCGGGGGCCACTTCCGTGACGGGGGTGCGCGATGAACGATTCGACGAGCGGGCTGCCGCGCACGGGCGTGCACAGCAGGGGAGGGCGCTTCGTGCGGTCTCCGGGGGTTCCGCCTGACGGGCCGCCGCTGCGCGCGAGGTGAGCGGATGCGTATGCATATCAACGCGAGCCGGCGAGTTCGGCGTCGCGAGGTAATAGCTATGGAATCAATTGGGGAGATAGCGAGAAAGGAAACAAGATGACCACTATCTTCAAGAAGACGGCTGCGCTGTTTGCGCTTGTCGCCGTGGTGCTGGCCGGCGTCGTGGTCGCCGCGCCTGCGTATGCTGTCGGGACCGGCAAGCTCACAGTGACGAGCAGCGATGCCGGGTTCAACGGTGCCAAGGTCGACGCGTGGCAGATGTTCACGGCGACAAAGAACGGCAGCACGTACACGTTTGAGGTTGTTGACAGCTGGAAGGACTTCTTCACGAATACGGCTGAAGGTTATCCTAGCATCACGGATGACAAGGACTTCAACGCGAATGCCTCTGATTACGTGCGCAACCTGGGTAAAGCCGATTCTGATAAGGTGACCAAGTTCGCCAAGAAGGCCGCCAAGTGGGCCAAGGACAGCTCCATTCCTACCACTAAGCAGGCTACCGCTACGGCGTCTGGCTCGAACTACACCGCCACGTTCTCCGGTCTCGATTTCGGTTACTACCTGGTGAAGCCCTACGCTTCCGGTGAGAAGGACGGCAGCACTCGCGGTACCGACGCTATGCTCATCAGTGTCGTCGACGAAAATGCCACCATTACCCTCAAGAACACCTACCCGACCGTTGACAAGAAGGTCGAGAACAGCAAGGGCAACGGCGCTCAAGTGGGCGACAAGGTCACCTTCACGCTGACCTCCAAGGTGCCCGACACCTCCGAGTTCGATCACTACACCTTCAAGCTACTCGATACCATGTCCCAGGGCCTGACCTTCAACGGGGATGCCGAGATCACCATTGGCGGCACCAAGCTGGCGGCCGGGACGGACTACACCGTGACGACGCCCTCCACGGATAACAACAACACCGTCACCTTCGACCTTTCCACCTACATCAAGCCTGAGAGCGGCACCTCAGCTGCCAAGGCTGGCGACACCATCACCGTCACCTACAGCGCGACGCTGAACGAGAAGGCCGAGACCAGCACGACCGGCAATGGCAACACCAACTCCGCCAAGGTCCAGTACACCAACGGCCCCAACACCACCGATTTCGGCGAGTCCACTCCGTCCGAGACCCACACCTACACCTTCGGCTTCGACCTGAAGAAGGTCGACGGCGACAATCAGGCTCTTGCCGGTGCCAAGTTCTCCCTGTACAAGAAGGGCTCTACCGAAGCCATCCAGTTCGTGACGGCCACTGGGGGTGCCTATCGCGTGGCCACCAACGCCGACGCCGGCGAAAAGGTCACCGAGGTCGAGACGCCTGAGAACGGCATCATCAAGTTCACCGGCCTCGACGACGGCGAGTACACGCTGAAAGAGACCCAGGCTCCGACCGACTACAACAAGGCCGCCGACACCGAGATTAAGATCACGGCGAAATACGGGACGGACGGTACGCTCGACACCTGGACCGTCACCAACAAGGGCAACGATGGCTTCGTCACCATCGTCAACCGCAAGGGCACCCTGCTGCCCTCCACCGGCGGCATGGGCACCGTGATCTTCACCGTCGCGGGTGCTGCGATCGTCATCGCCGGCGTGGCGTGGACCATCGCCCGTCGTCGCGCTCAGAACTAGCGCAGAGCCTGGGCTGGATCGTTGAAGCGCCTGCGCGACATACTTCCCCTGATCGTGGTGCTGGTGGGGCTGGCCATCATGGCGTACCCCACCATCTCGAACTTCCTTGTGGAGCGCAACGCCTCCCGGGTGGTCTCGGGCTACGAAAAGGCCGTGTCGGGCCTCTCCGACGAGGACGCCCAGGCCATGATGGATGCCGCGCGGGCGTACAACGCCCGGCTCGCGGGGCTTGCCGGCATCTCCGCTGCCGATGGTGGCGCGGATGCCGGCACCGTCTCGTCCACGCAGCTGCGCGAGCAATACAGCCAACTGCTCAACCTCAACGGCGACGGCGTGATGGGCTACATCACCATCCCGCGCCTGGACGAGACGCTGCCCATCTACCACGGCACCGACGAGGCAACGCTCCAGGTGGGCGTGGGCCATATCGACACCTCGTCGCTGCCCGTGGGCGGGGCCAGCACGCACGCGGCGCTGTCCGGCCATCGCGGGCTGCCGTCCGCCAAGCTGTTCACGGACCTGGACCGGATGAAAAAGGGCGACATCTTCTTCGTCCGCGTGCTCAAGAGCACGTTCGCCTACCAGGTCGACCAGATCGAGACCGTCCTGCCCGACCAGACGGAATCACTCGACATCACCGCCGGGGACGACTACCTGACCCTCGTCACCTGTACACCGTACGGCATAAATTCTCATCGTCTGCTGGTGAGAGGGCATGCCATACCGTATACGGCTGACATGGATTCGCAGGTGGGCGTGTCCGGCAATCCAATCAACATTCCCTTGCCGTACCTTGCGCTGATGATCGCGTTGGCGGTGCTTGCCGTACTGCTCGCGTCGTTGCTAATCGGGCGTGCGATCGAGGCGCGGCGCGACGCCGCCCATGCAGCGGCGGGCTCGCGCGTGGCCGGTGCACGGCAGGCGGGGAGCTCGTGCGACGCGGCTGGTACGGGGGAGACGAGCGTGGTGACGCGTCCCGGCGGCTCGGGCCACGGGGCGCGTGGGGCTCACGCGGGCCGCGGAATGCACGGCGCGCACGAGATACACGATTCTACAAGGAGGGGCGGCCATGGTGGCAAGCACATGCGATAGCGGGATGATGGCTTCGCGCCGTTTCGACGACGGTGCCATCGCGGGCGCGCGGATTTGCGCGGTTCGGCGTGCGTGCCTTGTCTTGGCGTTTGCAGTCTTCGCGTGCGCCTGGGTGATCGCGGCTGCTGTGGCCGCTCCGCAGACGGCGGCTGTCGCGCCGAAGGGGTCTATCTCCCTGTCCGTCGTTACTCAGGATTCCAACGGCTCACATCAACTTGCAGGGGATACATTCACCCTGGTACAGGTCGCGACGGCACAGGTGCACGATGGCGGCAGCGGACAGTCCACAGGCGTGACGTACACCATGCTCGCGGGCTTCGAGCGCTACGACCGCGACTGGGCGTCGCTGTCCGCCTCCGACGTTGCCGCAGCTGCGAAAAATTTGACGCAGGCCGCGTTCGATGCTGGCGCGCTCGATGCCGGTGTGCCCCGGAAGGTGCCGGAGGGCGCGCGCACGCTGACGTTTTCCGGTCTTGATAGCGGCCTGTACCTGGTGGTTCGCACGGGCGCGGCCGATGCCAACAAGAGCCTGACCTGCGATCCCGTGCTGGTCTCCGTGCCGCTGCTCGAGGACGGTTCGTTTACCTATGACGTGGACGTCGATCCTAAGTTCGAGTGGACGGATGTCGACCATCCAGGTGGCAACGGTGGCGGCACTGAGGCTGATCGCGGCACGCCCGGCTGGTTGCCCAAGACCGGCGACTACGTTATCGGCGTGGTGTGCCTGCTGGTGGCAGGCGGCTCCATTGCCGTCCACATCGGCCGCCGCCTGCGCGAAAAGCGCGCCTGAGCGGGACAAAAGCACCACGTTCGAATGTCCCACGACCGAGACGAGGGTGGGGCAAGGGCGCTGCCGCCTCGATCAGCCCAGATTGCGCAAAAGTGGAGCGAACTTCGGGATTTAGCCGAGTTCGCTCCACTTTTGCGCAAATCCTATAGCCGTGCGGCGAAAAATGGTGTACGCCACTTTCAGGACCGTCGATTGTCGTCCAATCTAGGCGACCTTTCCCAGCTTGTTCAAGAGCGCGCCCTCGACGACCGTGCGGAATCGTCTCACCTGCTCGTCCGTGGCGGCCCGCAGCGCCGGCGAGTTCGAGAAAAAGGAGGTGGAAGAGA
Organism: uncultured Collinsella sp.; assembly: GCA_900548295.1. Classification (GTDB taxonomy): domain Bacteria; phylum Actinomycetota; class Coriobacteriia; order Coriobacteriales; family Coriobacteriaceae; genus Collinsella. Next base: position 57,174 of record URKC01000001.1, read on the forward strand.
GCCGCTCGAAGGCGGCTCAGTACCTGTCAACGAAATCGGGGCAGATTCAGACGAATCCCGAGGGGTGGGTCCGGCCGCACCTCCCACGGGGTGCCGCGCCTCCCGGCGCGGTGCTCCGGGCCCGCAAGGGGCCCTGCGCCCGCTCGGCTTTTGCTCGGGCACGGCGGTCCGTCGCTTCTGCCTCGCTCTCGCTGCGCGACCAGGAAACGCTCCCTCGGGGTCGCCTTCCCCGCTCGCTCTGCTCGCGCCGCCCGTGTCCCGC
>URKC01000002.1:0-48781 GCA_900548295.1 uncultured Collinsella sp.
TTTACGCTTGTTTCGGGCGGGCACACCATGCTCGTGCACGTAAGGGCATGGGGCAACTACGAGGTGCTTGGCGAGACGCTTGACGACGCCGTGGGCGAAGCCTTCGACAAGGTGGCAAAGGCACTGGGCCTTGGCTATCCCGGAGGCCCCATCATCTCCAAGCTTGCCGAGACGGGCAACCCTAAGGCGATTGATTTCCCCCGCGCGCTGAACAGCAGGGGTGACTACCGCTTCTCGCTTTCGGGCCTCAAGACGGCGGTGACGCTCTACATCGAGCAGGAGACCAAGGCCGGGCGCACGATTCACCTGCCCGATCTGGCGGCTTCGTTTGAGGCAGCCGTCTTTGACGTTCAGTACAAGAAGGCCAAAAACGCCCTGCATGCCACCGGATGCAAGGAATACTGCATCGGCGGCGGCGTCTCGGCTAATCCGCATCTGCGCGAGATGATGATCAAGAAGCTCGGTCGTCAGGGGATCCGCGTGACGGTGCCGCCCTTGTCTGCCTGCACCGATAACGCCGCCATGATCGCGGAGGTCGCTCGCCGTAAATTCGACCGAGGAGAAATCTCGCCGTTCGACGTCGACGCCGATCCAAACATGACGCTGTAGCTGGTACGGCGCGGTCCCCGGACGGAGGGGCCGGATATAAGGTTTATCGCGAGTTCCGCACGCAAAGAAGGCCACTTAATGTGGCCTTCGTCTTGCGCAGGACTGTCCGAGCAGCAAACCAAAACCATCTCGTCAGCCCGGCGACCATGGGGTCCCAAGGTTTTCAAAAAAGCGGTCGGCGCGCAGGTGCGCCGACCGCCGATATATGGGGTCTGATATTTTCTACCAGCTAGGGCCTCTTACTCGTCTAGGAGATCCTCTGGCATGTCGTTGCCGTCGCCTAGGTCGACTGGGGCCTCTTCGGCGTCGGTTGCGGCCTCGGCGCCTTCGCCTTCGGGCTTCTCCTTGGCGGCCGTCATGCGGGCTACGGCGCAGATGCGGTCGTTGTCGTCGACGGTCATCATCTTGACGCCCTGGGTAGCGCGGCCAGTCTGGCTGATCTCGTCGGTCTTGACGCGAATGACCGTCGCGCCCTCCGTCACGATGAACAGCTCGTGCTGCGGGCCCACCGTCTTCATGGCCGCGAGGTTGCCCTTACGCTCGGTCATTTGGATGGTGTAGACGCCCTGGCCGCCGCGATTCTGCTCCGGGTAGTCCGCGACCGGCGTGCGCTTGCCGTAGCCGCGCTCGGTGATGACGAACAGATCGCCGTTGCCGTTAGTGACTTCCATGCCCAGAACGCTCACGCCGTCCTTCATACCGATACCGCGAACGCCGCTGGTATCGCGGCCGGTGGCGCGCACCTGTTCCTCGGAGAACATGATCGCCTTGCCCGCGGTGGTGGCCAGGATAATCTTGTCGCCCTCGCGCACGCGGCGCACGTTCAGCAGCGCGTCGTCGTCACGCAGGTTGATAGCGATCAGGCCGTCGCGACGGCTGCGGTCATACGCGCTCATCACGGTCTTCTTGACCATGCCGCTCTTGGTGGCAAACATCAGATACTCGTCGGCAGGGAACTCGCGGCAGCTGATGACGCTCGCGATCTTCTCGCCCTCCTCGAAGGGCAGCAGGTTGACGATCGCGGTACCGCGTGCCTGGCGCGTACCCACCGGCAGCTCGTGCACCTTCAGGCGATAGACCTTGCCCTTGCTCGAGAAGAACAGCACGTACTCGTGCGTGGACGCGATGAACATCTCGTCGATGACGTCGTCCTCTTTGAGGTTGACGCCCGAGACGCCCTTGCCGCCGCGCTTCTGGGCGCGGTAGGCGGCCACCGGGATGCGCTTGACATAGCCGGTGTGGGTGATGGTCACGACCATGTCCTCGTCGGCAATGAGGTCCTCGACGTCCAGGTCCTTCTCGACATGGCTGATCTCGGTGCGGCGCTTATCGCCGAACTTCTTGGAGATCTCGCGCATCTCTTCCTTAATGACGCCCAGGATCTTCCCCTCGTGCGCCAGCAGGTCCTCGTAGTAGGCGATGGCGCGGCGCAGGCCGTCCAGCTCTTCCTGAATCTTGTCGCGCTCCAGGCCGGTCAGGCGGCGCAGCTTCATCTCGAGGATGGCCGTGGTCTGCTCGGGCGTAAAGCCAAAGCGCTCGATCAGGCGGCTGCTGGCCTCGGAGTCGGTCTGCGAGGAACGGATGATGCTGATGACCTCGTCAATATGGTCGAGAGCCATCAGGTAGCCCTCAAGGATATGCGCGCGGGCCCGGGCCTTCTTAAGGTCGAAGCGGGTGCGGCGGGTGACGACGTCGACCTGGTGGTCGATGTAGTGCTGCAGCATCTCGCGCAGACTCAGGCATTTGGGAACGCCGTTGACAAGCGCCAGGTTGTTGGCGCCAAAGGTCGTCTGCAGCGAGGTGTACTTGTACAGGTTGTTGAGCACGACCTGCGGGATGACGCCCTTCTTGAGTTCGATGACCAGACGGATACCCTTCTGGTTGGACTCATCGCGCATATCCGAGATGCCCTCGATGCGCTTGTCGTTGACGAGCTGGGCGATCTTCTCCTGCAGGGTGCCCTTGTTGACCATGTAGGGAATCTCGGTAAAGACCAGGCGGCTGCGGCCGGTCTTGGTGGACTCCACGTGAGCCTTGGCGCGCACGGTAATGGAGCCGCGGCCGGTCTCGTAGCTCTGCTTAATACCGGCACTGCCCATGATGATGGCGCCGGTGGGGAAGTCCGGACCGGGCATGATCTGCATGAGCTCGTCGACAGTGGCGTCGGGATTATCGATCAGGTAGCAGGTTGCCTCGATCGCCTCGGTGAGGTTATGCGGGGCGATATTGGTGGCCATGCCGACGGCGATGCCCTGGCTGCCGTTGACCAGCAGGTTGGGGAAGCGCGCAGGCAGCGCCTGAGGCTCGGCGAGCGATTCGTCGTAGTTGGGCTGCCAGTCGACGGTATCCTTCTGCAAGTCACGCAGCAATTCCATGGCGGGCTTTGCCAGGCGGCTCTCGGTGTAACGCATGGCCGCCGCGCCGTCGCCGTCGATGTTACCGAAGTTGCCGTGACCGTCGATGAGCGGCGTGCGCATGGAGAACCACTGCGCCAGGCGGACCATGGCCTCATAGACCGCGAAGTCGCCATGCGGGTGGTACTTACCGATAACTTCGCCGACCGTCCAGGCCGACTTCTTGTGCGGGCGGTTGGGGTAGATGCCGCTCTCGTTCATCGCGTACAGGATGCGGCGGTGCACCGGCTTTAGGCCGTCGCGCACGTCCGGCAGGGCGCGCGCCGTGATGACCGACATCGAATACTCGATAAACGACTGCTTCATCTCGCGACCGAACTCCGAAATCTGGAGCTGGCCACCATTGATATCCTCGCCGGCCGAGGCGCCACGGTCGACTTCGCCAAAGCTCTCCTCGAGCTCACCGTCGTCCTCTTCCTCGTCATCATCGGCATCGGGGTTATAGGCGTCCGGATCGCCGTCCTCGCCCTGCTCAGCACGGGCAAGCAGGCGCCTCAGATCGTCGGGCATGCCGGCGTCGCCGGCCTCGCCCATGCCCTCGTTATTGTTGATATCGTCTGCCACGTTACCTCCTCTTAAGCGTCAAGGAAGCGTGCGTCATGCGCGTGCTTCTCGATGTACTCGCGGCGATAGCCGACCTCGGAACCCATCAGCTCGCGCACGGCGCGGTCTGCCACCACGGCGTCCTCGATCGACACGCGCTGCAGGATGCGGGTCTTGGGGTCCATCGTCGTCGAGGCAAGCTGCTTGGGGTCCATCTCGCCCAGGCCCTTGTAGCGCTGGACGGTATAGCCCTTGCGCTTCTTGGTGATCTTGCCGTCCTTGGCCTTGCCGTCCTCGTCGTTGTCGTCGGGGTTCAGGCCCAGACCCTGGATGGTGTCGCGCAGGATCTCGTCTTCGGGCTGGCGGCCGTTGGGATACACGTAGTGGATCTTGTTGCGCACCTTGATGCCAAAGATAGGCGGGCACGCGACGTACACGTAGCCGGCGTCAATCAGCGGACGCATGTACTTGTAGAAGAACGTCAGCAGCAGGATGCGGATATGCGCACCGTCGACGTCTGCATCGGTCATGATGATGATCTTGTGGTAGCGCGCCTTGGTGATATCGAAGTCGCCGCCGTCGCCGGCACTCGTCGTGACGCCGCAGCCGATCGCGGTAATCAGCGACTGGATGGTGTCACTCGAGAACGCGCGATGGTCACCAACGCGCTCGACGTTCAGAATCTTGCCGCGCAGGGGCAGAATCGCCTGGATGTCTCGGCGACGGCCGTCCTTGGCCGAACCGCCTGCCGAGTCGCCCTCTACGATAAAGAGCTCGGTCAGCTCGGCATCGCGCACCGAGCAGTCAGCGAGCTTACCGGGCAGGGACGCCGTCTCGAGCAGGCTCTTGCGGCGGGTCGCCTCGCGCGCCTTGCGGGCGGCGTTGCGCGCCTTGCAGGCCTGTTGCGCCTTCTTGACGATCTCACGAGCGGGCTTGGGATGCTCCTCGAGGTAATCGGTAAGGCCGTCGGTCACGATCTTGAGCGTGAGCGCGCGCATATAGGAGCTGCCGAGCTTGGCCTTGGTCTGACCCTCAAACTGCGGGTCGGGCAGCTTGACCGAGATAACGGCCGAAAGGCCCTCGCGCACATCGTCGCCGGTCAGGTTGGCGTCTTTTTCCTTGAGCAGATTCTGCTTGCGCGCGTAATCGTTGATCACACGGGTGAGCGCGGTGCGGAAGCCCTCAAGGTGCATGCCTCCCTCGGGAGTGTAGATGTCGTTGGCAAACGACATGACGTTCTCGCCGTAGCCGCTATTCCACTGCAGGGAAACCTCGACCTCGCCCATCTTGGCGACAGGCGCGTCCGGGTCCGATTTGCCCTCGATGTAGATGGGCTCCTTAAAGGCCTCGGGGACGTCCTTGCCCTCGTTGAGGAACTTGACGAAGTCGATGATGCCGCCCTCGTAGCAAAACTCCTCCACGTGGGGAGACGCCTCGCGCTCGTCGGTCAGCACAATCTTAAGGTTCTTATTGAGGAACGCCGTCTCCTGCAGACGGTTGTGCAGCGTATCGAAATCGTAGATGCAGGTCTCGAAGATCTCGTCGTCGGGCCAGAAGGTGACGGTGGTGCCCGTTGAATCCGAGGTGCCCACGACCTCCATCTTCTTGACGGTCTTGCCGCGCGAGAACTCCATCTCGTAGGTGTTGCCATCGCGACGAACCTGAACGACCACGCGCTTGGACAGTGCGTTGACGACGGAGATGCCCACGCCGTGCAGGCCGCCCGAGACCTTATAGGCCGAGTTATCGAACTTACCGCCGGCGTGCAAGATCGTCATAACGACCTCGAGCGTCGGGATCTTTTTAACAGGGTGCTCGTCGACGGGGATGCCGCGCCCGTTGTCGACGACCGTGATGGAGTTGTCGGCGTGGACCGTCACCTTGATCTCGGTGCAGAAACCGGCCATGGCCTCGTCGACGGAGTTGTCAACGATCTCCCACACCAGGTGATGCAGACCGCTGGCGCTCGTCGAGCCGATATACATGCCCGGGCGCTTACGAACGGCCTCGAGACCTTCGAGAATCTTAATCTCGCCGCCATCGTAATCGTTTTCGTTTGCCACACGTCCTCCTTCAGTCAAGAAAATGTGTACAGCCTTACTAGTTTATCGTAAAAAAATACCCTCGGGAACGAGGGTATTTGGCTCTACAAGGCCACCAGATGCGATTTAAGGCTCTTTTTTGCTTTGCACGCCCTTGGCCCACTCGGCGCTGGCTCTCATGGCATTCTCGAGGGCCTCGCGCAGTTTTTGGTCTTCGACGGGCGCCACCTGGCGCTCGATCTCGGTGCGCTCGGCCTCACTTAGGTCGGCGTGCGGGGCCGGCCTGCGCTCGGTCGTCGCCGGGCGCAGGCGTTCCTTGGCGGCGGGCGGCGTGTGACCGGGCGCGGTGGTTTTGAACACCAGGCCGTCCACATGCGCACCGGCGCGCTCCATGCGCGCACGGATGATCTCGCGCAACAGCGTCATTTCCTGCGTCCACGAGGGCGAGTCGAGATACACCAGCAGCTCATTGGACTCGGGCAGGTAGCGCAGCCCCGTCACATGCCGTCCCTCGCGCGTGCCCGAGCACACCGCGTTCCATGCGCGATAGACCGCGCGCGACTCCTCGGCGGCCTCCATCTGCGCACGGCGCTTAGGCGTTGCAGCCGCCAGGATGCGCTGGCGCTCTGCGTTCAAAAATCCACTGAAGGCGACTGTCTCGCTCTCGCGCTCGTAATTAGCACGTCTCACCCATGCTCACCACCTTGGCTCGATCAAGCAGGTCATCGGTAAAGTACCCCAGGTTGGTCGTAGTTATGACCGTCTGGATATCATCGCCGATCAGCCGCAGGAAAGCGCCGCGACGCTCGCCGTCGAGCTCGCTCATCACGTCGTCCAAAAGCAGCAGCGGGGCGGTGCCCAGGACATCGCGAGCCACGGCCACCTCGGCCACCTTCCAGGACAGTACCAGCGTGCGCTGCTGTCCTTGGCTGGCAAATGAACGGGCGGAGCGACCCGCCACGGTGAACTCGATCTCGTCGCGATGCGGTCCCACCAACGTCACGCCGCGGCGAATTTCCTCGTCGGCATGCTCGTCAAGGGCGGCCAGCATGCGCTCGTACGCCCAACCCTTCAGCTCTTCGCGATCCTCGACCTGGGGCAAATCCCCCAGCGTGGACGCATAGGTCACGTTGGCAGCCTCGCCGGACGCCACTTGCCCGTAGGCAGTGTGCACATGGCCCGCCAGCCGGTCGAGTAGGGCCAACCGGTGCACGAGCAGGGCCGAGCCCGCGCGAGCAATCGAATCGTTCCACGCGCCGAGCATCTCGCGACAGCACCAGGTCTCCTTGAGCAGGGCGTTACGCTGGGTCACGCAGCGCCCATAGGTGCTCGCAAGATCGGCATAACGCGCGCTCAGCTGCATGCCAAAGTCATCGAGGGCGGCGCGGCGCACACTGGCGCCTCGCTTAACCATGTCCAGATGGTCGGGGCAAAACAGCACGCTCGGCAGAATCCCGCGCACACCGGCGGCAGAGCATCTCTTGCCGTTGCGACTAAACGAGCGCTTACCGTCCTCCGCGCTCAATCCCATATCAAGCACGCGGCCGTCGCCCTCGAGCCTCAGCTCGATCTTGCACGAGCCCACGCCGTCATGGACGAGCTCGGCTGCGGTCGGATGCCTAAACGAGGCGCCGCTCGTCAGCAGCTGCAGCGCCTCTATGAGATTGGTCTTTCCCGCCGCGTTGGGTCCCGCAAGTATCGTCACGCCCTCGTCCAGGGCAAGGCGATAGCTATCGAAGCTGCGGTAGTGCGCGACGGAAAGATCGCGGGCGAACATGGTCATGGCGCAGCGCTAGATGCGGACCGGCATGACCAGGTACAGGTAGTTGATCTTGTCGTAGGACTTGAAGATGCCCGCCTGCGAGTAGCTCTTGAGCTCCAGCGTGATCTCCTTCTCCTTGGACAGGGCATTGAGGCAGCCGAAGATGTAGTGGTAGTTGAAGGCGATGGTACCCGACTCGCCCTCAGCCTCGACATCGATCGTCTCCTGCGCAAGGTCCTGGTCATTGGAAATGGAGGACAGGCCCATCTGCCCGTTCTCGACATCGATCTCGAACTTGACGGCGGGGTTGGCGCTCGCGATAACGGCCACGCGCTTGAGGGCGGCGTTAAAGGCGGCGACATCGATCTTGACGCTCGTCACGCACGAATCGGGGATGAGCTGCTTGTAGTTGGGGTACACGCCCTCGATGCGACGCGACACGTAGGTGGTGTTGCCGGCCTCGAAGACGACCTGGGTGTCGGTAGCCCCGATCATGATGGTCGCCTGGCTGGCCATGATGTTCAGCGCGTCGTTAAAGGCGTCAGCCGGAACGTTGAGCTCAAAGGAGCCCTCGAGGGTCGAGGTCTCGACCTGCGTATCGCACACGGCCAAGCGGAAGGAATCGGTCGCCACCAGGCGTACGGTGTTGTTCTCGACCTTCATGTGCACGCCGCCCAGGATGGGGCGAGCCTTGTCGGTCGAGGTGACGCGCCACACGCGGCCGACCATTTCGGACAAGACATCGGTCGGCAGCTCCACGGCACTCTCGATGGCATAGGCCGGAAACTCGGGGAAGTCATTGGCATCGAGCGTGTTCAGCCTAAAAGAGCTCTTCTCGCAACCAATCAGCACCTGGCGCTCGGACAGCTCAAAGGTGACCGGGGCATCGGGGAGGGTCTTGGTGATATTGGAGAGCATCTTACAGGGGATAACCATCTCGCCCTCTTCTTCGACATGCGCCGCGATGCGATGACGGATCGAGATAGTGTAGTTAGAGGTCTGGAATTCCAAGATGCCGTCTTGGGCCTTAACGAGCACGCCCGACAGGATGGGAAGGGTGGATGCCGAAGCGACACCCTTCATAACGACGCCGATGGCTTGTGTAAGCGAGCTCTGGCTGACGGTGAACTTCATCTTTTAATACCTTTCTATAGATATAAATATCTTAATAATAGTAATAGCACTGACGAAACTGTTGATTACTCCCAAAGACGCAGGTCAGACCAAGAAAGAGAATCGACAGCAACCTGTGTGCAACAGGGGTGGTTTTCCACGTTCAAAACCTGCGCAAAACTTTCCATCACCGCGGGTTGGGTTTTAGACACCTTATGCCCGTGGTTTCGACAAGTTTTCAACAGGTGTCTCTATTTCCCTACGAGCGCAGTGTAATTTTATCGCGCAGCGACTTGAGGTCTTCGGTGACGGTGCGGTCTTCCTGGATCATCTTCTGGACCTTTTTGTAACTCGTGCTGACGGTCGAGTGGTTGCGGTTGCCAAATTCGGCGCCCACCGCCGTGGTCGTCATCTCGCACATCTCGATGGCCAGGTAGATAGCGATATGGCGTGCTTTGGCGATATTGGCGTTGCGACGCGGGCCGATGAGCTCCTCGTGCGTCACGCCGTACTGCTCTTCGATGACGGACTGAACCGTCTGGACGTTGATCTTTTTGGCCGATGTGTCAAAGTACTGGCTGGCGATGGCGTCGATATCGTCAAAGGTGAGCTCCCCGCCCTCGCGCTCGCGGTCGCCCGCCTCGCCGGCGCAGCGCTCGCAAAAGCTCTCGAGTTCGCGGATGTTGGTGCCCGAGACCTCGGCCATGTGTTTAAAGTGCTCGTCGGTTAGGTGCCCGCCGTCGCCCCCATAGGCCGCCAGCAGCGAGTCGTCGCCTGCCTCGGGAGCGGCGACGATGGTGTTCTCGTAATAGCGCTGCAAGATCTTGTATTTCATTTCGTAGCTGGGCTCTGCGACCAGGCAGAGCATGCCGGCGTTGAAGCGGCTGGTTAGACGCTCGTCCATGCTCAGGTCCTTGGGGGCGCGGTCTGCCGCGATGACGACCTTCTTGTTGTTGCGGATGAACTCGTCCATGAGCTGGAAAAAGTAGTCCACGCTCGCGCGCTTGCCGATGATGTTTTGGATGTCGTCGATGATGAGCACGTCCACGCCGTGGTACGCCTGCATGATGGGGGCGTTGCTCTTCTTTTGGCGGTCGAACTCGGTCATCAGGTCGTCCAGATATGCCTGGGAGTTGGCATACTTGACCTTGATCTCGGGCGACTTTTCGGCGAGCTCGTTTTTGATGGCAAGCAGCAGGTGCGTCTTGCCCAGGCCCGATTTGCCGTAGATGAACAGTGATGTGCACGTGCCCCGCTCGTCCGCGAGGGCGGCAAACTTGAGTGCCGAGCGATAGGCATGGCTGTTCTCGGGGCCGTAGACAAAGTTCTCAAAGGTAAATTTTGAGTTCGCGGCGAGTGGGGCTCCATCCGTATTCTGCTCGGCCGGTACGGTCGGTGCTGGCATGGGTGAAGCGGGGGTCGCAGCTTGCGTGGATTTAGTTGGCGCTCCGCCCTTCATCTGGTTCATCATGCGACGAAAATCATCGGCCGAGAGCGTGTTCTTGATTGCAATGCCCGAATCCGCGCCCGTCGTTGCGTCGTGAGCGATGGGCATGTGCGTGACGGGTGCGTTCGTTGACGTCGCCGCCGCGGTCGGCAACGGTGCCATGGTTTCACGGGAAACATCGCTGTGCTGGTGCTCGATTGTCGGTACGTCGCCTGCGGAGGCCGGCGCCGCCGGGGAAGCAGCGGGAGCCGTGGCAGGCGCCGTCGCGGCAGCGGATTCCGTCGCGGCGCCTTGCGGTGCCACGATGTCGAGCGCGATCGGTGCAAAGGCGATTTCTTCCAGATAGGCCTCAATGGTCGGCTGATGCTTTTTGAGCTGCGCGATGGCAAAGCGCGAGGGGGCCTCGATCGTGAGCGTATCTTCGGTCAGGCTTATGGCGCGCGATTGCCCCAGCATGTTGATGAGGCGTGCATCTTGGCCGTCGCGCTGGCAAAAGGCGATGGCATCCCCCAGGATGATGCTTGCTTCCTCGTCCACTGTCTCTCCCGTTCTTTAGCTCTGAGCTCGCACGCGAGCGGCGCCGAGTTCGGTCAGATGGTATTTCTGGCCATGCTTGATGACCAAGCCGGCCTGCGCCAAGTCATTGAGCGTGCGTGACCAAGTGGGGGCCGAGTTTCCAAACGCCCTCGCCAGATCGGTAGCACCGCACGCTTGATTTTGCGCCAGATAGTCCAGCGCGGCGTTGCCGCGATCGCTTACGAACACGTCCGGTTGTGGCTGCGCATACTGATTTGCTGCATTAGGATACATCATTTGAGCTGCTGGTTGTTGAGAACTCTGCATCGGCGGCATTTGCTGTTGAAAACTTTGAGGCCACTGTTGGTAAGGCTGCGGAGGCATCTGCTGGGCCCAGGGGTTGTACTGCTGCTGCGGCATCTGCTGGTACGGCTGCTGATATCCCTGCTGGTACTGCTGCGGGAACTGCTGGCCATACCCCAGTGGCTGCATCTGCTGATATGGATATCCCTGTTGGTACGGCTGATAGCCCATTTGCTGGCCACCCGGTGCCCCCGTCGCCTGCTGCATTGCTGCTGTATCCTGATCCGCCAGCGGCATGGCCTCTGGCACGTTTGGCGGCATCGACATCGACGCCGCCTGGGGCTCTTGTGTAGGAAGCATTCTGGGCTGCTGCATCTGTCCCACGCGGGGCTGCATCTGCTGCGTTGCCATGGGCTGCTGCGCAAAAGCTCCCGGCAGGGGATATGCGGGCTGCTCCGTCTCGGGCCGCACGGCAGCACCGCGCCCGCCGGCGCGTTCGATTTCCTGCACGCGTTTAGGGTCCAGGCTTACCGTAACCACGGTGCCGTTGCCCATATTGTCCTCGATGGACACGGCCCCGCCGGCGTTTTCCAAATACTCCTGCACCATGGGAAACCCTGCTCCTGTTCCACGGATATAGCGCTTCATCTTGCTGTTTGCGCTGGTAACGCCAAAGTCGAAAGCGCGCTCCTTGTCGTCGATGCCGGGTCCTTGATCGGCAAAGCGGATGGTGTCTCCGCCGTCCAGAATCGAGATGATGGGCTCGGCAAAGTGTGCGTGGATAAAGTTTTCGACAATCTCGCGGATGACCATGAGCGAGATGTGGCCACCTTGCTCTTTCATACACTGGTAGACGGTGTTGGTCGTCTCTTCCAAATACGTGCGGACATCTTGCGGATCAATGACGATCACACGCGGTGTCGACAGCATGTCGTCGTAGACGGCGATGCGCGCGGCGTACATGGCTTTTGGCGCCTGCGTGGTCGTCTGCTCGCCTTCCTTACGCTCTTCGCGCACGCCGGTGATGTGCTCGTTGTCGGGTGCCGGGTCTCCGGAATCGACCATGGTGTAAAAGTCGTCAGACATGCCGCTCGCAATCTTTCAAAAGGTTTCGAACAAATAGTAGCTCACCGTGCAATGTTTCTCATCTTTCGACAACTTTTCAAAACCTGTTGAAAACTTTGGAAAACGGACGAAAAGTTCTCAACATTGCCAACATGACCTGTTGAAAACTCGATGAAATATCGTGAAAAGTTGCCATGCACCGCTAAATCGAGCTCGGCTTATGGGGGAACCGTGTGAACTGCGCAACCTTTTACCTTTGATTTCTTGACATTTGAACATTGATTTCCCTACAATCTTCAAGCTCACGTGTCTATATCTGCGTCCGCGCCCCCGCGGACACTCGAAATGCAGCAGGAGGAACTTAAGATGAAGCGTACGTATCAGCCTAATAAGCGTAAGCGTGCCAAGACCCATGGCTTCCGTGCCCGTATGGCCACCAAGGGTGGTCGTGCCGTGCTCGCCCGTCGTCGCGCCAAGGGCCGCAAGCGTCTCACTGTCTAGCAGCGATACACACATCTCGCATGAAGACTATTAAGTCTCGGCAAGATTTCGAGCATGTGTTCAGTCAGGGGCGTCGTTTCAATCACCCTCTGATTCGAATGACCATATGTGAATCGGTTGGCGAAGGCGACTCCGGAAGGGTCGCCTTCGTTGGTGCTAAACGGCTCGGTTGTGCTGTCGTGCGCAACCGTTCTAAGCGTGTGATGCGCGAGGCCGCCCGCAGCTGTGGATTTCCCGTTGCGGGTTATGACATCATCTTGTTCGCAACTCCCAAGACGAGGGTTTCCTCGCCGCAGGAGATGGACAATGCATTGCGTTCGCTTATGAAACGCGCCGGCGTTGCCGGGGAGGAGCGATGAGCAATCACGTTTTGCGACGTGTTGCCATCGCTCCTATTCGCATATATCAACAGGTTATTTCGCCCTTATTGCCTGACGCCTGCATTTATTACCCAACGTGCTCGCGATACGCCGTCCAGGCGATTGAGAAGTACGGTGTTTTGAGAGGCTGCTGGCTTGCCGTGAGGCGCATCGCTCGCTGCAATCCCCTGCACGTCGGCGGTTATGACCCTGTGCCCTAGCGGGCACTCGCTATCGGAGGAAAACTTACATGTGGGATTGGATCGTTAACATCCTTTTCGAGCTGCTCAAGCTCATCCAGACCTTTGCGGTCGACTGGGGCCTGTCCATCATCATCCTGGTGGTCATCATCCGTCTGCTGCTGACGCCGCTTATGCTCAAGTCGACCAAGTCGACGGCTCGCATGCAGGTGCTGCAGCCCAAGATGCTCGAGATCCAGGAGCGCTATGCCGACGATCCCCAGCGTCAGGCCGAGGAGATGCAGAAGTTCTACAGCGAGAACAAGTTCAACCCCATGGCTGGTTGTCTGCCGCTTCTGATTCAGATGCCTATCCTGTTTGCCCTGTTTACGCTGCTGCGTAGCCTGCCGGACTACTTTAACGACGGCACGTTCTCGTTCTTTAATATTCTGCCCGACCTGACCACCACGCCGAGTGCCTCCTTTGCCGATGGCTTTATGGTCGCGCTGCCTGCGCTGGTCTGCCTGATCCTGTTCGCTGTCCTGACCCTGATTCCGCAGCTCTATATGTCGCGCAACCAGACCGGCCAGCAGGCTCAGAGCATGCGTATGATGGCCGTTGTCATGACGGTCATGATGCTTTGGATGGGCTGGAGCCTGCCCGTCGGCGTTCTGCTGTACTACGATGTGTCCTCTGCCTGGCAGGTTATCCAGCAGATCTTCGTGACGCAGAAGGTTATCGACAAGGCTAAGGCCGATGAGGAGGAGCGTCTTAAGAACGCTCCGCTCCAGGTCGAGGTCACTCGTCGCGAGAAGAAGCCGCGCCCGCACAAGAAGAAGTAGTGGGACAGTAATCTTATTTAGGTACCTAACTTTTGGAGTACGTTATGTCTGAAGAGATCATCGAGGATATGCTTGAGGAGGTTGCCCCGCAGGTCGCGGGCGATTATCCCGAGATTGCACAGCGCTACAAGGCTGGTGAAGAGCTGACCGACGAGGAGCTCGACACCATTGCCGATGTCGCGATTTCCATCCTGTGTTCCATCCTTTCGCACTTCGATGCCGCCAACTCTCCTATCGATGAGTATGAGGGCGGCGAGGGTGAGCTGATTCTGGATGTAACGGCTCCCGACCTTGCTGTTCTCATTGGCCGTCATGGTCGCACCCTTGATGCCCTTCAGGTTATGTTCTCATTGCTGGTGAGCCGCAAGCTCGGCTTTAGGTATCCGGTTGTAGTGGACGTCGAGGGATACAAGAGCCGCCGTCAGGACAAGGTTGCCTCCATGGCTCAGTCTGCTGCCGAGCGTGCCATCCGCACTCATAAGAGTGTTTCGCTTCCGCCCATGAATGCCTACGAGCGCCGACTGGTTCACATTGCACTTCGTGGCAATGACGCCGTCGATACTCATTCTGAGGGTTCTGACCCCGATCGCCATGTGATGATTGTTGCTCGATAATCTACTCGAGCTTATGCTAAGGGGACGTGGTTTCCACGTCCCCTTTTTTTGTCAAAAGTTCTCGATACACTGATTTTTGTCAGAAAGGAGCTTTCGTTGTTAGTACTTACTGATCAGCAGGCTGACGAGATGTTGAGTCGTCTAACTTCCTATTGCAAAGAGTATTCCTTGAGCTTAACTGATACTGAGCTGAGGAAATGTATTCAACATTTGGATTTGGTTCTGGAAACAAATAAGACAACCAATCTCACCCGTATTCTTAACATAGAAGATGCTGTGGTACTTCATATCCTCGACTCACTTGTTTTGCTCCCCTATATCAATAAGGCTCCTGAGGGAGCTTTGCTCGATATGGGAACAGGTGCGGGCTTCCCTGGTATTCCGTTAACCATAACCACGCATCGTAAAGCTACTTATATTGACTCTGTTGGTAAGAAGGTTGATGCTGTCAATTCTTTTGTTGATGTTCTTGGATTGAAACATGCTCATGCGGTTCATGATCGCCTTGAAGAATATGCTCGAAGCCATAAGAAGCAGTTTTCTGTCGTAACCGCCCGCGCACTTGCCCCTCTACCGATTCTTGTTGAGTATGCTGCTCCGTTCCTCAAAGACGGAGGGCTATTTGTTATCACCAAGGGTAATCCTTCGGATGAGGAGCTTGCTTCCGGCATGTCAGCAGCTAAGATTTGCGGCTTCACTTTGCTTCTGAATGACGCAATCGATTTGCCTGAGGGCTTGGGCCACAGGGAGTTCATTGTTCTTAAAAAGAGTCATCCGGCATCCGTTTCATTGCCTCGTGCAAATGGCATGGCAAAGAAGAATCCGCTTGCCTAGATGTTTCACGTGAAACATAATGGATACTAACAACTTGCAGTGTTTCACGTGAAACATGGCGGTTGATATCGAATCGGAATGTTTCACGTGAAACATCCTCCGTTTGACAGCATTAATACACACCAGGAGGGACCGTGGGATTTCGCGACGTTAAGCGTTCTAAGAGCGCAAAAGACACGCGTATCATTGCAATCATCAATCAAAAAGGCGGCGTCGGTAAGTCAACGACGGCTGTGAACCTTGCAGCAGCACTGGGTGAGCAGGGTCGTAAGACACTGATTGTCGATTTTGATCCGCAGGGAAACAGCACCAGTGGATTTGGAATTGAAAAAGAAGACCTTGATCGCTGCATCTATGATGCATTGTTGAATGATGTGCCGGCAGAATCGCTTGTTCTTGATACAAATTGCAAAAAGGTATTCGTAATTCCAGCTACGATTCAGCTTGCAGGTGCCGAAATTGAGCTCGTAAGCGCAATTGCTCGTGAAACCCGCCTCAAAGATTTGCTTGAGCCGATTCAGGAAGAGTTCGATTTTATTTTCATTGACTGTCCTCCTTCGCTCGGCCTGCTTACTATCAATGCCTTGACCGCAGCAGATAGCGTTTTGATTCCAATCCAGTGTGAGTATTACGCACTCGAGGGCGTTACGAAGCTGCTTGAGTCAATGAAGATGGTCAAATCACGTCTGAACAAGGGCTTAGACACCTATGGCGTGCTTATGACCATGTATGACTCACGTACTTCTTTGTCGAATCAGGTTGTTGAGGAAGTTCAATCGTACTTTGGTGATAAGGCGTTTAAGACGCTGATTCCCCGTACGGTTAAAATCTCTGAAGCTCCGTCTTTTGGAGAACCGGTAATTACCTATGCACCTCAAAACAAGGGTGCAAAAGCGTATATGAACCTTGCAAAAGAGGTGATCAAGCGTGCCTAGTGCAAAGAAACGTGGCGGATTGGGGCGTGGACTCAATGCTTTGGTCTCTGAGGCCGAGTATGAGACCGGTGGTTCTGCTGCATCTGCTTCAAATGTCGCATCTGAAACAAAACTACCTATTGAGGATATCGTTCCCAACCCTAATCAACCGCGAATTCACTTTAATGAAACTGAACTTCGCGAGTTGAGCGAGTCAATCCAAGAACATGGCGTTTTGCAGCCGCTCTTGGTTCGCAAGCATGGAAACGGCTATGAGATCATCGCTGGTGAGCGTCGTTACCAGGCGTCAAAGCTTGCTGGTCTTGAGGAACTGCCTGTCATCATTAAAGATGTTAATGATGAAGAGATGCTGGCTCTTGCTCTTATCGAAAACCTTCAGCGTTCTGATCTGAATCCCGTCGAAGAGGCTAAGGGCTATCGCAAGCTCATCGATGCTAGCGGTATGACCCAGGAGGCATTGTCGAAGGCCGTAAGCAAGTCGCGCTCTGCAATTACAAACTCACTGCGCCTTCTCGATCTCCCCGAATTAGTTCAGCAGATGATTTTTGAGGGTAAACTTACTGCTGGTCACGCACGTGCGATTCTTGCAGTTCCCTATGAGGATGCTCGAATTCGACTTGCAGAGAAGGTTGTTGCGGAGGGCCTTTCCGTAAGAGCGACAGAAAATCTTGCTCCATTGTTTTCTGCCGGAGAGACGCCTAAGACGCCGAGGCCTGCAACGCCTCAGTCTTTTAAAAAGGCTGCGCGTGTACTTCGTCAGGTATTTAATACCAACGTGCGCGTGAAGAGCTCGCGTGGAAAGAATAAGATTGAGATTGAGTTTAAAGACGAGGAAGAGCTCTCTCGTATTCTTGGTGAAATGATTCAGTTTGATCAAGGAGGCCACGATGAGGAATAAGATTATTACTGCGATTGCGTTGGCGACGACTGTCGCGGCTGGTGCCTTTGCTGGCTTTAAGATCGCGACAGACGATGAACTTCGAGGTCGTTTGCTTCGTAGTGCGCATGATATCGTTGATACATCCAAGAAGAAAATGGATGTTATGACAGAAGATGTTGCCATGCGCACTGCTCAGGTAACGAAAAATCCTAAGATTAATCAAGGTTGGGTTAGCAACCAATGGGAAAATGTAGGCTATTAGGTACCTAACAATTACCCTGCATATTTTGAGCGGCCCTTGTCTGATTCATGAGACAAGGGCCGCTTATTTTGTCCGTAAAAAAATGGGAAAGCTAGCAACGGTCCAAAATTGAGGTCAATAAATGAAATGGCCCCGGTTGCATATCCTGCAACCGGGGCCATTCGATGTTTCACATGAAACGTTTTGGAGTGCGACTCCCCTATGCGTTCTTCTGAACTTTGAAGCGCTGTTTCAGCTGTCCGCAAGCGGCGTCAATATCGCTACCACGGGAGTTACGAATCGTGGTCTCGATGCCACGGGACTCAAGACGACGCTGAAGATCCTCAACCTTATGAATCGGCGACGGCTTGAGCGGGCTGCCCTCGATGTCGTTAAGTTGAATCAGGTTAACGTGGCACAGCGTTCCCTCGCAGAAGTCGCAGAGCGCCTGCATCTCGGGATTCGTATCGTTGACGCCTTCGATCATGGCATACTCATAGGTCGGGCGGCGGCCAGTCTTCTCGGTGTAGAGCTGAAGCGCTTCGTGAAGGCGAAGCAGCGTGTACTTCTTAACACCGGGCATGAGCTTATTGCGCGTCGACTGGATGGCGGAATGCAGGGAAACGGCAAGAGTGAACTGCTCGGGGATATCGGCAAATTTGCGAATACCGGGAATAACGCCGCTGGTAGAGACGGTGAGGTGACGAGCGCCGATACCGATACCATCGGGGTCGTTGAGGATACGCAATGCCTTGAGAACCTCGTCGTAGTTGGCAAGCGGCTCGCCCTGGCCCATGAAGACAACGCTTGTGGCACGCTCGCCAAAGTCGTTGGATACATGAAGCACCTGGTCGACGATCTCTTGAGCGGTCAGAGAGCGCTTGAGGCCGTTGAGACCGGTAGCGCAAAAGGCGCAGCCCATGCCGCAGCCTGCCTGGGTGGAAACGCAGACGGAAAGTTTGTTACGACGGGGCATGCCGACAGTCTCGACGGAAATGCCATCGTGGTACTCGAGCAGATACTTGCGCGAGCCATCTTTGGAAACCTGCTTGGTGAGTTCAGTCGGCGTATCAAAGGCAAAAGCCTCTTTAAGCTGCTCACGGAAAGCCTTGGGAAGGTTGGTCATATCGTCAAACGAACAAACGTTCTTCTCAAAGACCCATTCGATGAGCTGCTTCGCGCGGAAGGCGGGCTGGCCAAGTTCGGCCACGAGCTCGCGAATATCGTTTTGGCTCAAGTCGCGAATGTCCTGAGATTTAGTCCTGGGATTCATGGAAGCCTTTCGATTTTGGGGAAACGTAGAGGGTATCGCTACAATATGGTATCAGCTGCAGAAATTATAGAGGAGGAGTCTGCCCATGCCGGGTAAAAGCCTAGAGAACATGCACGTAGCGGTCTTGGCGGGCGGTCATTCCGCCGAGCGCGAGATCTCGCTCGATTCGGGAAAGAACGTTGTGGTGGCACTGAAGGAAGCCGGCTACACCTCGGTGGAGCTGCTTGACACGGCCGCCGATGACTTTATGGTAACCATGGCGACCGGCGGATTCGATGTGGCATTTATCGCCATGCACGGCGCCGGCGGTGAGGATGGCGCCATGCAGGGTGCCATGGAGACCCTGGGTATCCCCTACACGGCCTCGGGCGTACTTGCCAGCGCCTGCGGTGCCGACAAGGAGGTCTCTAAGCTCCTATACGCCAAGGCGGGCATTCCCATTGCCCCCGGCCTTGCGCTCGAGGTGGGCGATGAAGTCGATATCAATCATATCGTCGAGGTTTGTGGCGAGCGCTGCTTTGTGAAGCCGGCCGTCAACGGTTCCAGCTATGGCATTTCCCTGGTCCATGAGCCCTCCGAGCTGCCCGCGGCAATCGCCAAGGCGTTTGAGTACGGCGACAAAGTGCTGGTCGAGAAGTGCATCGAGGGTACCGAGATCACCGTCGGCGTATACGGCGAAGATGACGTACGCGCCCTGCCGATTGTCGAGATTCGTAAGCCCGAGGACTGCGAGTTCTACGATCTGGACGTGAAGTATGTCGACCCTACGGATATCCATCGCATTCCGGCGCAGATTTCACCCGAGAATTACGCTCGCGCTCAGGAACTTGCCTGTGCCGCTCACAAGGCCCTCGGTTGCCTGGGTATCTCGCGCAGCGACTTTATTGTGAGCGAGGACGGCCCCGTTATCCTCGAGACCAATACCATTCCCGGCATGACCGATACGTCGCTGTATCCAGATGAGATCCGCCACACCGACGACATGACGTTCCCGCAGGTCTGTGACAGCCTGATCCGTATGGGCCTTCGTCGAGCGGGCATTGCATGCTAATCGAGGACGCGGTTTCGTCAGGAACGCCGCAGTTTGTCATCGACTCCTATGCCACGCTTGCCGACCGCGCCAAAACGCAGTCCTTCGGCCTTATCGAGGAAGATGTGATTGTCCTCGATACCGAGACCACGGGTCTTTCGGTGCAGGACAACGAGCTGATCGAGATCTCGGCGGCCCGTCTTTCGGGCCGCGAGGTCATCGACCGCTTCGATACCTTCGTGCATCCCAAACAGCTGATTCCCGCCGAGATTACCGAGCTCACGAGCATTACAAATGCCGATGTGGCAGATGCCCCGTCGGCGGTTGAGGCCGTCGCCGCTCTCGCCGATTTTGTCGGTGGCTGCCCGGTGATCGCACACAACGCCACGTTCGACCGCTCGTTTATCGAGTCGATCAAAGGCGGCGTCAACGTGAGCGATATTTGGATCGATTCGCTGGCGCTGTCGCGCATCGCGCTTCCGCGCCTGGCCTCGCACAAGCTGTCTTTTATGGCCGATCTGTTTGGCTGCGACTCGGTATCACACCGTGCCAATGCCGACGTCGACGCCCTGTGTGGCGTATGGCGCGTGTTGCTCGTGGCGCTCACCGACTTGCCCCAGGGCCTCATGGCGCGCCTAGCCGACATGCATCCGGACGTGCCTTGGTCCTATCGTCCTATCTTCTCATTCTTGGCAGGGCAGAACCCTGGTTCTATCTTCTCTCTCAGCGCCGCTCGTGCTGACGTTCTCAAGGCCGATCGCGCCGACGATCGGGTGGACGCCGATGAGCTGCCGGTTCTCAAGATGCCGAGTCGTGAGGAGATCGAGGCAGACTATACGCCAGGTGGCCTGGTCAATCGCATGTATCCCACCTACGAGCCGCGTGATGAGCAGATCGCGATGGCGCTCGAGGTCCGCGATGCGCTGGTCACGGGCACTCATCGAGTAATTGAGGCAGGCACAGGCGTCGGCAAATCGATGGCCTATCTGGTGCCTTTTGCCGAGGCAGCACGCCGTAACAACATCACGGTAGGTATTGCGACCAAATCGAACAATCTTGCCGACCAGCTCATGTACCATGAGCTGCCAAAACTTGCCGAGCAACTGGACGGTGGTCTGTCATTTTGCGCTCTCAAGGGGTATGACCACTATCCGTGCCTGCGCAAGCTCGAGCGCATGAGCCGCGGCCAGGTCGAGATTACCACCAAGCGCGATCCGGCGGACACGCTCACGGCGGTCGCGGTCATTATGGCGTACGTCTGCCAATCAGCCGATGGCGACCTCGACTCGCTCGGCATTCGGTGGCGCAGTGTCAACCGTCCCGACTTTACGACGGCCTCGCGCGAGTGTGCTCGTCGCCTCTGCCCGTTTTTCCCTGATAAATGTTTGGTCCACGGCGCTCGCCGTCGTGCGGCGCATGCCGATGTGGTGGTCACCAACCATTCCCTGCTG
Organism: uncultured Collinsella sp.; assembly: GCA_900548295.1. Classification (GTDB taxonomy): domain Bacteria; phylum Actinomycetota; class Coriobacteriia; order Coriobacteriales; family Coriobacteriaceae; genus Collinsella. The sequence goes on from URKC01000002.1 coordinate 20,954, forward strand.
TTCCGCAACGTCGCGGCCGAGGGCAGGATTTTGCCTCCGATTCGTCATTGGGTAATCGACGAGGCCCATTCCATCGAGCGCGAGGCGCGCTGTCAGTGGGCGCGTGTGGTGTCGGCGGACGAATCGCGCGTTCTGTTTGAGCGTCTGGGTGGCTCGAGCACCGGCGCGCTAAGCCAGGTTTCCCGTGATTTGGCAACCTCCGAGGGCTCTACGCTCTATCTGGGCCTTACTGCCAAGGCGACGTCGACGGTCTCGCGCGCGAGCATGGCGATCGCCGGCGTGTTCGATGGCGTTCGCGAGCTCGGCCGCCGTGCGCGTGGGGGTTATGACAATGCCAATCTATGGATTGGCCCCGAGCTGCGCGAATCTGACGACTGGCATGATTTCTTACAGTCGGCCTACACTGGCATCGACGCATTGGAACAAGCTGACAAGAGCGTCGACGCGCTGGTGCAAGCCGTCGCCGCCGACAAGCCAGAGGTTGTTGTCGACCTGGGTGATATCTCGCGCCGCCTGCACGAGCTGGCCGAGAACCTAAAACTCATCATTGATGGTACCGATGAACACTACGTGTATTCGCTGCAGGTCAATCGCAGGCTGCGTGCCGGCGGAGAGTCAATGACCGCAGAGCGCATCGACATTGGCGAGGCCTTGGCAACCGAGTGGCTGCCCGAGGTTCACACGGCTATTTTTGCCTCGGCGACCATGACGGTGTCCAAAAGCTTTGAGCACTTTAACCATGCGGTCGGCCTTGATCGCATCGGTGCTTCAACGTCGTCATCGCTGCACTTGGATTCGAGCTACGACTTCGATTCGAACATGGCTGTAGTCGTTGCGGGCGATATCCCCGATCCGCGCGATCGTGAGAGCTATCTTACGGCGCTCGAGCGCGTACTGGTCGACGCCCATCTTGCCATGGGCGGATCGGTGCTCACGTTGTTCACCAATCGGCGCGACATGGAAGACCTGTACGCCCGCGTTGAGCCCAAGATGGCCCGGGCGGGTCTGGAACTCAACTGCCAGCAGCGCAACTCATCTCCTCGTCGCCTGCGCGACCGGTTTATCAACGAACCGACCTCGTCGCTTTTTGCGCTTAAGGCCTTCTGGGAGGGGTTTGATGCCAGCGGCGAGACGCTGCGCTGCGTCATCATTCCCAAGTTGCCGTTCTCGAGCCCCACGGACCCGCTCTCGTGCGAGCGCAACCTGCGCGAAGACCGCGCATGGGCGCGCTATTCGCTGCCCGAGGCGGTGCTCGAGGTTAAGCAGGCCGCGGGGCGTTTGATTCGCTCGTCGACCGATAGCGGCGTGCTGATCTTGGCGGATCCTCGCCTGGTGACGAAGGGCTATGGCAAGAAGTTCTTAACGTCGCTGCCCACGAGCTCCTACCAGCGCATCGAATCGGCGCAGATCGGGCACTATCTACAGCTGTGGCGTGCACGCCACGAGCGGCGGCGCTAAAGCGGACAGACGAGGGTTTTTGCCATATCGCACAGACGCTTTGACAGGGCGGGGTCATCCAAGATGCGGATGGCTCCGCCCGCTGCGATTATCTGGCTCAGCAGCCAACGCTCGGAGCCGTAATGTACGGTTACCGTTGCCATGTCTGTCCCGCTGCGTTCGATTAGGGTGATGCCGGCCCAGTCCAGATGCTCCGCCATATCGAATGGCATCAAGAGCTTTGCGCTACGCTGCGTCCGGGCAAGGGAATCGTGGAGGGATGCAACGTCCGGTGCGTGAGGCACGACGGAGTCTTCCGTCAAGGCGAGTCCCTCGATTTTATCCATGCGATAGGTGCGCTGCTCATCGACCGCGATGTCCCAGGCAATCAGATATGTTTGGTCGCCGTTTGCTGTAATGCGCAAGGGGTCGACCAGACGCTCGCGTGGCCGCGCATCGTCCATCGAGCGATACGAGATGCGACAGCGAACGCCGTCCTGAATGGCGCAGCTCAGCTGCTGCCAGTGCGACCCGTGGTTGACGGTGTCAAAGACGTGCTGGTTATAGCCGAGCTCTTCGGGTAGAAGAGCATGTCGAATTCGAGCCGCCGCCTGGGGCTCGATCCCCAACGATTCAAGTTCGTGGTTGAGCACAGCGCCCTCGGCGGCACTCAGGCGCAGCGGTAGCACACGCCCGGCGTCACCGGTGAGGACCACACGCTCGCCGTGGCATTCGCAGATGATGCGCGCACCCGATTCTCGGTCCGCGAGCGTCGAGACGATCTCGAGAATCTCGTCGAGCGACACTCCCGTGATGTCAAAGCGACTGCAAATCTCAGTTCGTGTCATGCCGCTCTCGCCGGCGGCGTAGAGGGCCTCCATGATGTCGATGGCGCGCGAGAGCCTCTGCTCGCTGGTGAGTTTACGCACGGGCATGCTCGTGCACCGTCCTTTCAATGAGGTGGTTCCACGCCTGCTTGAGCGATTTGGGGGCCATGGGCCTCATGCCGTCCATGGCGTGGGCCATGCAAAATGAGGCGGCGGCTTCAAGATCTCGCACGTCAACGGTCCAAGTCCATCCCGAATCGGTGTGTGCGAGCTCGCCTCGTCCGCGCGTGAGGCCGTTGATCATATCGATCTGCGTCTGAGGGGCGAACGAGAACGTGGCTGCAACGGTCGGTCGGTCGGCGAAATCGAATTCAAAGAACAGATAGTCGTTGAGATTGAAGTCCGCAGGGATGGCGTAGGCCTTCGAAGGACGCCAAGCGCGAACGATACGGTCGCAGCGGAATGTCCTGATGTCGTCGGTGACATTGTCGAGGCCGCAGAAGTACGCCACGCCCTCGCGTTCGAACATGCCGTAGACACAGACGGTACGTTCTTTCTGCTCGCCGCGTCCGTTCTGATATAAAAATCGCAGCGCGCATCGCTCGGCAAAGGCGCTCCATACCGCATCGACGGTGGGAGAGCGGCGGATCGGTGCATCGTCCACCGCCGACATGCCGGTGAGGTAGGCAATCTTGGAGCGAATATCGGCAAGCGGCGCGGCAAAGGTGGATGAGCCGGCCGCTAGCGTCTGGTCGATGGCGTTGAGCAGGATATCGGCGTCGTCTGCGGTGATGAGGCCGCCTGCAGCAAACGTGTGCTCGCGGTCGATTGTCCACGAGCTTTCCTCGGTCTCCTGCGCACCGGCGGGGCGAACCTCCTTGATTAAGATGCCACGCTCGAGCAGTTTGTCACGATCGCGCCGAAACTTGCGCTTATCCGAGTCGATATTGCCCGAGCCATATCCCAGGTCAGAATCCAAGACGATCTGCTCGGTCGTCAGCGGTTCGGGGGAGCTGTTGAGCACAAAGAAAAGATTGAGGATGCGCTGAGCCGTTTTATCGAAACTTGGCTCCGAATTCCCCTTTTTAATTGTCGCGGTCGCGTCGCTTGCCGTCATAGAGTCCTCGCATGAGAAGGTGGTTTGCTGCCATGATTTTAGTCCGATATGGAGATTAGGCTATATCCTTGTCCGCTCGGGGCGTTAAGATGGCCCGAATTCGGTCGTTTGCGCTCGCTCGGGGTATACTTTCGACTATATACGGTTCTAATGTGCAAGCATTGGGCCTATTTGTCGGATTATGGATGTGGAGCGCACATGGCGAACACCCAGAACTATATTAACCACCTGCTGCAGAACACCGGCATTACGCCGGCATGCAGCGAAGAAGAGCGCTTGGCTGCCGAGGATATCGCTCAGATCTTCCGCAACCACGGCTTTGATCCCGAGGTTCAGGAGTTCAATGCCCCGGCGCCCAGTAGATTGGCATTTGCCGTTACCGGTATCCTTGCGTTTGCCGGCGCCCTGCTGATGGGCATCGGCGGCGGTATCGGCTTGGTCGGCACCTTGCTGGCCATTGTCGGTGCCGTACTCTACGTGCTCGAGCGCACGGGCCACCCCGTGGTTTCGCGCCTGGGTAAGACGGGCGTGAGCCAAAATGTCATTGCCTACCACAAGGCCTCGGGCCCGCTTGCGTCTCCGCGCAACCGCCCGGTGGTCGTTGTCGCACACTACGACTCTCCCCGTGCTGAGCTGCTCGCCCGCGAGCCCTATGCTTCGTATCGTGCGCTCATCGCCAAGCTGTTGCCCGTTGCCACGGTTGCCCCTGCTGCCGTTGCCATCTTGCGTATCCTGCCGCTCCCCGGCGCGCTCAAGGTTCTGCTGTGGATTGTCGCGATCCTCGCTTCCCTCGTTGCGCTCGCCAACGCGGCAAACATCATTTCTAACCGTTTTGTGCTTCCCTATACGTCCGGCGCAGTGTGCAACAAGTCTTCTGTCGCCGCTATGCTCGGCGTTATGGACAACGTTGCTCCCTTCCAGGGCGAAAACGAGTTTCCCGACGATGTTCCGTTCGATACCTATTTTGGGGAGCAGAAGCGTCGTGCCGAGGAGATGGCGCGCGCAGCAGCGGAGTATGCCGCGGCCCAACAGCAAAACGACTACGGCAACACCATCGAGTATGAAGAGCCTACCTACGCCGAGGACGAGTTCGGTCAGCCGATTGCTCCCGACGCTCAGACCGAGCCCGAACAGGGCGAGGCTTTCGACGAGCAGATCGAGGGCTTTGAGGGTGCGTCTGCCGACGAGACGCTGATTGGCGCCATCGTGCCCGAGGATCAGAATCAGGCTGTCCAGGCCGAAGAGTTCAATGACGAGGTTCCCACTGCCGAGCCGGCGGAGGAGCCTGTCGCGGCCGAGCCCGAGCCCAGGCTCTATCGCAATGCCGCCGGCAACATCCGCTTTGGTTCGGATGCCATCCGTGCGCTCGGAATGCTTCCCGAGTCCTGCACGCTCGATTACGAGGAAGGCGAGGAGCCGACGTTTGAGCCCGAGCCTGCCCCCGTCGTGACTGCATCTGCGCCCGTTGTCGCCGTGGATGATGAGTCTGCCGCGGTTGCCGCTGCCGTTGCCGAGCCCGAGGCGGTGTCCGCGATCGATCCCGCGGCAGGACTGGACATTTTGGCTCCCGCCGCGCCGGCGCAAGACGTTACGGACGATCCTGACGACGATTACGCTGAACAGCCGAGGCGCGTGTCTTACGAGAGCGATACTGATTTCTCGGCCGAGATTCCCGCGGCAACGCCCCATGCCGATATTGCATCCGCGTTCTCTTCGATTGGCGCCAGCGCTTCCAACTTCTTTAAGGGTGCGCTTGCAAAGGGCAGGAAATTTGTCGACGATTTCGAGGGGAAGCGCGCTGCCGCACGCGAGGCTGCCGAGCAGGAGGCTATCGCTCAGCAGCAGGCAGCCGAGGCGGCACGTGAGCGCGCGGCGCAAGAGTTCGAGCAGAACGAGGCTATGCAGTCCGTGCCTGTCGACGCCGCCGAAGCTACAACGTCCTTTGAGGCTCAGCAGCACGTCGATAGCACCATGTCGTTTGATGCCGCGCAGTTCGATTCCACGATAACGTTTGAAAAGCAAGGCACCGCGATTGCCGAGCCCCTTCCTGTTTCCGATGAGCAGGGCGACGCGGCAGACGATGACGAGCCTATTGATGCTGCCGAAATCCAAGATGTCGCCGGGCACGAGCCCGTCGAGGTCAACTGTGACGAAGAGCAATACGCGGCAGCCGATCAAGGTGATTCGACCGAGGTCGAGCAGGAGGAAGTGCCTGCGGTTTCCGAGGCTCCCGAGACAGATGGGTCGAGGCCTTACTCCACGCAGATTTTCACCATGCCGATCCCGAGTGGTTCCGGTGCCACGGTTGCCGATGTCGCTCCCACTCAGGACGAAACGGTCGATTCCCTTATGGCCCAGATTTCCTCCCAAGCATCGCCGCGTCCGCAGATGAATGTTCCCGATCCGGCGTCGGCACCGTCGCCTGCACCCTCCTCGTCTCCGCTGGCTTCGGTTCCCGATCCGTCGCTGCCGTCGATGAAGCAGACAAACGTTGCGTCTCGCACGTCGCTGTTCGACCTTCCCGATCCCTCCGCACAGGTCAACGACCCCTTTGCTACCGCTCAGGGTCCCGAACCCACATCGGCACCCGTTGCGCCTCCTATGCCCGTTGCGTCGGGCGCACAGCCGATCGAGACCATTTCGGCTCCCGCCCCTGCGGCACCTAAGTCTCGCAAGCGCGGCCTGGGCGGCCTGTTCGGTCGTAAAAAGAAAAACGAACAGGACAGCATGAGTGACTGGCTGGGCGTCGAAGACGATTACGATGCCAAGAAGTCCGGTCGCGGCATCGGTTCGTGGGATAATTTCGAGGACGATAACGATGGCTGGAAGGGCGGCGCTACGTCTTCCGACGGCGCTTCTTCCGAAGATATGCTCTCGGCTGTCGCCTCTATGGGCGACGATGAGCTGCTCGGTCACGATATCTGGTTTGTGGCAACGGGCGCCTCGGATTGTGATGGCTCCGGTATGAAGGCCTTCTTGGCTTCGCATCGCGATAAGCTCCGCGGCGTCTTCTTCATCAATCTTGAATCCGTCGGCGCCGGTAGGCTTTCGGTGGTGACGGTTGAGGGCGAACAGCAGCTGCTCAAGGGCGATCGCCGCATCATGAACCTGGTCAGCAAGGTGTGCAAGTCGTTCCATGTCGATTGTGGCGCGCTCGAGATGCCCTATGCCAAGACCGATGCCTACGCCGCGCTCGAGGCGAGCCGCCGAGCCCTCACCATCGCCGGCGTGGACGGCACGCGTCTGGCTTGCGCTCGTACCGAGGACGACCTGCCCCACAATGTCAACCCGACGAACATTGCCACGGTATCCGAGGTCGTGACCGAGGTTATCCGCCGTTCGTAGACGGAGCTCTAAGGAGTCAACGTGTTTTCGTATATTAAGCGCCATTGGCCTGTCTACGTGATTTTGACCTTGATTGCCATTGCGTTAGGGCTTGGAGCTGCCTACATCGTGGGCGCGAAGGGCTCGACCCCCGCCTCCGCAATCAGCGAAGAGGTGGAGCAAGAACAGAGCACGGGTGCCGATGGGATTCCTGAGTCCGAGCAAGCAATCGTTGATGGTGGATCTTCGTCTGCAGAGTAGATGCGGCGATTTAAATGATTGAAAGCGGGCGAGCCGGGGGACTGGCTCGTCCGCTTTTTCATCGTGCTAGCGCTTCTTTGGGATTGACCTAAGGCGAGCGAACCATAGGGCTGCGGCACCCGAGGTCAGGAGCGCGGTGATGCAAGCGGCGATGGGAGCTGATCCTGTTGCCGGTAGGTCCTGCGGTAGGGTACAGCGTTGAATGACACGGTCCTCGTCATGTGACTCAAGTTTATCGCCGCCGCCGTTGCGGCAAAGATCGACGCGTGCGCTGTTGGTGAGTGCAGTTTGGGGTGTGTAAGCCGACGTTGCCTGCATGTGCACGACTGCGCCCCGAGCATCTGTGCCAAGGATTGCTTTGGCATCGTCAAGGTCGTCGTGCTCATCTTTGAGATCATCACGGGTCCAAGAATCCGTATCGCTTCGAGTCGTAAAGTCGGCGGCTACCGCACCGTATTCAATGCGAATGCCCGTCACGATGGTATTGGATGCAAGGTCGAGTTCTTTCGCCTCGAGTGTGGCGGATTCCGTGGTCGAGACATCCGCCTTCCAGAGGTGCCAGCCGTCGTAATCGACGAGGCGGCAATCTTCACCCAGACTCTCTTTTACTTCGTCGGACTCAAGCCAAGGATTTTCGTGCCCATCGTCAAGCGTCGCGTTTGCCGGCTCATCGACGTCTGTCGAGTCCAACGGCGTCGTGCGATACCACACGTTGCACAGACCGTTGAGGTCGCCGATGGCGACGGGGGTTTCGATTGAGACGAATCTCGCCGTGCCGTCTTTGGCGCACTCAAGATCATCGGTAATCGTAAACTCATCAACCCAAGTAGCGGAATCGTTTCGAGCATCGATGGTATAGGAGAAAAGCCCATCCGTATTGGTTTGCATCGCGGCGCGGTTTTTTCCATCGCCGTTAGCCAACAGACCCTTCCCGATAGGTTGGACAAGTTCCTGACGCTTGTCGACCTGTCCTTTGATCTCGATGGGCGCATCCTTCATCGCGACGGATTGGACTTCTCCCGTATCCTTTATTTCATACGTTATCTCCTCGGCAAGGTCATAGGTCCGCGGAGACATCGTTTCGCGCAACGAGTAGGTGCCGGGTGCAAGATGTTCGATGCGGTGCGGCTTGTCGGATGAGGTCCAGGAGTCTATTTCGGTTTTATCGGGACCATATAAGGTGAGCTGTGCGCCTTTCACTTCCTGCTCTCCGCTTGCATCGACCTTGGAGATATCAACCTTGGTGTAATCGTCGGATACGTTAAGCCGTGCTTCCACAACGGGTGTTTTCTGGTCGGCATAGGTAAGGTCGACGATATGATGCGTCCGGTCGAGCAAGAAGCCGGTCGGCGCTTGAGTCTCGACAACCTCGTAGCGTGCGGTGCCAGATCCCAGCGGGAGGTCGTCCGCGCGTGCTTCTCCAGTTTCATCCGTCGTGACGGTAGCGACAGCCTCGCCGTCGAGCGCGGCAATGCTACCGTCGGGGCGCACGATATCACCTGAGGCACGGATCTCAAAGATGGCGCCCGCGAGGCTGCTGCCGTCTACGGCATCGGTTTTAACGATCCTGATGTTTCCGGTCGCGGCGTGGTTATAATACGAGACGATTGCAACGGGCGTTAGGTTTATATCGGCGGGTATGTTTACCTCGATCTCTCCGCCGACAAGATAGGGCTCTTTGGCCGAGGTTTCGCGTACATAATAGGTGCCCGGCACGAGCGATTCGGGCAGTGTGACGGTCCCGGTCGCGTCAGTCGTAAAGGTGTCCATTACGTTATGTGCTGGATACCAGCAAGTTTGTGAGACAGGTTTGTGATTGCTGTCGAGTAGTTGGAAGGTGAATCCGGCTAGTGGAACAGAAGCGCCTGTTTGGGCATCGCGTTTTACAATTTGGAGATGCGTCGACAGAGCGTGGTTGTCCACGATATATTGAAGCTCGGCGCCGTCGGAAATCTGATTGGCCCCGACGGTCCATTCTCCTGCACGTTTAAAACCCTCGGGGACGGATTCCGGAACCTCGCGAACCGTGTAGCCGGCACGGTCGTATGGGACGGCTCCGTGGACACCGGCTGGTCGCTTGCCTGCGCCGAACCATGCTTCGGGCTGGTCTTTGGTGGAGGCAAAGCCATAGATGTTTGTAGTCAGTGTGCCAACAACCTGCTGAGAGCTGTTACTGACAACCTCAAAGACAACATCTCCTGCCGGCTGCTCCAGGCCGGATTGATCGCTATTGCCGTAGTCCTTGAATTTGGAAATCTCAAGGTCAAACGCAATGGGGATATCGGAAACGCGAGATTCGATCTCGACCACGCCTGAATCGCCGAGTTGGTCGGCTCCAACGGTGTAAGACCAACTGTCACCGGAGGGCAAATAGCCCTCGGGCGCCTTCGATTCATAGATGGTAAAGGTTCCCAGGGGGATATCGATGAGGGTAGCTCGACCGCTTTCATCGGTCCTGAGAGTTTGTGTCCATCCAGGGGTTGATTGCGATACGCACACGAATTCTGCTCCTGCGAGAGAAGCCCCAACTTGGGGGCCTGCATTCGTTGCGGCGTCGAGCTTTACAATGCGCAAGGTAATGGTGCCGGGTTGTTCATCAATGGTGACGTATCCGCCGTTATCCGTCGTGGTAAAGGCAATGCGATCGTGCCGGGGGATATAACCAGCTGGCGCTGTTGTCTCAACTAGGTAGTATGCCGTGCTGGGTAGGAGTGCTGCCTGTGCTCGACCGTTGCCGTCCATCTGGATGGTGCCGACACGTGCGTCGCTGGCGCTCTCAAAAATATCGAATGTTGCCCCGGTAAACTGATAGGTATTGTTTCCGCTGGTAATAACATTGTTCGCAGACTGCTTTTGGAAGGAAACAGAGACCGCCGGCAGTACATAGAGCATGTCTTGACGTCTGCTGCCGCCCGATACGGTTCCTAGATAGCGCCGTGCGCGGTGCGGAGCGGCTTTGATGCTTCCTGATTTTGCGCTGTCGTGGAGCCACCGCGCAGCCGCCACGACTTCATTGTCGGCGGTAAAGTGCCCGCTCTTGGTTTTACCCTGAGCGGTCGTGTAGGAGTAGGTGCCGTCGACATGGGTAGTGCCGTTGAGCATCCATACGGCAAGCTGGGTGGCGGCGCGGGCGCGATCGGGTGAAAGATGGTAACCGCCAAACGACGTGGCGGTAGGATATCCGTGACAAACGATTGCCGCGAACTCGTCGTCGAGCCACACCCAGCCTTGATCAAAGTTGAGCCATGGGCCGCCCGGCTTGGTGGGGCCGGGGCGCTCCTGGTTCATGCAGTAGGCAATCGAGGCGTCTTGAGCTTCATACTTGCCGATGAAGAAGGGCCCACAATCATCGCTAATAGTGCGGAAGCCGAGCTGGTCGTAGCCATCGACGGCAAATGCGGCTCCCGGTGCCAGACAGCCGAAAAGCAGGAAGAGGAGCAGGAGCAGCGGACCTGTTGCGATTGCGCTGTGGACAGAGTGCGTGGGTGCGTTGGACATGGCTGCTCCTTATCCCTCGTGCGCCGCATGGGGAGGTTGCGACGCGTAGGATGAGGCTACCCCCGAGGTTCATGCGGGTAAGTACCGGAGCCTGACCAAAAGCTTGCCCAATTCCTGACAAATTGAGCTCAAATACAACAATCAAGCAAAAGCGCAGGTAGAAGATAAGGCGAACAGGAAGTCAAAGGTCCTCGTCTCCACAATTGACGCGATTTTCAAACGAATCTCCACAGCTAAAACAAGCATCGCCACCCTTGTATCGAACAAGACAACCGCGTTATACTATCCCCCACATATGCGGGCATCGCCAAGTGGTAAGGCATCAGCTTCCCAAGCTGACACTCGCGGGTTCGAGTCCCGTTGCCCGCTCCAGAAAAAGTAAAAGCACGACACCGTTCCGGTGCCGTGCTTTTTTCAATAAAGCGCCGGGACTCGAACCCGCCAGGGTGCGAGCGTAAAACAAACGCGAAGCGTTTGTAGCGAGCAGGCGAAGGCGCCGGCAGGCGCCTGAAGCCGGTACGGATTTGCGAAGCAAATACGCGGACGTCCCGTTGCCCGCTCCATCGAGCGCGGGAGACTTTGGGGCGGCCAATTCAACAAAGTCTCCCCCATCGTCTCCGTGAATCCGAGGAGATCGACCGCAGCCGGTGCGGATTTGCGAAGCAAATGCGCGGACGTCCCGTTGCCCGCTCCTGCTTCAAAATGTTAGGTTCATGCCTGCTGCCCATACTTGCACCCGCGCACGGTACAATGGTTGGGTTACGACCAACGTGCCAATAACCAAAAAGGAGCCGCTATGATCGATCGCTATACCCGCCCGGAGATGGGACACATCTTCTCCCTCGAGAACAAGTACGCCATTTGGCAGGAGATCGAGGTCCTGGCCTGCGAGGCCCAGGCGGAGCTCGGCAAGATCGGCATTTCTAAAGACGAAGCCCAATGGATCCGCGACCACGCCAACTTTGAGAAGGCAAAGGTCGACGAGATCGAGGAAGTCACGCGCCACGACGTTATTGCCTTCCTGACCAACATGAAGGAGTACATCGACGCTGATGTTCCCGAGGGCGACCCCAAGCCCAGCCGCTGGGTTCACTATGGCATGACCAGCTCCGATCTGGGCGATACGGCTCTGTGCTACCAGCTCACCCAGGCCTGCGATCTGATCATCGAGGACGTCAAAAAGCTCGGCGAGATCTGCAAGCGCCGCGCCTTCGAGGAGCGCAACACGCTTTGCGCTGGCCGCACCCATGGCATCCATGCCGAGCCGATGACCTTCGGCATGAAGTTTGGCTCTTGGGCCTGGGAGCTCAAGCGCGATCTGGATCGTCTTGAGGATGCCCGCAAGAACGTTGCCTTCGGTGCCATCTCGGGCGCGGTCGGCACCTACAGCTCCATCGAGCCGTTCGTCGAGGAGTACGTCTGTGAGCACCTGGGTCTGGTTCACGACCCGCTGTCCACGCAGGTCATCAGCCGCGATCACCACGCCTATCTTGCCGGCGTGCTTGCCACTACAGCGGCCACCTGCGAGCGCATCGCGACCGAGGTCCGCAACCTGCAGAAGACCGATACACTCGAGGCCGAGGAGCCCTTCCGCAAGGGCCAAAAGGGCAGCTCCGCCATGCCGCACAAGCGCAACCCCATCACCATGGAGAAGGTCTGCGGTCTGTCGCGCGTCGTGAAGTCCAACGCCCAGGTCGCCTTCGACAACGTCGCCCTGTGGCACGAGCGCGACATTTCGCACTCTTCCGCCGAGCGTGTCGCCCAGGCCGATAGCTTCATCGCGCTTGACCATATGTTCCAGTGCCTCATTCGCGTTATCGACGGCCTGCAGCTGTATCCGGCCCGCATGATGGCCAATCTCAACAAGACCCGCGGCCTCATCTTCTCCTCCAAGGTCCTGCTTGCCCTCGTCGATACGGGTATCACCCGCGAGGATGCGTACGCCATTGTGCAGGAGAACGCCATGGCCACCTGGCACGAGGTGCAGGATTGTGTCTCTGGCCCCACCTTTAAGGAGCGTCTCGAGGCTGATCCGCGCTGCACCGTCAGCCAGGAGAAGCTCGACGAGATTTTCGATCCGTGGGATTTCCTCACCCGTATCGACACGGTCTTCGATCGCCTGGAGCAGCTCGAGTTCTAACTGATCGATTGGGGACGAAGTCAAACTGATTTGTTTACTTTCGGCCTCCGTTGAAGCTCGGCCTTTCAGCCCAAGCCCCGTTGGTAACGCGTTTATCAACGGGGCTTTTGCGTGGGAGCGTCGGGAAAGTCACACTTCAGCGGATGATGGTATATTGCAGAAATGTCGCTTGCCGTTAATTTGCCCCTTCTGGCAAACATTAGCTTGCAAGTGCTCGTTGGGGGGGGGGTATCCTTAAGCCAATTTTAAGGTGTGGGAGAATGCTGCGTTTTTTCACGAGAGATTGGACTTAGGGGAATGAGAAAAGGGTTTTGGAGGATAGCCGCAGGCATCTGCGTTGCTTTAACGGCGGCAACGTTTGGGCTGACGGTGGCCGCCCCGCATGCGGATGCTGTCATGCTGGAGTCGCAGGATGGTTCCATGGGTGCATCGTTTCTCCCATACGATTCGTCTACAGGCGATGTGTGGTCAGAATTTGATGTCGCTGTTGGACAGACGGTGAAAGGAAGGCTTTCCTTTTTTAATAAAAATCACGAATGGGCGCCCATTGACCCTAGTGATATCGATATCACATCGTCTGATGAGGATATCGCTAAAGTGAGCTATAAATCACGTGATTGGGTGTTGACAATTAGTCCCACCAAAGTCGGCACAACGACTATAACCATGAAGAGCAGGGCTGACGAGAGTTTAAACGGTTCTCTTAAGATTAAGAGCGTGGCTAATGTCAATCCAATTAAGGTGAGTTTCGTATCCTATGACCAATCCGGTGCGACGACAACGACTGCAACGCTGGGTTACACGGATGATTGTCCGCAAAAATGCGGGAACACGCACTATGCATTGCTAGAGGGGACAGTTTACGTTCGCCCCAAGGACGAGACCCGTGCGGCTACATATTTTGAAATAAAGGAAGATCCCTCAAAGGATTCCAAAGTTCAGGCAAGGGTGAATTCGAATTATTATTCATATGGAACTTCTGAGCTAAGCGCTTCTTTGCAACTCGAGGCGTTGGCGAAAGATGCAAAAGAGGCCAAGGTTCTTGTCGACTATTGCAACGGCGAGACCGAGACGAAGAAGCTATGTGATGTTGTAACCGAGAATCAGGAGCCTGGATTCAATGAGCGTGGGAACAAAAAACAAAAGATGCTGGTTGGGGACAGCTCTTATCTTTCTGCCATTCTCAACGTTTCCCCAAATGAAGCACTGAAGGCATGCCAGCGTGCACATTGGGATGCGCTCGTTAGCTCTGTAACCTATTCTCTAGAAAGCAGCGATGTTGTTGAGCTTACCGATGGTGAAAACTCGTTTAAGGCAATAAAGCCTGGCACCGTTAAGGCTCATGCTCGTGATGGCCTTGGCAATGACCATCCCTTTGAGATAGAGGTTGTCGACCCTGCGGAAGTGAGCCTTTCGAAGGCTAAGTTTGTGTCGAGCGATTATACATTTCCCTGTGAGGTCAGTTCAGATAGTATATCCAAAGATTGGCTTTGGCTGGAATGTGACAGGGGGTTTGAATATCCAAAGGGCGTGCTGAGCAAAAGCGCTGAGGAATTGATGGACTCCTATGCCGGCGCAAAGTATTCTTTCACTTCAGATAATCCCGATGTCCTCGAGGTAAAAGGACCGATGTTTAATGGTGGCAGTTACTTGGGGTATTTAGTGCCTCATAGTTACGGCGATGCAACGGTTTCAATGTACTTGGGTGGTCGTCTCTGCGACACTATGACCGTTCACGTCGTCAAGCCGGGCGAGGAACCTGCAAAAACTACGGTCTCCATTACGGATGGTTACTCAACATCTATGGACAAGGGCACGACTCAGCAGTTGAAGGCAAAGGTTTCCCCTGACGATAAGGCCAGTAAGGTTGTCTGGTCCTCTTCTAACGAGAGCGTCCTTACCGTCGATGGCAACGGTCTTGTTATCGCTGTCGGTGACGGTAATGCCACGATCACGGCAACAGTTGATGGAGTCTCTGCAACCACGGATACAATTACGGTAACCACTCCGGTAGTAAGGGTCTCGAGCGTCAGTCTCAGCGCGTCGAATCTTAAGCTTGCTGTGGGCGGTGAGCCCTCGACGTTGACCGCAACGGTTGAGCCCAACAATGCAACGAATAAGAATGTGTCCTGGTCTTCGAGCGACCCGGAGGTCGCCACGGTTGCGGACGGCGTCGTGACCCCGGTCAAGGCCGGTGCTGCCACGATCACCGTTACCACTGAGGACGGCGAGTATAGCGCCACGTGCAAGGTGACGGTTATTCAACCTGCAACGGGTATCACACTCGATAAGCAGAAGGTCACGCTTGTGGGCGCTGCAACCGAGCAGCTTAAGGCAACGGTCGTTCCCGCGGAGGCTGACCAGACGGTTGTCTGGAAGTCCAGTAACGACAGCGTCGCTACGGTCGATCAAACCGGCAAAGTGACGTCTGTTTCCAAGGGCGCCGCAACCATCACTGCTTCGACCGAAGATGGCACCTATTCTCAGGATTGCGCGGTGACCGTCTCTAATCCCGCAACGAGTCTTACAGTCGATCAGTCCTCCCTCAACCTTGCGAAGAGTGAAGAAGGTACCGTAAAAGCCTCTCTTGCCGGAGCCCTAGCAGGTGAGGTCGACGAGACCAAGCTCGCTCTGGATGACACGGGTGCTTCGAAGGCGTTTAAGGTCGTCGACAACGGCGATGGCTCCTACACCGTTGTCGCCCTCAAGACCGGTTCTGGTTCATTTGTCATCACTGCAGGGTCGCTCTCCCAGACCGTTTCGGTGAGCGTGACCAATCCCGCCCAGAAGGTTGAGCTCAACAAGACGAACCTTTCCTTTACCGTAGGCGACGCCTCCGCAAAGCTCTCCGCAACGGTGACTCCTGCAGATGCAGACGATACAACGGTGAGCTGGACCTCCAGCGACTCGTCGATCGCTACGGTCAAAGACGGCGTCGTGACGCCGCTTAAGGCCGGTACCGCCACGATCACCGCCACCTGTGGTGACAAAACAACGACCTGTACCGTTACTGTAGCGGCGAGGACCATTGCGGGCGTTGCAGGTAGCGACGGAACGGACGTTAGCGTAAGCGCCGAGAACAATGCCGCTGCCGGCATTGCCCAGAACAACAGCATCTCTCTTGTGGTCGAGGAACCGACAAATCTTACCGACGCCGCCAATGCTACAATTTCCGGCCTTGAGCAGGGGAGTACCAAGGTTGCCGATAAGCTCGATATCAAGCTTCTCAAGGACGGCGAGGTTATCGAGGACTACGAAGGCATGTCCTTCATCGTCCGTGTCAAGATGACTGCCGCCATGAAGGCGCTCACCAATCTCAAGGTGCTCTACGTTGCTGAGGATGGTTCCACCCAGGCTATGGATACGTGGATCGAGGGGGACTACCTCTGCTTCCGCACGAGCCACTTCTCGACGTACGTGGTGACGGGCGAGGAGGCCAATGGGGAGCCGGCTCAGCCTACGCAGCCCGTGACGCCGTCTCAGCCTGGTCAGCAGACGACGACCAAGGTGACCAAAAAGTCTACTAAGACTACTAAGGGTGCGCTCGCCAATACGGGCGATCAGGCCCCTGCCGTCGCCTTTATTATGGCCGTTGCCGGCGCTTCGCTGATTGCCTTCGCGCTTATGCGCAAACGTCTCGAGCGTTAGGGCGCCCCTCTCGTTTAAGCGCGACCTTTCAGTCCAAGCCCTGTTGGTAACTCGTCTTACTAACGGGGCTTTTCCGTTAAAGACTTCAGCCCGTGTGTCGCGTGCAGTGCGGCGCGTCGGAAACCGCCAGATACGCGGTCGGCGCCAACGGCCTGAACGAGGCAGCGGTCGGGGGTGCATTCGGGAGCAGCTGAGCTTCGAGTAGGGTTGACCTAATTCGACCGTTTGCCGATACATTTCAACCATTGGCGCCTTGCCCGTCTTGGGCAAGGCGCTTTTTTTCGCTGCTGTATCGGCCCCCGGTAATAAAATGAACTTCACTGCTGTTTCGATGAAAGGGGGCGCGTGCCCAGACGTATCAAGCGAGCCGCCATTGTCTCGTCTGTGCTCATACTCCTTGTTGCTGTCTGTGCGGTTGCCCTGACGTATACCGCTCGAAGCAGTTCTACCTCATCGAGTGAATCCGATAAAGATCTCCCGGTGCTCAAAATCGGCGTTACGGATAACGATCCCTATGTGTATACCGATATCGCGGGCGATTACGCCGGTATCGATATCGATATCGCCCGCGAGGCTTGCAAGCGTGCGGGAATCAAGCCGCAATTCATTGACATATCTTGGAATGATCGCGATCGCCTGCTCAAAAACGGCGAGATCGATTGCCTGTGGTGCGACTATTCGCCCTGTTATCGCGAAGACGAGTATTACTGGACTGAGCCGTATCTAACCTTGACGGTTTCGGTTGCCACCAAGAAAACGAGTGGTATCAAGTCCTTGGCGTATCTCGATGGCAGCAAGACTGTTGCGGTGATTTCCGGTTCGGTGAGTGAACGCCGATTGCTTGCAGGCGATCTGGAAATCTCGTCGGACGTGCATATCAAATCATATGGCTCCGCCGAACTCTGCAAAGCCGCCCTCGTCAAGGGGTATGTTGACTGTTGGATGGCGGACGTTCAGTCGCTCGATCGACTCGTCGCCCAGTATCCCGGCCTGTACCGTGTGTTTGCCGACAACGTTATGACGGTTGACCTTGGCGTCGCGTTTAAGGACGGCTATGAGGGGGAGTACGTCAAAAACCTCAATACCGTGCTGTTCGAGATGGATCGAGATGGCACGATTGAGCGCATTGTGGGCAAGTACAAGGCAGGGGCGACGACGGACGGGCAAGGAGCGGAATCATGACAAATGATGAGCGCCGCTTGCGCCGAAAGGCATTAGTCACCGCGGCTATCTGCGTTGTGGTCAGCGCTGTCCTGTTGGGTCTGCTGTATGTGGTCGGCACGCATCGCTGTCTCGATAAAACGCTTGGGTTTGGTCAGGAAACCATGGTGTTTTTAAAAAACGCCTGCGAAAAATATGACCGATATGAACAGGGAAGAAAAACCGAAGCGACGCACAATTTGGATGCCGCGCTCGAGTCGTTTTCGACGTTCTTGCCAGCTGATCACGTTGAAGTCAACGATGACCTCGTCGAGGAGTACGTCCATACCGAGCACCTTTCGGGAATGTTGGTCATGGACGCCGAAGGCCATATGGCCGCTCATTACGATATTGACGGTCGCGATCCGCTGATGCTGTGGCGAGAGGAGCTGGCCTGTTCGTCGGTCGCATCGATGTATCGAGGATCCAAGGTGTCCTACTCGACGGTCGTTGAGCGTCGCGATGTCGATTTTGCCGTGAGTGTTGTTCCGTACGGTGATGGCGTAGCGCTGGGGTATCGATCGCTTGCGCCCGAGCCCGCCGATGATTATTCGTATACGATCGCCGACGTGCTCGTGAACAACACATTCCATCAGAGCCCAACGGTGTTCGTGATGCGCGATATGCAAATCGTTTCTTCAAACGATTCGACCGTCGATATAGCTCTCGCCTGGCTTCTTGCCGATAGCGGAATTGATTGGAAAGACGAAGGCTTAACACGTGTCGAATATCGGGGAAGTACCTGGTATGCCGTGCGTGCGGCGTATAAGGACTATCGCCTGTTTGCGCTCTATCCCAAATCTGAGGTCATGTCGGGTAGGATTTCATTTATCGCTGCCGGCGTACTGGCGTTCCTGGTGTTTTTGGTTGTAGTGCTGTTGGTGCGTATCGTCGCCGATCGTCGCAATTTGGCCGAAAAGGACAAGCAGCTCGGCATCATCAATGCCATCAGTTCCGCGTATGAGTCGACCCTCCTGTTGCATCTCGACACGCTCGAGATCGAGGGGATTAACATGTCGCCATCGGTGGCGAAGATATTTGACGAGCACGCCGAGGCATATGACTTTTTTGCAACGGTTTGCCGAGACATTGTGAGTCCCGAAAGTCGCGAGGCGGTCATGGAGCTCTTAGATATAAAGACGCTTCGGGATCGTATGGAGGGCGTGCCGTACTTGGATGCCGAGGTACGAGACTGCCGAGGTACGTGGTATTCGCTGCAGGTTGTTCCACAGCGCCGCGATGAGCAGGGTCGACTGGAATCGGTCGTCGTGGCGACGCATAACATCTCGATGACAAAGCGCGCCGAGGAGCTTTCTTTCCAGGACAAGCTGACGGGGCTTCGCAATAGAAATTACCTTGAGTCCCTTGGCGATGACTTGGTGAACGAGTCCCTGCCCGTGAGTGTGATCATGATGGACTGCAATTTCCTCAAGCATACCAATGATCTCTATGGTCACGAAATGGGCGATGAGCTGCTACGGCGTACGGCGTCTGTATTGAGGCGAACGGCAGGCGAGAAGTTTGTGCCTATGCGCATTGGTGGCGACGAGTTCTTGCTGATTTGCCCTCACACCGATCGCGAATCCGCATGTGAAGTAGTGCAAGATCTTCGCCTCAGCCTTGCTGCTGCGAGCGATGAGGTGCTGACAGTCAGTGCGTCGTTTGGCGTCGCGACGGCAGAGGCACCTGGTTATACACTGACCGAGATTTACCACATCGCTGACCACAACATGTATCAAGAGAAACGAAAAGTCCACGCTCGGGAAGCAGATTGCTAGTATTGCTACCGCCGGTTTGCGCATTGGGGAATGTTGAATCGGTGCCCGCGATACTTTATCGGTTCGGACGGGGATAATAGACGTCTGAAATTGCTTTACGAGAGGGGAACGCAATGATTAGTTTTGATTACAAGCCTCAGGGCGTATGCGCTCGCAATATCCACCTTGACCTGTCCGATGACGGCAGCAAGGTGGTGGGCGTCGAGTTTACCGGCGGCTGCAACGGCAATCTCAAGGCTATCTCTAAGCTGGTCGAGGGTGCTCCTGCTGATCGCGTGATTGAGGTTCTTGCCGGCAATAACTGCGGCATGAAGAAGACCTCTTGCGCCGATCAGCTTACGCGCGCCATCGAGGCCGCTCGCGCAGAGATCGCCTAATGGGCACCGCTGATCGCTTTAAGAATGGAATAACGCGTCGAGGTTTTGTACTGGGTGGCGCCGCTACCGGTGCTGCTGCCGTACTGGCCGGTTGCTCGAAAAAAACGGGCACCAGCGACGATGCCGCCGGCGAGCCGCAGGTTATCAAGGACGATTCGAAGATTGTCTCGATCACTGATGAGTACGAAGCTGTTGATATCGATCTTGAGCCGGCGGCGTCGTGGACGCTGCCGCTGGGCACGCTGCTGTACTACTGCGATGGCGACTACGCCGCCGCGATGATGGCGCCTGCTTCTGCTCTGCATGCCAATACGCTTGGTGTGCTCAACCTGGGCGATGGCTCGCTTACCACATTAATCGAGGATCCTATCGAGGGCACGGGATATGCTTTTTACGATGTCCGTGCCGGCGATGGCGTGTTTGCGTGGGTTGAGATGAACTTTGCCAATTCATCGTGGAAGCTCTACGCTCAAAATCTGTCGGGCGCTTCGCTCTCTGGCGACGTGGCTGAGCTCGATCGAGGTGGCAAGGACTATGATCCGCCCCTGTTTACGGCGTTCGGGTCATCGGTCATCTGGTATAAAATGCCTTCGGCAGGCGGCAATAAAACGAGTGGTGATTCGTTTTGCTATCGTCGCTCGCTTGATGAATCCAAGGCCGAGGTAATTTGGAAATCGATGGGCCGCTTTGCATCGGCCCCGCGCGCGAGCGACGGCATTTTGACCATCTCGCCGCGTGTCCGCAACGACGAAGGCGTCTACTATGGCATAACGGCAATCGATCTGACCGATGGCAACAACACCAAACGTGCCCAGCTAGTCCTTCCCTCGTCAGTCTCGCCTTTCGAGGCCGTATATATGGGCGATACCTTCGTGTTTTCTATCGAGGCGACCTATAGTGACGTGGGCAGCCTGGGCAACATGGGCACGTATATCGGTAATGAGGGAGGGCCATACCTCTTTCTGTCCCGCGAGCCGCTCGCATGTGCTGCCGGCAAGAAGAATAAATATCTCGTTAAGGTACAGGCATCGCATTTTCTCATCGACACCTCTGCCAAGACCTATGGCTCGCTGTTGTCGCCCGACCGCGCTTTGGAGTATGGCGATTATCCAGCTACGGCGGGAAAATCGGACTCATTCCTTACGTACGCCACGGTGCGCAACAGCCAGGGTATACCAGAGACGGTCACCGCACGCCTATTCTCTCTTTAAGCTTAGAGGGGTTAAAAAGGCGCCAACAGGGGAATAAGCGCGTTGTAATTGTGAGTACCGCCCGCCGAGCTGCCGCGTCATAGTGGCATCCGGCGGGTTCAGGTGCGTTAAAATGGGCTTGTTCTTAGCTAATTGAGACAGGGGGGCCGTGTTATGGCTTCAGATGCAAAAAAGATTCTGCTGGTCGAGGATGAGAAGGCAATCCGTGACGCCGTCGCTGCCTATCTCGAGCGCGAAGGCTACTGGGTTGTGGGCGTCGGCGACGGCCAGTCCGCGATCGAGGAGTTCGAGAAGCATCAGTTTGACCTGGTCGTGCTCGACCTTATGCTCCCCAAGATCCCCGGCGAGCGCGTTTGCCGCACCATTCGCGATACCTCGGATGTCCCCATCATCATGCTGACTGCCAAGGGCGAGATCGAGGACCGTATTATCGGTCTTGAGCTCGGCGCCGACGACTATCTGATTAAGCCGTTCTCGCCGCGCGAGCTTGTCGCGCGCGTACGCGCCTTGTTCCGCCGTGCCCATCAAGCCGACGAGCCAGCCGTCGAGGTACTCGACTTCGGCGATCTGGTCATCGATATCTCGGGCCACAAGATTTTGGTCGAGGGCAAGGAAGTCGACCTGACGGCTTCCGAGTTTAAGCTGCTCACCACGCTTGCCCGTCACCCCGGTCGCGTCTACAACCGCATGGAGCTGGTCGAGAAGGTGCTCGGCTACGACTTTGAGGGCTATGAGCGCACCATCGATAGCCACGTGAAGAACCTTCGCGCCAAACTGGGCGATGATCCCAAGAAGCCCAAGTGGCTCTACACCGTCCACGGTGTCGGCTATCGCTTCGAGGCTCCGGCCAAGACCGATAAGTCGGACGAGAAATAGGGAAATCATATATGACACCTGCGCGCTTTGAAATCGGACAAAAGCACAAGCAGGAGAGCGAGGCGGGTTCCAAGGCTAGTTGGAACACGCCTCGTTCCGATTCACGGCCAACGATGAGCTATCCCTCGCGCATGGCACTTGCTTTTGCTCTGACATCGCTCATGACGGTATTGGTGCTGGTGGGCGTGGTCTCTGTTGTGTGGGGCACGGTCTTTTCGGATTACACGCGCTCCAATATCGTCGAGATCGCCAATTCTGCTGCCGAAAAGCTTGCGACGTCGTATGAGGAAAACGGCAACTGGACTGCGGGCGAGCTGCGCACGGTCGCGACATCGAGCTTGGTGTCCGACGATCTTGGCATGCAGGTCGTCAATAAAAAGGGCGTCATCGTCTACGACGACTCGTGGCCCTCGGCAAGCGCTACTGCCGATGTGCGCGAAAATCAGGCGACGACCGACGGTACGAGCGGAAAGAAGGCATCGCACAGCCCGGTCTCGTCTGCTCCCACCGATTCCAATAGTGTTGCCAACGTTGAGATCGTGACGTCCTCCGGCGAGCACGTGGGTCAGGTCAAATTGTGGGCGATTGGCTCCGATGCCCTGCTCACCAAGGCAGACTCAGCATTCAGAGAAAAGACCTTTAACGCCATGGCCCTTGCTGCGGTTGTGGCCGTCTGCATCTCGGTCGTTATCGGATCACTCGTGTCGCGCATGCTCACCAAGCCGATTCATTGTATTACCAGCACCGCCAAGCAGATCCGCGATGGAGACCTGTCCGCTCGTACGGGCTTGCGCGGCGATGATGAGATCGATCAGCTGGGAGAGACCTTCGACGAGATGGCCACCTCACTCGAAAAGGATATGAAGCACGAGAAGCGCCTGACTTCCGATGTGGCTCATGAGCTGCGCACGCCGCTCATGGCCATGCTTGCAACGGTCGAGGCCATGCAAGACGGTGTGTATCCCACCGACGACGAGCATCTGGAGACGGTCGCTTCCGAGACGCGCCGCCTGGCCCGTCTGGTGCAGCAGATGCTCGACCTGTCGCGCATGGAAAACAGTACCGCGCCGCTCAACCTGGAGCCGGTGGACATGGTGCCGTTTGTGCGTTCGATTGTGAATGGCCAGGAGCGACTGTTTGCCGATCGTGACCTGCGCTTGCGCTTTGCGGATGAGACGCAGGGCCACGATGACGTTGTCGAGGCAGATCCCGACATGATCACGCAATGCGTCATCAACCTTTTGAGTAACGCCATGCGCTATACCCCCGAGGGGGGTTGGGTCGTGGTGTCGGTGCTCAGTGACCGCAAACACGTCGATATCGCGGTTTCGGATACGGGCATCGGTATCGCCAAGGATGATTTGTCGCGCATCTTCGGTCGTTTTTGGCGTGCCGACGCCAGCCGCGCCCGCGAAGCGGGTGGCCTGGGCGTGGGTCTCGCCGTGACTAAACAGATCGTCGAGCGCCATCATGGCTACATTTCCGTGGAGTCGGAGCTTGGAAAGGGTACGACTTTTACGATTCATCTGCCTCGCGAGCACACGGCGGACGCGGCATCTACTACAATGGAGCACTAGCTTTTCGCTATTCGGTGAAGGAGGGGTTTCGTCCCTGCCGCTCCGAGTTTGCGAAAACGTGCGGGAAAGAACCCGCATTACTGTCGTATTTTGGTAAGGAGTGACTCACGTGACAACGATGGAGCGTCGTCCGGATTCCCGTGGCAAGGTTCGTGATATCTACGATGCCGGTGAAAACCTGCTGATGGTCGCCACCGACCGCATTTCTGCGTTCGACTTCATTCTTCCCGACGAGATTCCGTTTAAGGGAGAGGTGCTCAACCGCATCTCGGCATTCTGGTTCGATAAGTTTGCCGACATCGTTCCCAACCACCTCGTTTCCATCGACCCGGCGGATTTCCCCGAGGAGTTTGCCGAGTATCGTGACTACCTCGCAGGCCGCGCCATGCTGGTCAAGAAGGCCCAGACGATTCCTATCGAGTGCATCGTCCGCGGCTATCTGACCGGTTCGGGCAAGAAGACCTATGACGAGAACGGTACCGTCTGCGGCATTCAGCTGCCCGAGGGTCTGACCGAGGCCTCCAAGCTTCCCGAGCCGCTGTTCACGCCGTCCACGAAGGCCGAGATCGGCGACCACGACGAGAACATTTCGTTCGAGCGTTGCTGCGAGATCGTGGGCGAGGACATCGCCGCGCAGATTCGCGACCTGTCCCTCAAGATTTACAAGGCCGCTGCCGAGTATGCCGCGACTCGAGGCATCATCATCGCCGACACCAAGTTCGAGTTTGGTGTCATCGATGGCAAGGTCACGCTGATCGACGAGTGCCTCACGCCCGATTCCAGCCGTTTCTGGCCTGCTGCCAGCTACGAGGAGGGCAAGATCCAGCCCAGCTACGACAAACAATTCGTCCGCAATTGGCTCAAGGCCAACTGGGATATGACGGGGGGGGGCCCGCACCTGCCCGCCGAGGTCATCGATGGCACGTCCGAGCGCTATCGCGAGGCCTTCCAGATCATCACGGGCTCCCAGTTCACAAGCATGAAGGAGAACGCATAAGTGAGTACCCGTAGCGCCACGAACAAGCGCACGCAATCCCACGAGGTTACCGGGGTTGCGCGCAAGTCCGCCGCATCTGCTAAGCCTGCCCGTCAGGCAGCGAGCTCTGTCCGCGTCGTGCCGGCTTCGTCTAAGGCACGCCGCAAAGAGCTCGAGAAGGGCGAGAACCTCGAGGGCCTCTCTAAAGAGGAGAAGCGCGCCCGCAAGGCTAAGCAGCGCGCCAAGGAGGACCGCATCTACACGGTGTCGAATATCCTTCTCAAGCAGGATGAGGACTACACCAAGCGCCGCCGTATTTGGTGGGCTGTGCTCGCTATCGGCATGGTGCTCGTCGTGGCAATCGGGGCTTCGCTCTACTTCGCTCCCGGCGGCACGGTGTCCAGTCCTGTTCAGATGGTCGGCATCGTTTTGTCCTATGTCATCATCCTGGGTGACTTTATCTACGACTTCGCTCGTATTCGTCCCTTGCGTAACATGTATCGCGCGCAGGCCGAGGGCATGTCCGAGAACAAGCTCAACGCTCTTATCGAGCGCGCGGCTGCCGAGGAGGACACGAAGGCCTCCAAGAAGAAGTAGCGCTTGTATCCATACTTATCGCTAAGATATAAGGCGCGTCGTTTTTGCGGCGCGCCTTTTTACTGTTCTATAGATAGATGGAGTGGCACATGATTCGAGCTGCCCTGACGGTCGAAGAAGCTCTGGAGGGCATGAAGGCCCTGGAGCCCAAGATTAAAAACTACGCGCGCCTGGTCGTCCGCAAGGGCGTAAACGTCAAACCCGGCCAGGAGGTTGTCGTTCAGTCTCCGGTCGAGTGCGCATCCTTTGCCCGCGTGGTGGTCGCGGAGGCTTATGAAGCCGGCGCTGGCCACGTGACGGTTATTTGGGCCGATGATGCCGTGACGAGGCTCACGTACGAGCATGTCGATAAAAGCTATTTTGAGCATACGCCCGAGTGGAAGCGCATGCAGCTGGATTCGTTGGCCCAGGACGGCGCCTGCTTTATCTTTATCGAGGGAGCTGACCCAGCGGCTCTGAAGGGCATTGACCCCGCCAAGCCCGCCGCGGCTTCCAAGGCAAGGAATACGCAGTGCAAGGTCTTCCGCCGTGGGCTGGACTACAACATCAACCCGTGGTGCATCGCCGGCGCGCCGGTCGTTGCCTGGGCTCGCGAGGTGTTCTCGGGCGATGCGGATGAGGTTGCGATCTATAAGCTGTGGAATGCGATTCTGCACACCGCTCGTGCCGATGGCCAGGACCCGGAGAGCGACTGGGAGCTTCATGACGCGGCGTTCGAAAAGAACCTGCGTTTCCTGAACGACAATCGTTTTGACTACCTGCATTACACCTCGGCAAATGGAACCGATCTGACGATTGGCATGACGAAGGGTCACGAGTGGGCCGGCGGCAAGGGCAAGACGCCCGATGGGCACCCCTTCTTCCCCAACATTCCCACCGAGGAAGTCTTCACCTCGCCTGATCGTATGCGCGCCGACGGTATCGTGTACTCGGCCATGCCGCTCATTCACCACGGGAACAAGGTTGACGATTTTTGGATTAAGTTCGAGGCCGGCCGCGTAGTGGACTACGATGCCCGCGTGGGCAAGGCGACGCTTGCGAGCATCATTGACACCGACGAAGGTGCCGCTCGTTTGGGTGAGGTCGCGCTCATCTCCAAGAACACGCCGATCCGTGAAAGTGGCGTTTTGTTCTATGACACGCTCTATGATGAGAACGCCAGCTGCCATCTCGCGCTAGGTGTCGGTTTCCCCGAATGTATCGAGGGTGGGTATGACATGTCCAAGGAAGAGCTCCTGGAGCATGGCGTTAACGTCTCGAGCACGCACGTCGATTTTATGATTGGCACGGACGACATCGATATTACGGGCATTACGCCTGATGGACGTGAAGTTGTGATTTTCCAGAACGGCCAATGGAGTTGGGAATAGCCCCAGACCGTGGTACAATGCCACCCGCGGGCCGTTAGCTCAGCTGGCAGAGCAGGGGACTTTTAATCCCAAGGTCCAGGGTTCGAACCCCTGACGGCCCACCATAGAATAGAAAAGCGACTGGCGGATGCCGGCCGCTTTTTTGTTGCCGCGACATGGGTTCGAACCCGAAAGGGCGCGGAGCTGAGTAAACGCGTGAGCGTTTGCCAGCGCAGCGCGCAAGGCGCGAAGCGCCGCAGCGGCCGTCTGCAGAGCAGGCCGAACCTCTGACGGCCCACCCAAAGAAAGGAAAACGAAATGAAAACAGATAGATACGGAATTAGCGGCAGCACATTAAAGATAATAGCGGCCATTTCGATGGTTCTCGATCATGTAAGCAGGATCGTCCTGACCAATGGAATCATGACTCACGCATCGTACAATCAGATATCAGACGAACAGTGGGCGATTCTAAGCGAGGCTTCGGATGTGCTTCATGTTCTTGGCAGAATTGCATTTCCCTTATTTTGCTTTTTGATAGTTGAGGGATTTTTGCATACTCATGACATAAAGAGGTACCTGCGAAATATGCTTGTCTTCGCAATCATTGCGGAGCCCATATACGATTTCGTTCAAACCGGGCAACTATTTGACCTTCGGCAACAAAATGTTATGTGTGAGCTCCTGCTTTGCTTGGTCTTCTTGATAATTCTGGAAAAGATACAAAGCCTTTCAAAATGGAAGAGGTACATCGCAGAAACTGCTCTGATTGTTTTGACAGCACTGGCAGCTGAATACACTAAACTAGATGGCGGTGTGTATGGCATTCTGCTTGTGGCTGCATTCTATTTATTCCACGACAGCAAGGCCAAGATGTTCTTTGCTGCAGTATGCGCAGTGCTCCTTTCGTCATGCCATATAGTTGGCGGCGGATTTGAGTTTGCTACAGCTAATATATTTAATCCTGATGTTGCTGCCGCGGTCGTTTCGTTGCTGCTTATCAATCTTTATAATGGCAAGCGAGGGCTGAAGCTCAAATATTTCTTCTACATTTTCTATCCGGCTCATCTTGCTCTGCTTTATGGTGTCTCACTTATTGTTTTGAACTGTCTTTAAAAACTCTCAAACAAGTCTCTGAAAGCAGAACTAAATTGACCCTAAGACTGCTTGTGAATTTCCGGAAGACCTGTGAGATACGAGGATAGACAACGAGGGCTGTAGAAAGATGCTTCGAAAGCATGAATGGCAGCGAGAAAATGAGTTCGGAAGCACCCCTCTGGATGCTCCAGCATAGAATAGAAAGCGATCGGCTCCGGCTGGTCGCTTTTTTGTTGCCGCGCCACGGGTTCGAACCCGAACTTCTCTATATATAAGAACGCTTGGCGAACAAAACCTGCCTTTTACCGACGGGAAACAAATAACCGATGCTTTTGGAGTAAAGTGGCGCTCCAGAGATGACCGATGCCTCAACATCTATAAACCAGCTGGTCACCGCCAATATCAGAAGCTGATGCTTCAGTTATAACCTCAGTGACGTGACTGAGGGACCTATTCATTTGTGAACAAAATATGGAGTACGGGATTCCCGCCCCCGGCGCCCCTCCGGTCTGGCAATATATCTCCTTGCCGCGCGGC
>URKC01000003.1:0-45803 GCA_900548295.1 uncultured Collinsella sp.
TGTGCGCGCTCACGGTGAGCTCGCTGCTCATGCCGAGCGTCTCGCTCGCGGCGGAATGGGTCAAGGTCGGCGAAACCAAATACAACGCCGGCACTGCGGCGGGCGACGAGACCGGCACCTGGTCGTGGGACGGCGCCGACGACTTGAAGCTCAACAACTATAACGGCGGCGAGATCCAGGCCGCAGGCAAGCTCAACGTGAATTACTCGGGAAACAACATCGTCACTGCCGACTGGATCGAAGGCATCAAGGCTTCTCATGGCAAGAATGAGAACGCCGAGCTCAATATCCAAGGCGACGCGGGCAGCACGCTCAGCGTGACATCTACTGAGGACGCTATCCTCTCCACGGGTAATATCAACATCGACGGAGCCGGATCCGTCAACGCCACGAGCGCTGGGTTTGATGCCATCGACGCCGAGGGCGATCTCGCTATCAAAGGTTCGGGCAACGTCAACGCCACGGGCGTATCGGATGGCATCAGGGCAAACGGCAATATCACGATTGACGACAGCGGGGCCGTCACCGCCAGGGCTACCAAGGACAAGGGTATCGGAACCGACAAGAACCTCACCATCAAGGGTGGCGGCACAGTCGAGGCAAGCTCAGCCGATGGTGAAGCCATTTGGAGCGGCGGCAACATCAATATCTCGGACGGCAGCCAGGTCAAGGCGAGCTCCGAGAAAGACGCCGCCGTCGAGGCCAAGGGCAGCCTCGCAGCCACAAACGCCTCCCTCAACGCAAACGGTGTTGAATATGGCGTCTATGCCCACAAGGGCATCACACTCGATCATGCAAACGTGACGGTCCGTGCAGGTAAAGGCAGATACGGTGGCGCCATCGCCCTCTTCACCTACCAGGACGACATCGTCGTCAAGAACGGCTCCACCGTGGACGCGCTTGCGGAAGGCGAGGTTTCGGCTGCATTCTCCACCAGAAACGATCGACCCAACGAGGAGGGTGGCCACATCTACATCAGCGACTCCGTTGTCAAGGCCATAGCCCGCTATGTCGAGAACGGCGACGGCCCCATCCCCTACAGCGAAAACCAAGATGGTGAGACGAGCCCCGAGCCCCAAGGCGAGAACATCGGCATCATCGCCCAGACCAGCGAGGGCGTCACACCCGCAGTCATCTCGATCATCCGCAGCAAGGTAACGGCCGAAGGAGATACAGCGGCAATCTTTGCCCGTGCCATGAGCGCTGACGGCAAGACAATCGGCACCATCAAGATTGAGAACGCCGCCATCCAGACGCCCGAAGGCGGCAAGGTCATTGACTATCGCAAGCTCCGTGACGGCATCTACGAGGCAGGCCAAGCCATCGGCACGGGCGACGCTGTGATCGACTCCCCCTATAACGAAGCTGTCGCCAAGAGCATGGTCATCGCACCTCCCGAGGTAGCCAAGCCGGAAGACCCCAAGCCCGACGAGACCAAGCCCGCAGAAAGCAAGCCCGCGGAGTCCAAGCAGAACCCCAAGCCTGAGTGCTCAAAGCCGACCAAGGCCGTTGCGGCTTCAATCACGAAAGCCAAGACTACCGGCGTGCTCGCGGCAACCGGCGACACCTCGGGTGCGGCCATCGTGGCAACCGTCCTTGCGGGAACAGCCGCTATCGCCGCAGGCACCATGGCGAGCCGCAAGCGCTCTTAGACGCCTCTGCGCACATGGCAGCTCCCGCGAAGGCCCCGAGTCCCAGCACCGTTTAACAACGCCACCGCCGAGCTCCCCTCCGGCGGTGGCGTTTTCCATATGCGTCCGCAGGGTATGCACGAGATTGTCTTTGGTCTAGCCCAACCTGCATGAGCCGGCGTGCGACAATGGGGGCCGTCGATATCACAACGCCGAGAGAAGCCCGTCATGGAAGCGCATCAAAAGCAGATAACCGTTCATGCACAGCATGCCGAAAGCGCACCAGTCATCTATCTTCCCGTGGTCATGGGCGACGGCACGGAGGTTTATGAACGCTGCCGAGAGCTCAACTGCCCGCCCTTCACGCTTGTCGGCATTGGCAGCCTCAACTGGAATCGCGAGCTGAGCCCCTGGGTATGCGACGGTACCGTGCGCGATGCCGAGCCCTTTGGTGGACAGGCCGCTGGTTTTCTTGACGAGTTGTTGAAGCAGATAATCCCAGAGGCCGAATCATCGCTCCCGCAACCGCCCACCTGGCGCGGCGTTGCCGGCTACTCGTTGGCGGGTCTTTTTGCACTGTGGGCACTTTGGCAAACAGATGTCTTTGAGCGCGCGGCGAGTGCATCGGGGTCGCTGTGGTTCCCCGGCTTTATCGACTACGCGCGCGAGCGCACGATGACAGCTACGCCCGACGCCGTCTATCTGTCACTCGGCAAAAAGGAAACCAAGACGCCCAACCGCATGATGCGGCACGTACTCGACGATACGCGCGCGATGGAAGAGCTGTTTATCGAGCGTGACATTCCAACAACGCTGGAGCTCAACCCCGGCAATCACTTTACCCAAACTGACCTGCGCATGGCACGCGGCATCCACTGGATACTGACGCATTAAAAATGGCATCCACGCGTACATACGCATGGACGCCATTTTTAATTTGGCTGAACGCAGCTGCTATTCAGCAGTCTCCTCAAGCTCGGAAGTATCGAACTCAAAGTCGTTACCGGGCAGGATGGCGTTGAGCACAATGCCCACCAGCGAGCCCACGGCAAGGCCCGAAAGCGAAATCGTCACGCCGCCCAGCTCCAGCACGATGGCACCGGCGGTACTGTAGGCAATGCCGAGCGAAAGCACGAGCACCAGAGCCGCCACCAGCACGTTGCGGTTGTTCTGGAAATCAACCTGGTTCTCGATGAGGTTACGTACACCAACGGCGCTGATCATGCCGTAGAGCACGAGCGACACACCGCCGATAACGCATGCTGGCATGGCGGCAATCACCGCAGCAAACTTGGGGCAGAACGAAAGCACGATGGCGCAGCAGGCGGCAATGCGAATCACACGCGGGTCGAACACACGCGTCAAGGCAAGCACGCCGGTGTTCTCGCCATAGGTGGTGTTAGCCGGAGCGCCAAAGAGCGATGCGAGAATGGTCGCCAGGCCGTCGCCAAGCAGCGTGCGATGCAGGCCAGGATCGGCGATGTAGTTACGCTCGCAGGTGGAGCCGATAGCCGAGATATCACCGATATGCTCGATCATGGTCGCAAAGGCCAGTGGCATGATGGTGATAATGGCCGTCGTGGCAAGACTGCTATCGAACTGCGGTCCAAAGAGCGCAAACACGGTGTTGTCCCACACGACGGGCAAGCCAACCCAGGGGGCGGCTGCGACGCCAGAGAAGTCGACCTCGCCCAGCGCGGCCGCAACGGCATAGCTCACCACAACGCCCAGCAGAATCGGCACGATCTTGACCATGCCGCGGCCCCAAATGTTGCAGATGATGATCACGGCAACGGCAATAGCAGCAACAAACCAGCTGGTCTGGCAGTTAGCAATGGCAGAGCTTGCCAGGATCAAGCCGATGGAAATGACGATGGGGCCAGTCACCACCGGCGGGAAGAAACGCATGACACGCTTGGCGCCAAAGGCGCGGAACAGGGCCGCAAGCACCGGATAGAGCAATCCGGCACAAGCTACGCCCAGGCAAGCGTAGGGCAAAAGCTCAGCCTCGCCGTTGGGCGCAATGGCGGCATAACCCGCGATAAAGGCAAACGAGGAGCCCAGGAACGCGGGCACCTTACCGCGCGATAGAAAATGAAACAGCAGCGTGCCGATGCCGGCGAACAGAAGCGTCGCCGAAACGGAAAGGCCGGTGAGCACGGGCACGAGCACCGTGGCTCCGAACATCGCAAACATGTGTTGCAAACCCAACACAAACATGCGCGGGCGGCCGAGCGACGATGCATCGTAGATGGCATCGGTGACGGCGGGCGTCGAAGACTGGGACATGGAAGTCCTTTCGAATGGAAGGGCGATCAGGCATATCGGATAACCTGCCCGAACGATACGATCCGAACCATTGTACGCGATATGCAGTACCTCGCACGCGCCGCCACCTGCAAACGCTAGCGCTATTTCCAAACGCGCTCGGCAATACGCCTGACCAGCGCAATCTTTGCCCACTGCTCGTCCTCGGTCAGCTTATTGCCAATCTCGCAGCTGGCAAAGCCACACTGCGGAGACAGATACAGGTTCTCGAGCGGCACGTACTTTGCCGCCTCGCGGATGCGCTCGACGATAGCATCCTCGTTCTCGAGCTCTGCCGCCTTGGTGGTCACCAAGCCCAGCACGACCTTCTTGCCGGGAGCAACGTACTTGAGCGGCTCAAAACCACCGGCGCGGGGCGTGTCGAACTCCAGATAGAACGCGTCAACGTCCTCATGCGCAAACAGGTACGGCGCGATGGGGTCGTAGCCGCCCTCAAAAGCGTAGGTGGAGTGGTAGTTGCCGCGGCATACATGCGTGTTGATAACCAGATCGTCGGGCTTGCCCTCGATGGCGGCATTGTTGAGCGCCACGCCCAGCTCGCTTACCTTTTGCAGGTCGACCGGGCTCATGCCGGTTTTGGCAACAAAATCGGTATCGCAGTAGATGCCCCAGGTGCAGTCATCAAACTGGATGTTGCGGCAGCCCGCGGCATACAGGTCAGCAATCACGGTGCGGTATGCTGCGGCAATGGCATCGACGAGTTCTTCGTCGGTCTTGTAGACGGCGTGCAGACTCTCCTGCTGGCCATCGCAGCGGTCGAGCGTAACCTCCGAGAACGTCTGGATCGGCGCCGGAATGGTCTGACGCGCGACCTGGCCCTCCCCCTCAAGCGCCTTGACGAACTTAAAATGCTCGACGAACGGATGATTCTTGCCGCCAATGGGGCCGGTCACCACGGCGGTGTCAGCCGTGGTCTCCTCGTCGCGGAACATATAGCCCGTACGCGAGGTGCGGCGTTCAATGCCGTTGAGCCCCCACATAAAGTCGAGGTGCCAGTAACTGCGACGAAACTCGCCATCGGTAATCACCTGCAGGCCAGCGGCCTTTTGCTTGTCCACCAGGTCGCGAATAGCCTCATCCTCGACGGCCTTAAGCCCCTCGGCATCAAGCGTGCCTGCCGCATAGGCAGCGCGGGCATCCTTTACGGCCTGCGGACGAAGAAAACTGCCGACGATATCGGCACGAAACGGCGCGTTCGGTTGAATCGAAGTGCTCATAGATATCTCCCTTTGCATTGGTTGCTTTACTGGGACAGAGTATGAGCGCTCATATAGCCATCGTAAAATATACGTTTATAACAGTTTGATATAGATGCTTCCTATATCAGTTGGGACTGCCATGAAGAGATTTGACCTGTACAGGACGCAGCAGTCTAGATATGCTGACGGATCGCGTCGATATAGGCTTGACCGTAGCGCGTAAGCGTCGTGTTCTTGCGCGTGATGATGCCGATCTCCATGTACTCATCCACATCGAGCGGAATCGAGATAATGCCGGGGCCGTTGAGTTCGTGGCTAATCACGCCCGAGCACACCGTGTAGCCGTTGAGGCCCATGGCCAAATTGAACAACGTCGCACGGTCGCGCACGCGGATATTCTTGCGACGCTCAAACGTCGAGGTCAGCTCCTCGGAATAGTAAAACGAGTTGTAGCTGCCCTGCTCGTAGGACAGGAACGGGTAGTCTTCCAGATCCTCGAGCGTCACGCTGGAGCGGTCCGCCAGCGGATGGTCGGCACAGACGAAGATATGCGGCGTGGCACAGAAGAGCCCTTCGAACACGAGCTCGTTGGCCGCCAGCATGCGCTCGATAACCTCGCGGTTGTGCTCGGACAGATACAGGATGCCCAGCTCGCTTTTCATGTGCGCGACATCCTCGATAATCTCGTGGGTCTGCTCCTCGCGTAGGGTAAAGTCATAGCGCGCGGCATCGAACTCACGGATCACATCGACAAACGCGTTGACGGCAAAGGAATAATGCTGGCAGCTCACACTAAAGTGCGGCACCTGCTCGGACGCGCCCTTGTACTTGCCTTCGAGCAGATCCGCCTGATCGAGCACCTGGCGCGCGTAGCCCAAGAAGGTCTCGCCCTCCTCGGACACAATGACACCCTTGTTGGTGCGCTCAAAGATGTGCACACCCATCTCGTTTTCGAGATCGCGGATCGACGCGGTAATCGAAGGCTGCGACACAAAGAGCCGGCGCGAGGCCTCGGTGATGCTGCCGCATTCGGCAACTTTGACGACATACCTGAGCTGTTGAAGCTTCATGATGGCCTCCCTAGACGTCCGCGAAACCCGAACCCGCCGCATCTGCCTGACGCATAAACGACGGCATCTCCCCCGTCGCGGCGCAGGCGGCAATCTGATGCAGAGCCCCGGCAACCGCATCGTCTGCCGCAGCGCCGATATGCCAGCGCGCGGCAGCCGTGACGGCCTCGTTGGCATTGGCGACTGCAACGGAGTTGGGGACGGCACCGATCATGGGCAGGTCGTTATCGGAATCGCCAAATACGGCCACCTCGTCGGACGTCAGGTCCAAAGCGCGCGCCAGCTCCAGCGCAGCGCAACCCTTGTCCCAACCTGCTGGAAGAATGTCGAACAGGCGCACACGATTGTTGGGAAACACGAGCGAGAGTTCCGGCACCTCAGCGGCAACGCGCTCGCGTAGCTCCGCGAGCTCCTCACGCGAACGAGCACTCCAGATATTCGCCTTGAACACCGACGCGTCATCGACGACAGGACGGCACGGGGCCTCTTCGCCCTTGAGCCATGCGTTGCCGCCCGACTCCATGGCGCGGCGCACGCGCTCGGGGTCACTCGTCACACAATAGGCATCGTTGCCCCAAAAGTCATCACCCAGGCCGTAGACCTTCAGATACGTATCGTCGGTCTCTTGCTCCAAGTAGTCAGCCAAGCGCATAAGGGCGGCGTTGTCGGTCGCATGCGAGGCTACCACCTCGCCGTCGACAAACATCACCTGGCCGTTACAGAACGCACCGGTCGAAAAACACTCGGAACAATTTTTGAACATCCAACCCATCGCGGACGGCTGACGACCCGAAACCGGGCCAAAGTGCAGACCCGCCGCCTGCATGGCATGAATGCCCTCAATGGCGTAGTCGCTGGCTCCGTCATGCCCAGCCGGAATCAGCGTATCGTCCATATCGGTCAGCACAAGTTTGATCATAGAGTCCCCCGTCATTTTCACCGTAACCATTGTAACGACCTGCCAATAAGGGACAGGTTCATTTTGGCAGGTTTTATCTGGGAAAATGCAGCGCCCCTGTTGCCACCTGCCAAAATAAACCTGTCCCATATTGGCAGGTGCGCTAGTATAGGGAACAACAGATTCGATGCGGGAGTGCCGGCGGTGCAAACCACAAGGCTGAGAGGGCATAGGGCCCAATCCTTTGAACCTGTCAGTTAATGCTGGCGTAGGGAGCATGCCGCCTTTACAGGGGCGCTGTCTATGCACAGCGCCCCTTTTCTATGCCAAGGAGGCATGTGCAGTGATTGATTCGGAACAGCTTAAGCAACATATGGTCAAGGCCGTAGAGGAGATTCGAGCCACCAATCCGATGGCCGGCTCCATCACCAACACGGTGACGATCGACTTTGTCGCCAACGCACAGCTCGCCGTGGGCGGATCGGCCGCCATGGTCTATCTGCCCGACGAGGGCGAGGCACTCGTTGCCGGCGGCGGCGCCATCTATCTCAATATGGGCACGCTCTTTCCCATCTACGAGCAGACGATTCCCCGCGCGGCCAAGGCGGCACACGACGCCGACAAGCCCTGGGTGCTCGATCCGGTTGGCCTGGGCATCGGTAGCCTGCGCACCCAGCTGGTAAACGAACTCAAGCAGTACAAGCCAGCCATCGTGCGCGGCAACGCCTCCGAGATCATCGCGCTCGCCGGCCTGTGGGGTCTTGCGGGCGAGGCAGCCGATCTGAGCCGCGTGCGCGGCGTCGACACCACCGACACGGTCGACGCCGCCCGCGATGCCGCCGTGGCGCTCGCCCGCTACACCGGCGGCGCCGTAGTGGTCTCGGGCGAAGTCGACCTGATTACCGACGGCACGACCGTGGCCAAGTCCCACGGCGGCAGCCCGCTCATGTCCAAGATCACCGGCTGCGGCTGCTCGCAGGGCGGCGTGCTGGCCGTGTACGCCTGCGCCGCCGACCCGTTTACGGCAGCCGTCTGCGGCACCGCCGTCTACAACGTTGCCGGCACGCGTGCCGCCGCCGTCGCCGATGCCCCGGCAAGCTTTAAGGTCGCCTTTATCGACGAGCTCTACCGCGCGACCGCCCAGGACATTGCCGATAACCGACTCGAGCTCGAGGAGGCATAAGCCATGTCCGAGCCCGCAACCGATGCCGGCATGAACACACTCGTCGCCGTGGCCATCGCCCCATGCGGTACCGGCGATGAGCTGTCCGCCGAGGTCGCCGAGGTCGTGCGTGTCATTCGCGAGAGCGGCCTTCCCAACCGCACCACCTCGATGTTCACCGAGATCGAGGGCGACTGGGACGAGGTCATGCAGGTCGTGCGCGACGCGACCTTTGTGTTGGCGAGCAAGGGCATCCGCACCGAAGTCGTGCTCAAAGCCGATATTCGACCCGGATTTACCGACACCATGACCGGCAAACTCGAGCGCATGGAAGCACAGATCAAAAAGCAGGAGGAAGCACGATGAGCATCCGCGACAACCTTGATATCTCGGCCTATCTGGTACTCGGCCCCGAAAACACCCTCGGGCGCCCCGTGGGCGATGTGGTGGCCCAGGCACTCGATGCCGGCTTTACCTGCATCCAGGTGCGCTCCAAGGTGGCAAGCGCCCGCGAGATCATCGCGCTGACCGGCGGCGCCGCGCAGGCAATCGCACAGGCTGGCAAGACCGGTCAGGTCGCTTTGCTGATCGACGACCGCCTGGACTGCGTACTCGCCGCGCGCGAGCAGGGCATTGCTGTCGACGGCGTGCACGTGGGCCAGAGCGATATTCCCGTCGAGGTCTGCCGCAAACTTTTGGGCCCCGATGCCATCGTGGGCCTTTCGGCCCGTTGCGAGGAGATGCTCGAGTACGTCAAGACCGCCGACATGAGTTTGGTCGACTACCTTGGCATCGGCCCGCTCCACGAGACCGAGACCAAGCGCGACTGCGGACGCGCGGCCGATGGCTCTATCATCACCAAAAGCTTTGAGGACCTGGCCGCACTCCACGCGGCAAGCCCCGTGCCCATCGTGGTGGGCGGCGGCGTCAAGACGGCCGACCTGCCGCAGCTTAAGGCCACCGGCGTCGACGGCTTCTTTGTGGTGAGCGCCGTCTGCAGCGCCGATGATCCCTACGCCGCTGCCAAGGAACTCGTCGACACCTGGCAGCAGGCATAGGCCTATGCCGAGCAGCTGCTCCGCAGCCTCATACCTTCGACAGCGGAAAGCGCATCCCAGTTTGGACGTCCATTCTGGGATGCGCTTTCCATATAGAGGGCCAGCGGAAAACGCATCCCATTCCAAGCGCAAATTTTGGGATGCGGTTTCCGCGACCGCCCCCTCGCGGAAACCGCATCCCAGTCTGAGCGCATATTCCGGGATGCGCTTTCCGTAGCAGCCCTTACCCCGCCAGATACGCTTCCAGCGCGGGCAGCGTCGCCTCCGCATCGCGACGGCCGATCTGATAGATGCGTTCGAGTTCCTCGGGCTCGCGGCACAGCGACGGCACCTTCACCGATTCGCTC
Source organism: uncultured Collinsella sp. (assembly GCA_900548295.1). Classification (GTDB taxonomy): domain Bacteria; phylum Actinomycetota; class Coriobacteriia; order Coriobacteriales; family Coriobacteriaceae; genus Collinsella. The sequence goes on from URKC01000003.1 coordinate 9,694, forward strand.
GGCCGCACCACAAAGATCTCGCCAGCGGCCTCGCGACGCGCCAGGTCGTCGAGCGTGGCGTTATATACCTCGTGCCGGTGCTCAAGCGCCGCAACAAACTCCGGATAGTGACGGAACACGCGACGCAGCATGGGCATCACGCTGTTGGGCTGCTTCACAAAGCCCGCCGGCTGCGTGAGCACCACGATATTGCGGTCATACCCCTGCGCAAACAGCCATGCACTGGGAATAGAATCGGCCACGCCACCATCCAGATACTTATGCCCGTCAATAGCAACGGGACGCGTCGCCACGGGAATCGCCGACGATGCCCGGATCCACTCGATATCCCGCTCGTCGCCATAGGGCAGGTCGTGGTAGACGGCCTTGCCCGTCTCGATATCGGTACACACGCACGTAAACCGCATGGGGCAGGCGCGATACGCCTCCAGGTCGATGGGATCGCGCTCGATGGGCACCTCGTGATAGGCAAAATCGGCATTGAACATATCGCCGGTTCGCAGCCAGCTGGTCACGCTCGCATAGCGTTTGTCGGCGCAATAGGCCTTGTTATAGCGAATGGCGCGGCCGATCTGGCGCGATTTAAAGTTGTAGCCAAATGCCGCGCCCGCCGAGACGCCCACCATATGGTCGCAGGTCAAACCGTGCTCCATCCAAGCGTCGAGCACGCCCGCCGTATACATACCGCGGTAGCCGCCTCCCTCGAGCGCCAGCCCCACCGTGCGCGTCATATTTGACTGTGCCATGCGACCATCTCCGTTCCTGCGTTTTAAAACGGAACAAGTATACCCATCAACAAATATCGTCTCAGTCGCATTTTCATCGAACATCGTCGCGTTACCGTTTGGCGAATAATGGCCGCCCGCAACATGGGCACCCCTACATAATTCCATACACTTGTTTATACTACTCAGTAGTTATCAGCCGAGAGCACGAACCGACAAATAAACCCAACGACGCAGCAAGGCGGGGGCTTGGAAACACGCAAGGCGTTGAGCAGCAACGCATGTGCACAACGAGCTCGCCCGACGCAATCCGCCCCGACCTCAGAAAGCCGCTTACAGTATGGATAACGCCAGCAATAATACCGAAACGCTCGAAAAGACCATCCGTGACCTTCTGGAGCGTCAGGACGATCTGATCAGGACCGCCTTTACCGACGAGCTCACCGGACTTGGCAACCGCGGCGGCTTTACCCGTTCCTTAGAGGAACTCTGGGAGCAGGAACTGCCCGTGACCATGGCGTTTATCGACATCGATAACCTTAAGCACTGCAACGACATCTTTGGACATGACGAGGGCAACCGCTATATCTTGCAGGTGAGCCTCTATCTCAAACTGTATATGAAGGTGGACGAGGCGGCATTTCGTCTGGGGGGCGACGAGTTCGCCATCCTATCTACGATTGCGACCGAGGACGACCTTGCCGAACGTCTGGAACACTGCCGAACGGTACTGCTCGAAAACAACGCTTCCAAGATGCCTCACTCGTTTAGCTACGGAGTGGCACACGCCGACCCCGCCCTGGGCGAAGCCCCCAATCGCTTGACGAACGATGCCGACCATCGCATGTACGACTACAAGCTACGTCATGCCGTGCACCTTGATCGACGCAATATCGCACAAGCCCACACCGACGACTTCGAAATAAGCGATCGCATTTTCGACGCCCTTTCGATGCTCAACGAAGGCCGATATTTCTTTATCGAGAACTTGGACAAACATCGAACCCTTTGGTCACAAGGCGCCTTGCGCGATCTTGGTCTTCCTTCGGAGCATATAGACAACTGCCACGATTACTGGAAAACGCGTGTCCATCCCGATGACCTTGAGGCCTATACCAACGACATCGACCAAATCTATGACGGCTCCAAACATCGCCACGTCATGCAGTACCGTGTGCGCAATGCCGCCGGCGACTACATCCTCGGCCGTGCTCGCGGGTTTCGTATCGACGGCGACGGAAATGTCCCCTCGCTCTATGTCGGCGAGCTCGTCAACCACTCGCTTGCCGAGACCGTCGACGCCGCCACGGGCCTCGGAACGCAGCGCACGCTGATCAACGCTATCGATGCCTGCCGTCGCGACCGTTGCAAGACGGGGCTTATAGCAGTGCGCGTTCGCGGCACGGCAAAGCTCAACGAGCTCTACGGGGCCGAGGCCGTCGACAACATGCTCGCCGAATACGCAGGCCGCATGCTGTCGATTACTCGCGGCAGGAGTCGCGTCTTCCGCTCACGCAACGCCCAGTTCGTCGTGCTTAGCAACAATTTGGATCACGAAGCATTCGAGCAACTGATCCAACATCTCAAAGAGGCCGTTTTCGCTCCCGTTCGAATCGCGGACGACACCATTACCCCCGTCTGTCTTGTCGTTCCGGCCTTTTACGAGCACCTGACCAATCAAACGGCCGCCGTTTTAGGCGAACTCGACCGTCGCATTCGCACGGCCGGCGGGCTTGTTCCCAACGACAGCCTCCCCATACCCGAGGTGGAGCGCAAAAGCGCCATCGCCGAACGCATCGATCCGCTCACGGGTCTCTATCGACCCAGCGTGTTTATGCGCCGCGCCAACGAATTTCTCGAGACAAGGCGCAACGGCGCTTGGTGTATCGCCACCGTCGATATGGGACACATGCGACTGTTCAACGAATGGCACGGACAGGCCGAGGGCGACCGCATGCTCGCCGATGTGGGCACGGTCCTCAAGGACATCGAGAATGCCAACATGGGCGTCGCAGGGTACTGGGGCCAAGACGACTTTTGCATACTCATCCCCTTTGAACACGACACCGTCCATCAGATCTATAGCCGCGTTCGCCAGGCCGTGGCCAAGTATGATGACGGCGTGGGATTCTGGCCGTCCATGGGTGTCTACCCCATCGACTCCAACGAGAAAATCACCATCGATGCGCAGGCCAAGGCCATGTTTACCAATCGGCGCGCAAAAAACGACTTTAAGGAGCGCATTGCCATTTTCCGCCCCGAGGAGTACGAGCGCGAAATCGCGTTCCACCGCACGCTGACCGAATTCCAGTACGCGCTCTCCAACGGCCGTATTACCTACTACCTGCAGCCCCAGGTCGACATGGAAACCGGCGAGATCATTGGCGCCGAAGCGCTCACGCGCTGGATCGACAAGGATGGCTCCCTCATTTCGCCCGCCACCTTTATCCCCACTCTCGAGGAAAGCGGTTTTGTGGTGACGCTCGACAAATACGTTTGGCAGGGCGTTGCCTTGTGGCTGCGCGAGCGCATCAATCGGGGGCTTCGCGTGGTTCCGATCTCGCTTAATGTGTCGCGCGTGGATATCCTTGCCTGCGACGTTGCCGAGCATATGGGGGCGCTCGCCGCCCAATACAACCTGCCGCCCGAGCTCATGCGCATCGAGATCACCGAGACAGCTTATACGGGAGAGTCCGAGGCCGTGAATAAACTAACGGCCGACCTGCACACCCGCGGCTTCTCGACCTATATGGACGATTTTGGCACCGGCCAGTCCACGCTCGCGATGCTCAAGAACGTCAACGTCGACGTCATCAAGCTTGATCGCACGTTTGTGCCCACCGACCGCGATCAAAGCCGTAGCGCGCAAATCGTTTCATCAATGCTCGAGATGGCGCAATCGCTCCATCTGCCCGTTGTAATCGAAGGCGTCGAGACAAACGAGCAGGCGAACATGCTGCTCCAAATGGGTGCCCGCTACGCTCAGGGCTTTCTCTACTACCGCCCCATGCCGGCAAAGGATTTTGAGGCGTTACTCGATGGTGGCGACAACAACTAATACGCTCGTGCGCAAACGCCACCGTCGAGGGAGCGTTTGTTCCCATGAGCTAACTAATACCCCAATCTAAACCGAATTGGGAGTAAGATACAAACCATTGTTCCATTCAAGGAGGTCATCCATCATGAACGAGTCGTATCGCCTGGGCGAGCAATCAATCATCGCTCATCTTCAGCGGCTTGCGAACGGGGCCTCAACCACCGAGCTCGATGTTGCCGCGCTGCCCCCGGAGCTGTGCGCCATCGGCGAGCAGCTACAGAAGACATTTGCCATCCTGCAGCAAGAACGCGAGCTGCTTGAGCGCGGCGCCTATATCGACTCGCTCACCAATCTTGGCAACCGTGGCGGACTCGACCGCCACGTCGATCAGCTCTGGCGCAAAGGCACCCCCTTCACCTGCGCCTATATCGATATCGACCGCCTTAAGCATTGCAACGATAAGTTTGGCCACACCGAGGGTAATCGCTACATCCTGAACATCTGCCGTGCACTCACCGAGACAATGGAGCCCGATGAGTTGCTGTTCCGTATCGGTGGAGACGAATTTGTACTTATATCCCCCACGACAGACGAAGCCGAGCTCGAGCAGCGCCTGGAGCGGACGCGTGCCAATCTTATCGAGGCAACATCGGACGGCAAGGCGCCCATGATCGCCAGCTTTAGTTTTGGCTGCTCGCGCGTCGACCCGCTTGCAGGCGATACGCGTCGCCAGATGACAAAGGACGCCGACCGCAAAATGTATCGCTACAAGCTCATGTACCGTGTGCAACAACCGGAAGAAGGCGATGCGCCGCAACGCCCGGTCACCGAACAACCCCCCCCCCTGCAACGACCGAGTGTTCCAAGCGATCTCCATGAGCTCCGAGACGCGCTATCCGTTCATCATTAACCTCGACACCGGCGAATCGCAATGGTCGGTTAATGCCGTGCGCGATTTTGACCTACCCTCCCAGCATCCCTACAACTCGCTCGATATATGGCTTGCCCGTGTTCACCCCGAGGACCGCGACAACGTACGCGCCGAGCTCGATATGGTGGTAAACGGCACGTGGCACTTCCACTGCATGCAGTATCGCGTCATGAATACCGCCGGAAAATACGCGCTTTGCGACTGCACGGGCTACCGCCTGGACGGCACCGATACCGAGCCCAACATGTATGTGGGCATTGTTACCAACCGAAGCTTGGCAGATACGACCGATTCCGTGACCGGCCTGGGCGATATCCACGCCCTGGTCAACGCCATTGGCGAGATGCGTCGCGTGGCACGAAACGCGGGCTTGGTCGCCATTAAAATCGACGACATCGCCAAGGTCAATGCCCGCTTTGGCTTTGATGCAGGCGACCGCGTTTTGGCAGAAAGCGCCGCCTGCCTCATGGATTGCTCGCGCGGCAAGGGTCGTCTGTTCCGCTCGACCGGGCCGATGTTCGTGGCGCTCTTTGACGAGCTCGATCCCGAAGAGACCGACGCGGTCGCAGACGAAATCGAGCGGTTCTTGGGATCGCCCGTGCTCTTGGGCTCATTTGAATATCAGCCGCCCCTTCGCGTGGCCACGCTTCATCTGGACGCCGTCGACCGACAGCCCGTTTCCATTTTGAACGAACTCAATGCGCTGATTAAAGAGGCGCCGCAGGTACCGGGCACCAAGCTGGACTAGCGTTATGGGGCGCATGATGGTTAATTTCCGATCTCAACCGAACACATTGGGCAAATAGGTCGTACCCGCAGTTAGCCGAACGTCCCCTCAGTCCCTCCCGGGGCCCGGGGGCACCGTTTCGATACTCTTGGTTTACTTTGCCTGATGCAAATAAGTGCTCAACAAGATAGAACCTATCCCCCGCCACGGATATGCCTTCGAGTAAATCTGTTAAGCCAAGCCTATCAAATTCTATTGACAATTGGCTGCATTGGTCCATTTTGTCGTCCAGCCACTTCCGCTGGCTATCGCCTCATAAACACAAACCTAACGAGCCGCACGAACGACAAAGAGGCCAAGCTGAACAGAAGTAGAACCAAAACTTCAAAAACGCTGGTATTCCAATCGCGTACCCAGCCCTCTACCGCCCACAAGAAAAACAGCAGCCCCATCCATAACGTCACAGAAGAAATCAGCTTTGCGTAAGGGCGTATATCAATCTCGCTCTCCCTTTTTGTGACATCATATCCAGCAATTGAGCAGAGCCATCTTCCTCTTCGGTATTGGATTGAAAGGACAATCAAGGCAATCGAAGTCATCAAGCAAACAGCATCCTCTGTTTCCATAGAGTTTCCTTTGCTTTCCATCCTAGTTACGCATTCACAATCGAATCAAACCAAGTATGAATTACTCGATAGCAACCGCCTTAGTATAAACCATAGCCGCCGCAGCAGCCCGCCTTCCAAGGCCTCAAAGCTCGCCATCGAGGGCGACCCGCCCAGACCCCTTACAATCTGCTCGCACGAGGCCCCGCACTCCAACATCCTCTGGACCGTATCCCGCTCGTACCTGGTAAGCGTGCCTGCCGTGGGCCCTCGGGGCCGGCATCGTGCCCCACGCCATCTGCCCGCTCGTGCGATAATCCTCTGCAGAAGTCACCGACAGCAGAGGGAGTTTGTGATGAAGGTTCTTTTGGTCAATGGCAGCCCCAAGGCAAACGGCAACACGGCCCGCGCACTCGCCGAGGTCGCCGAGCAGCTTAACGCCGAAGGCATCGAGGCCGAGATGTTTCAGCTGGGCGCCAAGCCCATTCGCGATTGCATTGGTTGCGGCCAGTGCGGCAAGCTCGATTGCCGTTGCACCTTTGACGACGATGTGGTCAACGAGCTGATTGCCGCTGCCGAGCAGGCAGACGGCTTTGTCTTTGGCTCGCCCGTCTACTACGCACATCCCAGCGGACGCATCCTCTCGGCACTCGACCGCGCATTCTATGCAGGCAGCAAGGCCTTTACGCACAAGCCGGGCGCCGCTGTCGCCGTTGCCCGTCGCGGCGGCACGTCGACCACCTTCGACGTGCTCAACAAGTACTTCACCATCAACCAGATGCCCGTGGTAGCATCCACCTACTGGAACAACGTCTTCGGTGCCATGCCGGGCGAGGCCGCCCAGGACGCCGAGGGCCTTGCCACCATGCGAAACATCGGTAAAAACATGGCCTGGCTGCTGCGTTGCATCGAGGCGGGAAAGGCCGCCGGCATCGAAGCCCCCGAGGCCGATCGCGAGCGAACCAACTTTATTCGGTAGAACGGCGGAACATAAATATGAACGTGCAAATCTTCGGCACCAAAAAGTCCTTCGATACCAAGAAGGCCCAGCGTTATTTTAAGGAGCGCCGCATTAAGGTGCAGTTTATTGACCTTAAGGAAAAGGAGATGAGCAAGGGCGAGCTCACGAGCGTGATGCAGGCGGTTGGCGGCATCGACAAGCTGCTCAACCCCAAAGCCAAGGACGAGGAGACGCTCGCACTCATCCAGCACCTCACCCCCAGCCAGCGTTTCGATAAGCTGCTCGAGAACCAGCAGGTTCTGGCCGAGCCCATCGTACGCAACGGCAAGAAGGCCACCGTCGGCTATTGTCCCGATGTGTGGGGAGCCTGGGAGTAGCCTGTGTTATTTGTCGGCGCGTGGGTATAAGAGCAGGCGTTTGGCATAAGATTCAACTGTAAGCCATGTCTAACAAAGGAGGGCACATGCCCAACAGACCCGTGAAGATCATCATGCTTACCGGCTACCTCGGTGCCGGCAAGACCACGCTGCTCAACCACATCCTCGCCAACGACGGCGGCATCCGTGCTGCCGTGATCGTCAACGATATCGGCGAAATCAACGTCGACGCCAGCCTCATCGCCGACGGCGGCCTTTCCGAGACCGACGACCTCATCCCGCTCACCAACGGCTGCATCTGTTGCACGCTTTCGGACGACCTGGCCAACCAGCTGCAGGGCATCGCCGATTCGGGCAAGTTCGACTACATCATCATCGAGGCCTCGGGTATTTGCGAGCCTATCCCCATCGCCTACACCATCTCGAGCTTCTGCGATGAGGCCAAGGTGGGCGGCGAGCCCAAGCTCGCGCTCGACAACATCGTAGCCGTGGTCGACTGCGCCCGCATGTACGACGAGTTCAATGGCGGCCGCGACCTGCTGGCCGAGGATATCGACGAGGACGACATCGAGAGCCTGCTCATTCAGCAGATCGAGTTTTGCTCCACGCTGATTCTCAACAAGACCGATACCGTCACGCCTGAGCAGATTGCCGAGCTCAAGGCCATCGTGCGCAGCCTGCAGAAGGACGCCGTGATTGTCGAGGCCCAAAACGGCGAGGTTCCCATGGAGGAACTGCTCGACACCGATCGCTTCGACTTTATGCGCGCCTACAACTCCGCCGCCTGGATCGAGGCCATGGAGCATCCCGAGGAGCACGACGACCCCGAGGTGCTCGAGTACGACATCGAGACCTTTGTGTACTCGCGCCGCAAGCCGTTTGACCTGCAGAAGTTCACCGATTTTGTCGAGCAGGAGTGGCCCGACGAGGTCATTCGCGTCAAGGGTCCGCTGTGGCAGACCGGCGATCCGGACATGTGCTACATGTTTGAGCAGGCCGGCCACCAGATGCGTCTGATGGAAAACGGCCTGTTTGTCGATTCTGCGCCCGAGGGCGAGAAGCAGAAGATTATCGACGAGAACCCCGAAATCATGCAGATTTGGGACGACGAGATGGGCGACCGCATGACGAGCCTGTGCATCATCGGCCGTCACATGGACAAGGACGCACTCATCGCCTCCCTCGATGCCTGCCTGACCGACTGGCACCGCGCCTAGGTTTATCCAAGCGAGTATTTTTCCGCCTACGTAACCGCCAAACCACCACGAAGGTGCCCTTCGTGGTGGTTTTTCGTTCTGAGCCAAGGAGATTCATGTTCAACATTGTGCTGTATGCGCCCGAGATTCCGGCCAATACGGGCAATATCGGCCGCACTTGCGTGGTTACCGGTACCCGCCTGCATCTGGTGGAGCCGCTGGGGTTTTCGCTCGACGACAAGACAGTGCGTCGCGCCGGCCTGGGCTACTGGCAAAACTTGGACGTGACGACCTATGCCGGCTGGGAGGATTTCCTTGCGCGCAACGGCCTCTCCCCCGCCGACGAGCGCCTGCATCTGCTGACCAAAAAGGCACGCCGCACCTATGCGCAAAGCACCTACCGCGATGGCGACTACTTGGTCTTTGGCAGCGAGAGCTCGGGGATTCCCGAAGAGCTGCTCGCCGCAGCGCCCGCGCGCTGCGAGCGCATCCCCATGCTGCGCGATTGTGACTCGCTCGATAACGCCGAGGCCTGGGAAGCCCACGAGGAATCGCTAGGGCATACCGAGGACAGCCATGAGGCCATCCTTCGGCAGGATATCTGCGGCAACTTCGTCGACCCGGACGACTACCGCATCAGCGCACTCAACCTCTCCAACAGCGCCGCCATCGTCCTCTACGAGGCCCTGCGCCAGACAGGCTTTCCTGGAATGTGACAAAGGGACTGTCCCTTTGTCACATATTGCACCTACTGATTTAAATGGAATTAACCGGTTTTAAACGCTTTTAACTAGAAAAGATGCCAGTATATTACTAACTTTTACTGAGTTGCACCGTATGGGTTTCTATGCTTCCACCCCGTAAAGGACAGGAACCCCGCAGCAAATGGTCCCCACACATCAGAATTCAACTTCAAATACAAACGATTGCCGGAGTTCTCGCTTAGCTTGGCTTGTCAGGCTCGAATTCGCCCTTATGTTCAGTTTGCTGCATGCCTCGTCGATAGCCATAGCAAGTGATACAGACATGGTCATGGTCGTTTCACTTTTCAATTCGACCCGATAGCTCTTCGCCTTGTTTTTATCCTCTCCACCACATCTCGTCTCAATTAACAAGAGAACATCTGAGTCATGGGCATACCAATGGAGCTCAGGGCGCTGTGGAACCATGTCGCCCTCAAATTCCTGTGTAAACAGAATTTTCTTCTCGCTTCTCGTTGAATCGCTCAAGGAACCGTCGATTCGAACCGAGCCCTTCTTTCCCGCCTTGGCATTTCCCTTAACCTGGCGGCCTCGCCGAGTTTCCTCGTACTCCGTCACCTCCAGCTTGCAGCGCTTCGCGCCAAGCATGAACGCAATCCGTCTCAACTCGGCCATCTTGTCTTGTTGCATGGTTGCAAAATAAGAGTCAAGGTCAACAAAGCGAGACCGATCAAAAGCATCTATGTAATATGTGGAGTAAAGAGATGGTTTAGGATAGAAAGACAATTCGCTATCCCCGATTGCCTCGCGGTACAGATTGAAAATCTGCGTGCCCTTAACAGTATCCAGCCAACCAATAGCATCTCTACAGGCGTCGATGCCCCGGCGCTCATTTCCGTCAACAATTCGAATCATGTTCGGCAAATGGAATGAAGGACTCTGATAGGTCTCCTTGGTTACCGGCCTGTATCTATTAAGCTGCTGCTGGTATGCCCAATCGTTGACCGCGTCACCGATATCCGCAGCAGTACCTGCCGCACCATCGGCCGCATCAGCAATAGCTGCCAAGGCGTCATCAACCAGCGGAGTTGCAGCACGCATTGCACCATCGGCAACTTTCTGTACGGTTGCAACCGCGCCCGCCATCGCGCTTCCGGCGCCATCAACCAACCCGGCAGCGGCCTTACGGATATCAAAACTCTGCTTATGTCGCGGCGGCTCCTCCCTTTCGACAACAGCCAGATCGTCTTTATCCTCCATTGTGACCTCCTATTTCCGATAGTCGAAATCAACCGTATATTCATCGCCAAATGCCGAGTTGAAGGTAGTGTCGAGAAAGGTGGTGTAGTGCCCGATCAGAAGCGAGCCGGCCCCAGCGATCTGTTGCCGTTTATCCAACATGCTATTCACCCCTACTCAAACGCAACGTCAACATTGACGTCATCGCCGCATAAGGCTTTGACCTGTTTTTCGATAAGGGCGCAGGCTCTATCATCAGATTCTTGGAGCATATTGCTTTCCTTGACCTTCTTGGTCTGCTCTTTCTTTGCCTGTTTCAATAACGTGTTTAGATCATCCGTGCTTACTTGATTCCAGTTAAGAAAGCCATTGTCCTCAACATATTTCTTAAGCGTATTGGGGTCTGTCGAGAACGAGGTGATCTCCGAGTGAGGCAGTATAACCTTTACGCTCTTGACCTCTGAATTCTTATCGGCCATATTAGCCCGTACGATTGTAACCTTCATCTTATCGGCATCGATCCCGATGTCAGCTTTGCCGTCAATCGTTGCGACATATCGCTTAGACGTAAAGGGGTTTTCCCACCCAAGCGGATTGCCCGCCTCATCAATTGAAAGCAGCTGGGTGAAGTTGTACTCGTACGTCACGAGCTTAACGACTGGCGTGATCTCCTCGCGAATCGAATCATCGCTGATCGTTGTAGGATTACGCGTCAATGACATCCAGATACCCCAGGCAACCGCTAGAACCGTAACAACGACTAACCCGCCAAAGGCAACCTTTTGCGGTATCGTTGTAAGAAATTTTGTTTTTGCCATCCTGTTTCACCTTTCCTTTATTGCCCCGACGTTCCCATCATCTTCCAGCGCGAGCATGATGGCACGAATCATTCCGTCAACGGCTCAATGCAAAGCACGACCGTTCAAAGAAAACGGCCGCGCTTTCTTTTCAATTCCCGCGAACTATTCCTTGACGCTGTAACCCGACACCGTCGGCGCAAGCCTCGAGGCGTCAACCTCGCTCATTACCTCAAACTTCACCTTCTCGCCAGGCGCCCAGGCAGATGTATCTGCGTAGCATTCTTCCGCCCTCACACCATCGGCATCGTAAAGGGCAACGTTTAGATAAACGTTTTCGAACGATATGTCAGAGGTATTTTCGACGATTGCGGTGTACGTATAGAGACCGTAGCCATCATCACTTTTCTCAAAATTCGCCGATGAGAGCAAACCGTTGATAACCTCATCGTTATGCGTCTTCTCCTCTACGGTCCTACCGTTCTTAATTAGCTCGTCAAACTCATCTTGATAACAGTCATCGACTGTTAAGTCATATCGATCAACCAGTTTCTTAAGCTGTGCGGATCGTGCGTCGTAGGCCTTTTCCCATTCCTCGTAGTACTTAGGATCAGATTCCGCATACTTCTTGGTAACATCGAGCTGATTGTCAAGCAGGTTGAGATAGGCGATGACATCTTCCTGCATCTTAGCGTCTTTAAAAGGCGCCTTTTTGAGTTCTTTGTCGTTATCGATCTCGGTTTTAATTATCTCTTTTCGCACTTTATTCGAGCTTAGATCAGCATCTTCTCCAAGCGATTCGATATAATCCGACCGCTTTTGATAACCTTGAGCAATCACAGCCATTGCACGGTCATCGGCATAATCAGGTTCATCGTTTTTCTTCTCAGACTGCGAACAGCCGCTCAGCAGAAGCGCCCCACAAAACACCATCGCAAATAGCGCGGTCACCAGAGCCATTCCATAACGCCTTTTCATTTCGTCCTCCTTTAAATACAAAACACGATATCTAGCCCCTCGTCAAAAAGCAGACGAATTGGCAACGCGGTGGCACTATTTGGTTCAAGGGCGTGAACTGGATAAACATCGAGGGAAGGAGTGAGCTCTGCGGAATAAACTCCCCTCGTCAAAATGTCTAGCTAAAGAGGACGAGCAGACGACAAACGGTCAAAACTGGTCGCGTCCGCCCGTCTCCAACGATCGAACGTCGAGACGCTGACGTTCAAAAGCGCAGCAGCCTCTCGCCTCGTAACCTCACCCCCTTCGAATAATTTGATGACGTCGCGATAGCTATCTGGGCGTTCGAATGCCGGCCTTCCAAATTTCACGCCACGCAAACGCGCCGACGCGATGCCCTCCGCCTGGCGTTGCTTGATGTTTTCGCGCTCTAGCTGCGCCACATAGCTCAAGATTTGAAGAACCAGATCCGCCATGAACGTTCCCGTAATGCCATCAGGCTGCTCGCGCGTATCGAGCAATGGCATATCAAGCACCACGATGGCAGCATTCCTATCCACCGTGATGCGTCGCCACTCATCGAGGACTTCACGATAATTGCGGCCCAAACGATCGATACTTTTGATCACGAGAACGTCGCCTTCGCGCAGCCTGCGAAGAAGACGCTGGTACTGGGGACGCTTAAAGTCCTTACCGCTTGCCTTGTCAGCATAAATCTGGCTCCGTTGCACGGGAAACCTTGCCAGCGCGTCTAATTGGCGGCCCAGGTTCTGGTCTGCGGAAGAGACACGCGCATACCCAAAGATTCGATTGTCCATAATTGCCCCTATCGGCTGCCTCTTGGCAGCATCAGCTCAAGCGAGAGCCCACTCACTATAGGGCGTGCAAATTTCGCGAATGGGTTGAGGCCATTTTGACCCTCACGCGAAAACTGTTCAAGCGCCATGCCGACAGATGCTGGCTTTAACGGGAATGTGACAAAGGGACAGTCCCTTTGTCACATTCGGTTAGAGGTAGCGGCCGGTGATGCTTGCGGAGCAGGCAGCGATGTCGCCCGGCGTGCCGACACAGACGATTTGTCCGCCTGCGTCGCCGCCGCCCGGGCCCATGTCGATCACGTAATCGGCATTACGGATAAGGTCGAGGTCGTGTTCGATCACGATAACCGTGGCGCCCTTGGCAACGAGGCCGTCAAACACACTCAGCAGCACCTGAACATCGAGCGGATGCAGGCCGATCGTGGGCTCGTCGAATACGAATACGGCATCGTCCTGCACGCGGCCCATCTCGCTCGCAAGCTTAAGTCGCTGCGCCTCGCCGCCCGAGAGCGCCGGCGTGGGCTCGCCCAGTGTCAAGTAGCCCAAACCCAGGTCGTGCAAGGTCTGCAAGCGCGCCTGGACTTTCTTGAGTCCCAACGTGGCGTCAATGGCCTCGTCCACACTCATATCCATGAGCTGCGGCAATGTAAGTAGGCTGCCGTCCTTGCCCTCGCGATGGATATACGAGGCTGCGTCGGCATAACGCGAGCCGCGGCATGCAGGGCAGACGATCTCGACATCGGGCAAAAACTGCACGTCAAGCGATATCGAACCCGTGCCATCGCACGTAGGGCAGCGCAAAGCGCCAGTGTTGTAGCTAAATGCGCCTGCCTTGTAGCCGGCTGCCTTGGCCTCGGGCGTGCGGGCGAAGGCGCGACGCAGTTCATCATGGATGTCGGCATAAGTCGCTACCGTCGAACGCACGTTGGCACCGATGGGCGTGGCGTCTATCAGGTTGGCACGTGCAATGCCCTCGGCATCGACCCAACGCACGTGTTTTGGCAGGCGCTCGCTGGCTGCCTGCGCCTTAAGTGCCGGGATGAGTGTCTCGAGCACCAACGTCGTCTTACCCGAACCCGAAACGCCCGTCACCGCGACCAAGCGACCGCGCGGGATATCGACTTCGAGCGGTTTGACGGTATGGATGGCATCGGTCGCCATGCGGATATGGCCCCGGTCGAACATTTCGTCATCAGCCACCTGCGGCCGCAAGCGCTTGGGCTCCGAGCGCAAAAACGGGGCGATGCGGCTGTCCTGCGATTGCTCGACCTCATCCACCGTACCGGCGGCGATCACATTACCGCCGCCCGCTCCGGCAACGGGGCCCATCTCGACCAGATAATCGGCTTCCGCCAATACGCGCGTGTCGTGGTCGACAACGACCACGGTGTTGCCGTCATCCACCAGATCGCGCATTACGCCCACCAGGCCGTCGACATTGGCAGGATGCAAGCCGATCGAGGGCTCGTCCAGCACATAGAGCACGCCCGTCGATCGGTTGCGCACCACGCGGGCGAGCTGCACGCGCTGGCGCTCACCCGTGGAGAGCGTGGCACCTGCGCGATCGAGTGAAAGGTAATCGAGGCCCAGGTCGACCAGACGACGGGCCGCGCCCAAAAACGAATCGCAGATATCCGTCGCCATGGGCTGCATCTCGGCCGACAAGGATGCGGGCACCCCGCGCACCCACTCAATCGCATCACCAAGCGTCATGGCCGCCGCCTGTGCCAGATTGATACCACGCACCTGGGGCTGGCGCGCAGCCTCGGAGAGACGCGTGCCGCCGCAATCGCGGCACGGGCCCTCGCGCAAAAAGCGAGCTACGCGCTTAAGTCCCTTATCGTCCTTAACCTTGGCGAGCGCATTCTCAACGGTATAGACGGCGTTGTAATAGGTAAAGTCGAGCGGCGTGGCGCCCTCGCCGTTTTTGGGAACGTAAAGAATGTGCTTCTTAACCGCCGGACCATGAAACACGATATCGCGCTCGGCAGGCGTGAGCTGGTTAAACGGCACGTCGGTGCGCACACCCATCTCGCCAGCCACCTGCTTCATCAGATCCCACATGAGCGTGCCCCAGGGAAGCACCGCGCCCTCGTTGATGGTCTTTGACTCGTCGGGCACCAGACTCGCCTCGTCCACCTCGCGCATGACGCCGGTACCGCCGCAGGTAGGACACGCGCCGCCGCTGTTAAAGGCAAGGTCCTCGGCGCCCGGCGCGTAGAACTCGTGACCGCATGCGGGGCACGTGAGCGACAGGCCCGCAGCCACGTTAAGGCTCGGCTCCACACGCGCCCCACAATGCGGGCACACGTGATGGGCGCAGCGGCTAAAGAGCAGACGCAGGCTATTGTTGAGCTCGGTCATGGTGCCAAAGGTCGAGCGCACGCCCGGCACACTGGGACGCTGATGCAACGCGAGTGCCGCCGGCACGTGCAGCACTTCATCCACCTGAGCGTGCTCGGCCTGGGTGAGCCGTCGGCGGGTATAGGTGCTGAGCGCCTCCAGATAGCGACGCGAGCCCTCGGCATAAAGAACCCCCAATGCCAGCGAACTCTTGCCCGAACCCGACACGCCGGCAATGCCCACGAGCTTTCCCAGCGGAATATCAATATCGATGTCCTTGAGGTTGTGCACGCGCGCGCCACGCACCTCGATAGCCTGCGGGCTCATCTTCTGTTCCGTCACTTTTATCACCCTACTCATGCCATAAAATGTGTTCGCGGATGTACTCGCCCAGCATGGGCACGGCAAACCGGACGAGGCCGTATCCGGCGGCCTCGATGACGCGCTCGCGAATCAGGCTTGCGCGATATTTACTCGCCCAGCTCTGAGTGCGATCGCAGCGCTCAATGATATCCGCCATGCGCGTCGACTTACCCTCGTCAGTAGCCATGGCCTCGATAAAAAGGCGCTGTGGACTGCGCAGCCCGTAATACAGGGGCGCATCGACCGCTTCGTAGAACTCGGAGACGGCATCCGCATGGCCATCCTCGACATCGCGCCTTTCTATGACCTGCGAGCCACGCCGGACAGCAGACCGCCACATGTAATATCCCACCAGCTGAACCATATAGGGATGCCCCATGCTTTTGCGCGCCGCAAGGTCCGCCGTCTCCGCGTCAACGTAAAGACCAGCGTCTTTAACCGTCTGGATATACGAATCGCGCACCTTGGGCAAAGATATCGCCCCCAGCGTACGCTGCTGGGCACGCCGCAAAAACGTCACGCTCGGCTCTTCGAGCAAATCGTCGACCATGCTGGGTAAGCCGGCGAACACCAGCGCAAGACCGCGCTGGTCGCTATCGGACAAGCCCGTGGCATCCTGATCTCCGAGCACCTGCTGATAGAGAACGGCAAGAGCCGCCAGTTCCTCGATAGACGCAGATTGTGCCTCGTCAATCGCAAACAGTATGCCCTTGCCTGGACCGAGCTTCTTGAGGCGCTCGTTGACCAGCCCTCGCAACGTTTCGCCCTTTGCTCGCGCCGCCTCGACCGACATCCGGCCAAATGACGGACCGAATTCCATTGACGTCACAACGGGCTTATTCGAGCGAAGCGCGTCGGCCAGGCGATCGCACAAGCCAAGCGAAGCAGAATCGGAGACAACCGCCCATCCGCGCTCACTGGCCAGACGTTGCAGCTCCCGCAGGAGAACTGTTTTGCCACAGCCGCGGTTTCCTGTAATGAGCATGAGTCTGCCCGGCGCTCCGGCACCGTTATCGAGCCCCTCCTCAAAATCTTCGATGACCGACTCGCGACCGATGAGTATCGGAGGCCGCTTACCAGCCGTTGGCTTAAAGGGATTTGGATTCATGTCGGCCTCCTCGGATTGGCAAAGGCTAGCAATAGTTATACCAACTTATACCGAGTTATACCAACTGAATGTGACAAAGGAGCTGTCCCTTTGTCACATGTGGCCGAAAAATTCCGCGTCGGCGGGGCGATAGGGGCGGAAGGTGGCGGGATCGATCTTTACGTGTGCCGCGGCGGGCACGTCGTACCATTTGACCGTATAGCCGGCGCCGTGGGCGCAAAAGACCGAATCGGGCGTGTTGGGCAGATCGGCCTCGGGCTCGTAGGCGGCCGCCTCGATGACGCGCTCGGCATCATGGCATGCCGCATAACCGGCGAACTCCAGGTACAGATGTTCGCGGCCGCTCGTGTAGGCAGCCACCTCCAGCGCATAATCCTGTATCTCGGATGCTGGCACGCGACCCACAAGCTTCGCCCGGTCGCCCGCCATCGCCGGCGGCTCGTACTCGGCGCCCATGCGCGTGACATCCGAAAGCGCCCTGCCCACGCAATCTCCCGGCACCTCGAGCTCAAAGTGGTAGCACGGCTCCAACAGCACCGCCGCGCCGGCCTCACGCGCCTGCATCAAACCCTGGCGAATCGCGCGGTACGTTGCCTGCCGAAAGTCACCGCCCTCGGTGTGTTTGGCATGAGCGCGGCCGCCCGTGAGCGTAATGCGCACATCGGTAATGGGCAAGCCGGTCAGCACACCCAGGTGATCGCGCTCCATGGCGTTGGTGAGCGCCAGGCGCTGCCAGTTAAGATCGAGCTCGTCGGTCGAGGCAACGGTACCAAATTGCACGCCCGAGCCCGCTGGCAGCGGCTCCAGGCGCAGGTGCACCTCGGCGTAATGACGCAGTGGTTCAAAGTGGCCCACGCCCTCGACCGGCTGCGAGATAGTTTCCTTATAGAGAATGCCACCGGGCTCAAACTCAATCGAAAGGCCAAAGCGATCGGCCAACACCCGCTGCACGACCTCGAGCTGCACGGCGCCCATCAACTGCAAATGAATCTGCTCAAGATGCGTATTCCAGCTTACGCCGAGCATGGGGTCTTCGTCTGCCAACTCGGTCAGCGCTTTGAACACCGCGTGGACATCATGTTCGCCCGGTAGCACCGTATAGGTGAGGACCGGCGCAATGACGGGTGCATCGCACTCGGGCTCCGCACCCAAGGCGTCCCCCGGGCAAACGTGCGCAAGACCCGTCACGGCACAAATACCGCCAGCGGCAACTTCCTGGGCAAGCTCGTACTTCTCGCCGTTATAGATGCGCACCTGATCGACTTTCTGCTCCCATGCCTCGGCACCGGAGCGCCCCTCGATCATCTGTTTTGCACGCAGCGTGCCGCCGGTCACTTTAACCCAAGCCAAGCGCTCGCCGTGATCCCCGCGGCTGACACGATAGACGCGCGCGGCGAACTCCGGGGCCCACGCCTGTTCACGCATCAGCCTGCACATGCCATCCAGCAGCTCGCCCACGCCTTGGTCCTTGAGCGCCGAGCCCGCAAAGCAGGGAAACAATTTGCGCTCGGCAACCATGCGCGACAGCGTTGCAACAGAAAGCTCACCCGCCTCAAGAAACTCGTCGAGCGCCGCCTCGTCCAACGCAGCAGCGTCCTCCCAAACGGCACCGCCCGCCAACAGTTCGCTGGCATCCAGGCAGCCCTCGGAAAGACGCTGCCCAAGTTGTGCCAGCAAAACATCGCGGCCGGGATTCTCCAAATCGATCTTGTTGATGAAGATGAACGTCGGGATGTCATAGCGTGCGAGCAGGCGCCACAGGGTTTCGGTGTGTCCCTGCACGCCATCGTTGGCGCCCACAACCAAAATCGCATAGTCGAGCGCGCGCAATGTACGCTCCGCCTCGGCAGAAAAATCGACATGCCCCGGTGCATCCACGAGCATGACGTGGGTATCGCCATGGTCGAGCACGGCCTGCGACGAGAAAATCGTGATGCCGCGCTCGCGCTCGATCGCATTAGTGTCCAGATGCGAATCGCCATCGTCCACGCGCCCGCGCTTGCGAATGCGACCCGCGTTGAACAGCATGGCCTCGGCCAGCGTGGTCTTGCCGGCATCGACATGCGCCAAGATTCCAACGACCGCTTGCTTCGACATGGCTCTCCTCTTATTACAAGCCCATCGCACGCGGCAACGGGCGCTCACGCTCCACACTGGATGATACAATTTACGGGCCGGCGGGCGAAGCGGGCCCTATCCCCCGACCGAGCTCATCGTCCCGCGTTGCCGCGCGGCGATTTTCGTAGGTTCGCGCCTTGCGAAAGCCGGCACCTCCCCTTAACAGCCCAGCGATCAAAATGGCCCCACCCGGGGCCATTTTCATGTATGTGGATTGCTGATACGCGTCCCCGTTCTTATGCCTCGCGCAGCCAGTCGAACGCAACGCGCGGCGTGCCGTCCGACACATACACGACGCCGGCGCGCTCGAACCCCGCTTTCATGCTCGCGCCTTGCATGGGCAGGTTGTCCGCATGCGTATCGATACGCAGGTGGTCGGCACGCTCCTTGGCAAAGGCAAACATCGCGGCCGCGATACCGTGCACGGTGCCGTCGGACGCCACGCGGTGCAGTACGGCGTACGGAGTGTCGCTGTGCCACTGACCGTCCTCGATGACGTCATAGCACTCGTCCGGGCCCGGCAAAAAGGCAAACGTCGCCACCACGCGACCGTCGACTTCGCACACATAGCTGCCACCGGCGGCGATATCGGCAGCCAGCTGCTCGGCCGAAGGCGTGCCCTCGGGCCACTGCGTGGCGTTGCCATGCGCGCGCATAAAGGCGCGGGCGGCATCATAGATGGCCATGACGGCAGGAATGTCGGTCTCGAGGGTTTTTCTTATCATCACGCGGCGACCTCACGTTTATTGGTATCACTTTGATTGAGCAATCATACCAGCGTTTGGAAAGGGCAAGGAGCGAATGGGAAGCAAAAAGCGAGCCGCCTGGGCAAAGGCCAAAAGTGAGTTTTTGGGCGCTGCCACCGGCGGCGATATGAGCGACCTTTTTGCGCGCGAGGACGAGCGCCGCGACGCCCTGGACGCCGAACGCGATGAGGCCTGGCGCTACAAATCGTGCGAGCGCAAAAACCGCTACGACACACGCGCCGAGGCCGAGGCCGTTATGGCCGACTGCGAAAACCACGGGCGTCGTAGCTTGGCCTGCTATAAATGCGAATACTGCGGCGGATGGCACCTGACGTCCCACCCTTGGAAATAGGCCCCGCATCGGCGCGGCGCTCACGCAGCACCGGCCATCGCGCACAGGCTACGGACGCGGCGGCACCAAAACATCGTAGCGGACGGCCTTGCCCGCAAGCTGATAGCTCGGCTTAACGCCGGCAAGCAGCGGCCCCTTCACCGGCCGCTTGATAACGACCTTGCGCGGGCGCGGCACAAGCGCGGCCTCGACCAGCGTCTCCTCATCGGCGCACGGCTGTTCCAAATGGTGCAAGAGCTGGAACTTCTTTTTAACCGCCGCGCTCTTGGTGCGCTCGGGAAACATGGGGTCCAGATACACCACATCGGGAGCCGCGAGCTTACCGCGCTCGACCAGCTCAGCCGTATGGCGAAGGCCGGCAATGCCGTCCTCGCCCGCATGTAAGCGCATGCGCGACACGGCAGCCGCAAGCGCCGGATCGCCCGCTGCGCGATTCAGGGCATCCTTAAGGAGCACCGCGATCACGCAATCCTGCTCATACAAATCGACGGTAAAGCCCGCGGCGGCCAGCAGCAGCGAATCCTCGCCAAAGCCTGCCGTGGCGTCAATCGCCCATGGGCTCTCGATGCCTTTTGTGCGCGCAACTTTCACCAGCAGCTCTTGCTGCAGACGGCCCTGCTTGAGCCTTGGAAGCATGCGGGCAAAATCGGCACGCAGCTCCATCGCGCCGTCGGTGAGCGTGAGGCCCTCGGGCTTCCCGATCAGCTCAAGCCCCGCGGCCCGAGCAACAGAAAAGGGATCGATGACGCCCATGGACACTCCTTCACAAGCAAAATGAATACGTGAGCGCCGCCCCTGTCGGCACTCAACCGTCCGCTATTGTCCCACATGCGACATGGTCCACAGCATCCCAATGCAAAGCGCCGCCATCAATCCCGTGCACACGGCAGCGATCACGGAATCACCCATGCGCCTTCCCAACGACCGCGGCTCACGCACTTGCTTGGCTCCGTACATCATGGCTCCTCCTTCGGTCCAGCTCTTACCATGGCCCCATCATCGCAGCACCGCGCATACGCTACCATCGATTTGGCTTACGTCCAGCTTTCCTTTTTGAAAGGTTGGACCGTACAGGCAAGAGACGCTTTCAAGCGCATGCATCGCCCCGTTGAACTACAATGTGCTTCACAATATGTGCCGCAACCTGGGTGCGACAGATTCTCCGCGCCCGCATCGAAAGGACCAACTATGAGCGCCGCTCGCAAGACACTCAAAATCCTTGCCCTCATTTACTTTGTTTTGGGCATCGCCAGCCTCGTCATCGCCGGCGTCGGCATCGCCCGAGGCAGTCTCGATTCCACGTACGGGCCGAACGCCATGCTCGCCGCGGCCGTACTTGTCATCAAGGGTCTTGTCGATCTTGCCGCAGGTGTTGCGGGCATCAAGGGCGCCAACAAGCCTTCGCAGGTGGATGGCGCGTTTAAGCTCGGCATCGTCGCCGCAATCGCCACGATTGCGCAGGCCGTGCTCACGCTTCCCGCGTTTGGCGGCGACGCCATCAACTTTGGCGCCTTTGTCATCGTGGTGTACGACCTGTTCTTTGTTCAGCAGGCTCACGCCGTTAAAGCCGAGAACAAGGATCGCCTGTAGGCACTTGCCTTCCACTGACCCCTACATCCAAGCAACCAACAAGGGCCGATCGCACATCTCCGCGGTCGGCCCTTTACGTTTGCCCAGATAAAACCTGCCAAAATAAACCTGTCCCTTTTTGGTAGGTTAGTGGCGGTACTCGGCGATGATGAAGTCGATATCGGTCTGAAGGGTGTCCAGGTTTGCCAGGCGCTCTTTGTCGGCAGGGCGCGTGCGGTAGTAGTACGGCGTCATCTGGAACACTGCCTCGATATCGGCCTGCGTCTGGAGCGTAATGTTCGCAGACACCCGCTGCGTTCCGACCAACTCGAGTTCGGTAGTCTTCGGCAGCTTCTCGTCGTTAAGGTACGGCGTGTCGTAGAGCACCTCCTTGAGCCCAAAGAGATGACGGGCGCCCGGCACCACGGTGTAGAGCGAGCCCTCGGGCGCCAGCACGCGGGCAAACTCGCGCTCGTTAAAGGGGGCAAAGAGCTCGGTCACCATATCGAAGGTGCCATCGGCCACGGGGATGTCCTTCATGTTGGCCACGAAGTAGGTCGCATCGCCGCGCTTGGCAGCCAGGCGCACCATCTCTTTGCCCAAGTCGAATCCGTAAGCATCCACGCCCGGCACCGCACCCATGGCGCTGGTGTAGTAGCCCTCGCCACAGCAGATATCGAGCAAGGTCATGGGACCGCCCGCAGACGCCGCATGCCCAGACACCCGATCGCGCACCAGCTCGACCATCGCATCACGCAACGGCACATAGTAGCCGCGGTTTAGAAAGTCACGACGGCTGCGCGCCTGCGACTTGGGATCGCCCATGGAGTCGCCGCTCTTGGACGAGCGCAGCAGATACAGATAGCCCTCGCGCGCACGGTCAAACCGATGTCCGCCCGCGCATGCAGCACCGCGTTCGTCATCCACCAGCGGCTCATGGCAAACGGGACACAACAACATGGCAACTCCTTAGCGCGAACAACACAACGCCCACCATTGTCGCACGCCTTCCCCGCCTAGTCATTGGGGACATTCTTGAATGACTAGTCGTTTTAGAACGTCCCCAATGACTAGTCGATTAGGAGTATCATCGTCTGCGCAAATAAGCACGAAAGAGCATGTTAGAGATTGAGAGCGTATGGCAGACACCGCATCTAAGCACATTGACATGACCACCGGCTCGCTGTGGCGCAATATTCCCCTGTTCGCCTTTCCCGTCGCCGCCACGAGCATCCTTGAGCAGCTGTCGAACCTCATCGCCACGGTCATCATCGGTAACTTCTCGGGCGACCAGGGAACCCTCGCCATGGCGGCGGTCGGCTCCAATGTTCCGCTTACCAGTCTTATGATCAACCTGTTTATTGGGCTGTCGCTTGGCTCCAACGTGGTCATCGCCAACGCCATCGGCCGCAACGATCAGAACATGGTCAAGCGCGCCGTCCATACCTCGATTCTGATGGCACTCGTGGGCTTTGTCGTCATCGCGCTGGGCGAGATCTTTGCCGAGCCCATGCTCGCCGCGCTCAACGTCCCTGACGAAACCATGCCGCTCGCATCGCTCTACCTGCGCGTCTTTTTGCTCAGCATGCCCTCGATCTTGCTCTACAACTTTGAGGCCGCAATCTTCCGCTCTGTCGGCATCACCCGCATGCCGCTGCAGGCGCTTGCCGTGTCCACAATCCTCAACATTGGCCTGGACCTCATCTTTGTCCCCGTGCTCCACTGGGGCGTCGCGGGTGTCGCCATCGCCACCGCCATCGCCTACACCGTCAGCGCCGCCACACTCTTTGTCCACCTGCTCAAGACCGACTCCGTCGTCCGCGTCACCCCACGCGACTTAGGCTTAGACCCCGTCGCCCTCAAGCGCATCGTTAAGATCGGCCTGCCCGCCGGCATCCAAAGCGCCGTCTTTGCCGTCGCTAACATCATCATCCAGTCCGTCATCAACAGCCTGGGCACCGAGGTCATGGCGGCATCCAGCGCTGCCATGAGCCTGGAGTATGTGTGTTACAACCTGCTCAACAGCTTTAGCCAGGCTTGCACTACCTTTGTGGGACAAAACCACGGCGCGCGCCAGATCGACCGTTGCACCAAGACGCTCAAGGTCTGCTTGGTCGAAGGCGGCATCGTTGCACTCACCACCATCGTCATCATCGTCGGTCTGGGGCGCGAGATCCTGGCGCTCTTTAACAGCGATCCCAACATCGTCTCGATCGGCTATATCCGCGTGTGCTCGATCTTCCCGGCATACGCCTTTAGCATGTTCTACGAAAACATGTCCGGTTACCTGCGCGGCTTTGGCATCTCGCTCATGCCTGCCCTCATCACCATGATCTGTGTCTGCGGCATCCGCTTCTATTGGGTATTCTGCGTGTTCCCGCACTTCCGCACCTTTCCGAACATCATGATGGTCTACCCCATCAGCCTGGGCACCACGGCGTTCTTTATGGTCGTGGCGGTATTGCTCTGTCACCCGGCACGCACCTACCGTCTGGCGCAAGCCAAGACCGGGACGCGCTAGGCATGCGCGGCAAGGCGGCATACGGCAACTAGCTGACGATATGCGAGCTCATATAATCGATAAAGCGCCTCGTGGCGATAGGCATGGTGTCCCAGCTGCGCCAAGCCGCCACCACATCGCGCGAGGGAGCGTGCACGATGGGACGCACGCGGATACCGGCCTTCATGCCCTCGACCGTACGACGGTAGAGCATGCTCACGCCTAGGCCCTCCTCCACCATCGCCATAATGGTGTAGTCGTCGGTAACCTCACTCGTCACGCGCGGCGACAGCCCATGCGCGGCAAAGGCATCGAGCACCAGACTCTGTTCGCCCTCATCCAGCAGCACAAACGGTTCGGACGCCAGGTCGGCGAGCGTCACCTTTTCCTTTGCCGTCAGCGGATGGGCGGCCGGCAACAGCGCCACCAGCTCGTCGTGATAGACCACGCGCTTCTGAAGCCCCGTGGTAAATCCGCGTGCCGTAAAGCAAAAGTCAACCACGCCATCGTGCACCCACTGGGCGTTGCGCGTGTAATCGCCCTGCTTGAGGGTAAAGCGTACGCCCGGATGCAGGGCCCCAAAGTCGCGGATCACGCGCGGCAACACGGTACGGCTCACGTTGGTAAACGTCGCAATGCGAATGTCGGTCGATGAAAGCCCCAGCAACTCCTGACGCTTGCCCTCGAGCTCGGCCTCGGCCGTTACGATCTGGCGCAGATACGGCAGATACTGTTTGCCGTCGCGCGTAAGCGAGACGCCCTGCTTGCCGCGCTCGATAATCGTGGTGCCCAGCTCGCGCTCGAGCGCCTTGACGGCCTGGCTCACCGCGCTTTGCGTATAGCCCAGCGCGTCGGCGGCACGTTTCAGGCTGCCGCAATCGACCACCATACATACAATCTGATACCGCGATGCCATCGTGCCTCCACTTCGATGTAGCCGTAAAACGTTTTGCCAGGGTTTTTTCTTCCAACATTAGTATTTCTTAACCATACTGAAGATACATTCGCTTTACTACATCCATATCTGGGAGCAGAATCCTTTTTGCGAAACCGTTCTGTAACAAAAGGAGTCCCATGGATCGCAAAAAAGCAATCGCGCTCTCATTTTCCGTTCCCGTCGCATGGGGCTTTTCGTACCCCCTCATGAAGATCGGCATGGACAGCATGAACGCCACGAGCATCGTCGCGCTGCGCTGCATCATCGCCTTTGCGGCCTGCCTGCTGCTCTTCCACAAGCACGCGGTGCGCATCAACCGTGACCTGATGGTCCGCGCCGCCATCATCGGCGCCATCATGGCAACCGAGATCACCTGCATGTGCCTGGGCTCCAGCCTCACCTCCGCCTCCACCGCCGGCTTTTTGCAGAGCCTGACGGTCGTGATCGTGCCGTTTGCCAACGCGGCCCTGCTGCGTCGCGCCCCCGAGCGCAAGGTGCTCATCGGCACAGCCATCGTCACCTGCGGCATGTTGCTGCTCTCGGGCGCCGACTTTACCAGCCTGAATCCCGGCGCGATCATCATGCTGCTCTCGGCCTTTATCTATGCCGGCCACATTATCATCGCCAAGCGCTTTGTCGAAGAAGTCGATCCGCTGGCTCTGGGCGTTTGGCAGCTGGGCTTCGGCGGCTTGTTCTCGGGTATCGCCGCATTTACCTTTGGCGGCTTCACGCTTCCCAGCACGCCGAGCGAGATCGTCGTTATCGTTGCGCTCGCACTCATCTGCTCTGCCTACGGCTTTATCACCCAGACGCTCGTGCAGCCCCACGTGCCTGCCGAGACCACCGGCTTCGCCTTCTCGCTCGAACCGGTCTGCTCCGCCGTATTCTCGTTCTTCCTGGTCGGCGAGGTCTTAAGCCCCATCGCCTTCTTTGGCGCCGCCCTCATCCTCACCGGCGTCATGGTGGCAACCGTCGAGCTTCCGCGCCTTCGCGCACATGGACACGCTCATATGGCAGGAGCGCCCGAGCACGTCTCGTAGACTCCGCTCTTCATACAGCCGTGGCATAAAGGCAACCGGTGCGCCTTTACAATAGATACCAACAGAGCATCTGCCATAAAGGAGCCCCATGGACACCGCAACCCGCGACCGCAACATAGCAACTTGGTTGGGCGATGCGCCGCAGCCGGTACGTGACACGACGAACCAGCTGCTCGAGCGCATCGCCCTTTTGCGTGCCGAGCAGACCATCTACCCGGCACAAGACGACATCCTCAATGCCCTCGCCTACACGCCGACCGACCAGGTCAAGGTCGTCATCTTGGGTCAAGACCCCTATCACGGGCCCAACCAGGCCATGGGGCTGTCGTTTTCGGTCCCCGCGACGCAAACCAAGTTGCCGCCGAGCCTGCGCAACATCTATAAGGAACTCAAAGCCGATCTGGACTGCCCCATTCCCGCCACGGGAGACCTAACCCCCTGGGCACAACAGGGCGTCCTGCTCCTCAACACCACGCTCACCGTGCGCGAGCATGCCGCGAACTCGCACGCCAAGCTGGGCTGGAGCACGCTCACCGACTACGTTATCGAACGCTGCTGCCAGCTGCCCCAGCCGGTCGTCTTTTTGGCATGGGGCCGTTTTGCCCAGCAGATGGTCGAGGGCAAGCTCGCCGCGACTGGCGCAGGCAAGGCGACCGGCAAGTTCTGCCTGGCCTCTACGCACCCCTCGCCGCTTTCGGCAAACCGTGCCACGGCAGAACTCCCCGCTTTTATGGGGTCGCACCCCTTCTCCGCTGCCAATGAATTGCTCGAGCAAAACGGCAGCAGCCCCATCGACTGGGGCTGCCTCGGCTAGAAACGAAAATAAAAAACGCGCCCGACGGCTTTCCATCGGGCGCGTTTCCTATTCGGGCCAAATAAACTGCGTGCGGCCGGCCTCGCCACCGTCAATGAGCAGACTCTGCCCGGTCATAAACCGGTTGGTCACGCCCACAAAGTAGATCCACTCGGCGATCTCTTGGGCGGTGGCCCAGCGCTTAAGCGGCGTGAGCTCCATAATCTGGTTCCACAGGTGTTCGTCTTCCATCACGCAACGGTTGAGCGGCGTTATAACGCCGCCCGGGTCCACACTGTTGGCGATGGCCTGCGGCGCCAGGCGGTTTGCAAGGTTCTTGGTGTAGGCGATAACGCCGCCCTTGCTGGCAGCATAGGCGGGAAACTCCGATCCCGTATGTCCGCTCGCCGACCCCACATTGACCACGGATTGGATAGCAGGCGCCGGCTTGGCGGCAAGCCCCTCCCCCGCAAAGGCATAGCGCTCGGTCACGTTGATGGTGCCACACAGGTTGGCGGCGATGTCGTCGGCCGAATCCTGCGTACCGGCAACGTTCACGATTACCTGAGGCTCAAGGTCGCTTGGAAACGAGTCCGGCTCGCGGACATCAACGATCAGATGGCGATAGCGCTCGTGCTCGACGGCCGCCGGCAGCAGATCAAAGCCCACGACCTCGTGGCCCTCGTCCAAAAAGCGCTGCACGCACGCGGCTCCAATGCCGCCCGAAGCGCCCGTGATCAAAACCCGCATAGGTGCTCCTTAGGCAGCTGCGTGGCGCTCGAGGTACTCGGAACCCACATTCTCGCGCTCCCAGCCGCGCACGACCTTGTAGCCCACGGGGCTCAGGAAGACCTCGCACAGCAGCTCGGCGACAGCGCCGGTCAGCGAGCACATAAGGACCTGCACCCAGGTCCAACCAAAGAACGTGTGGCTCACCACAATGGCAAAGACCAAGTTGTCGATAAACTGGCCAACACCCGTGGACACATAAGAGCGGAAGGCAAAGCTCGCAAAGTTATTCTTTTTGAGCATGCGGCCGAGCGACTGGTTGAGCGTGGAGTTAACCACGGCAGAAACGAGCATTGCCAGCGAAGAGCCCAGCACCACGTACCAGGTGCCGCCGATGGTGGCGTTAAGGGCGGCGTTGACCTCGATCATACCCGTGTCGTAGTAGGCACCCCACATGCCGGGCGTGAGCGAGCATGCCCAAAAGCACAGGCTCACGGCCAGGTTGACCAGCAGCGCGAGGATAGAGATTTTGATGGATGCCTTGGCGCCAAAGCGCTTGCAGATCATGTCCTGGCACAAAAACGAAACCCAGCTCACCACAAAGCCGCAATCGAGTGCCAGATACGGCAGGCTGATAAGCTCTTTGTTGGCCAGCAGGTTCATCATGATAACGCTCACGAAAAACAGCGAAACCGTTGCCGCGGGAATGCTCCGCAACAGGACCTTGTAGTCCTCCATGACCTTCTTGATCATTATGTACTCCTTTGGTTTTAGGTTTAACGAGCAGGATATCGGACCCGAACTGCTCGGACGCCCCGGTCTTGAGACGACGGTGGGTATGATAGCCGCTCACACGGCATCAGGCAAGCAAACGGCGCGGCAGCCCCGCAAGGCCACCGCGCCGGTGCGCTAAAACGTTACGTTGCCAAACTCCGACA
This sequence comes from uncultured Collinsella sp., assembly GCA_900548295.1. Lineage (GTDB taxonomy): Bacteria > Actinomycetota > Coriobacteriia > Coriobacteriales > Coriobacteriaceae > Collinsella. The sequence goes on from URKC01000003.1 coordinate 38,301, forward strand.
GGATGAGGTCGGGGTTATGGTCGGTCGCCCAATCCACGTTCCATGGGCTCGTGAACAGCAGCAGCTTGCCGCCGCGCATATCCTCGACGCGCAGCGTGTCGCGCGTGAGCGAAAGACCCGGGATGTCGATGGTGTCGGGGTCGTTCTGGATCCAGCGAATGTCCGTATAGGGCAGCGGCTGGCGACGAACCTCGACGCGATACTCGGCCTTCAGGCGGCGCTCGAGCACCTCAAACTGCAGCACGCCGACCACGCCCACAATGACGCTCTCCATGCCGGCGCCGAGCTCGCGGAAGATCTGGATGGCGCCCTCCTGGGCAAGCTCCTCCATGCCCTTCACAAACTGCTTGCGCTTGAGCGTGTCGACCTGCGTAATGCGGGCAAACATCTCGGGGGCAAACGTCGGGATCTGCGGATACTGCACGTGGCGCTTGCCGGAGCACACGGTGTCGCCGATGCTAAAGATACCGGGATCGAACAGGCCCACGATGTCGCCGGCGTACGCCTCGTCCACGATGGCGCGATCGTCGGCCATCAGCGAGGTGCCCGTAGCCAGCTTGAGCTTGCGGTTGCCCTGCACATGGAAGGCATCCATGCCGCGCTCGAACTTGCCCGAGCAAATGCGCACAAAGGCAATGCGATCGCGATGGTTCTTGTCCATGTTGGCCTGGATCTTAAACACGAAGCCGCTAAAGTCGTTCTCGGCGGGCGCGACCGGCTCGCTGGTGAGTGTATCGGTATAGGCGCGCGGCGTCGGGGCCAGACGCAGGAACTCTTTAAGGAAGGGCTCCACACCAAAGTTGGTGAGTGCCGAGCCAAAGAACGCCGGGCTCAGCTTGCCGCAGGCCACGGCATCCAGGTCGAGCTCGTCACCGGCGCCATCGAGCAGCTCGATGTCGTCCATCAGGTTCTTGTGGTTCTCCTCGCCAATAAGCTCGTCCATGGCCGGATCGCCCAGCTCGGCCTCGACCTCGGCGACCTTCTTGGTGGCGTTGGCGTGGCCGTCGCCCTCAAAGGCAATGACGCGACGGGTCTGACGATCGAACACGCCGCGGAAGTTGCGGCCGCTGCCGATCGGCCAGTTCATGGGATACGTATTGATACCCAGGACGTTCTCGATCTCTTCCATGAGCTCAAACGGATCGCGAGCCTCGTGGTCGAGCTTATTCACAAAGGTGAAGATGGGAATATGGCGCAGCGTACAGACCTTAAAGAGCTTTTTGGTCTGGGCCTCGACGCCCTTGGCACCGTCGATGACCATGACCGCGGCGTCGGCAGCCATAAGGGTACGGTAGGTGTCCTCCGAGAAGTCCTGGTGGCCGGGGGTGTCCAGGATGTTGATGCACTTACCCTGGTAGTTGAACTGCAGAACCGACGATGTAACGCTGATTCCGCGCTGTTTCTCAATGTCCATCCAGTCCGAGACAGCGTGTTTGGCGCTCTGCTTGCCCTTCACGGAGCCGGCGGTCTGGATGGCCCCACCGTAGAGCAGGAGTTTTTCGGTCAGTGTAGTTTTACCGGCGTCGGGGTGCGAGATGATCGCAAACGTGCGCCGGGATTCAATTTCTTCGCGCAATGATGCCATTGGGGCATACTCCTCTACTATAAGTATCGTAGTATATCATACACAGTTTTAAGCGAAAATGCAATGATGTTCGGAGATTTTTTTGGATTTTAAGAAATATTGAACTGGCGGCTGCCCGCCGCCGACTCCTCTGCATCGGCACACGGTCGCGCTAAAGTGCCTAGAGAAAGAAAAAAGAAAGAGGGACCGCCAGGCAGTCCCCCTTGCAAGCACTTATTCCAATTCAAAATCCCCCGGCAGCAGCAGCGCCAGATCCGCGTCAGCGTCAGCAATAAGCCGTTTTGCCTGGTTCAAGATGGCCTTTTCCAAAACATTCCGGGCCATACGTCCGTTGCCGTTGGTCGCGGCATCCGCCGCCTGCTGCTCATCATACCATTGAATCAGCACATCCCGGCAGCTTTCGTCCAAATTATACCCCTTGCTCTTGGCAATCGACAAGGTAATGCGGTACAGCTCCTCGCCGGTGTAATCCGGGAACTCGATCTGGTTCGGGAACCGGCTCGCCAAACCCGAGTTGGCCGACAAAAACAGCTGCATCTCCCTGGTATACCCGGCCAAAATCACGACCAGGTCGCCCCGGTTATCCTCAATGCCTTTCACAAGGGTATCAATGGCTTCCAGCCCGAAGCTATCCTCGCCCCCGCGGTACAAACTGTACGCTTCATCGATAAAAAGCACACCGCCCAGCGCACTCTGTATCACGGTGTTGGTCAGGGGCGCGGTGTGCCCCACATACCGGCCCACCAGGTCCGCACGGGTCACCTCCACCAGCTGGCCGCCGCGCAGCGCACCGATGGCCTTGAGATATTTCGCCAAAATGCGGGCGATGGTGGTTTTGCCGGTGCCGGGGTTGCCGGTAAAGATCATGTGCATGTTGACCTCGGCCACCTTGAGGCCCTGGGCCTTGCGGCGCTGCTGGGCCTGCACATTTTTGGCGATGTCACGCACATAATTTTTCACTTCAGCCAAACCGACGATCTCGTCCAGCTCAGCCTCCACGGCATCCACGTCACCGCGGTACTGCTGGGGCAGCAGGGCCAGCAGGTCAAAGGGCTCGCCGCCCTTTACGCTAAGCAGCAATTTTCCATCCGCAGCGGTCAGCACGGCGGGTGTGCCGTCGGCGGGCGGCTCCTCCGCGTCCAGCACGTACTCGGCCAGGGCGCGGTAGGCGGTCTCGCAGTAATCCCGCATGGCCTGCATGCCGGTAGTCTTGCCGTACTGGGCGGCCAGCAGGTCGCGCACGTCGGCCCCCATGGACAGCGCCAGACCGCATTGTTTGCGCACACGCTGCGCAAGCCAGTTCAGCTCGCGGGCGGCCACGGCGGCCAGCGCCTCGGGGGTAAAGGCCTGGGTGCGGCAGACGTCCCCGGCCAGTGCATCCACGAACCGCGCCCCAAAGGTATCGGCCAACGCGGCCTCGTCCTTGTTGGAGAAAAACACAAAATATTTACCGCCGGCCGTCAATTCTCCGATGGCTCCGGGCGCCAGCGCGGTGCCCACGTCCACCAGGATGCCCCGCTGCAGCACGTAGCGGCTGCTCAGCGAAAGCGTCCCCTCGATGGCCAGTGTCGACAACATATTTAAATAATTGGCCGCGCAGCCCTCGTAGTGGTCAAAGGCCAAAACCTCGGCATCGGACTGCAGCGCCGCATACAGATCCTGTAAAAATAATTTTTCCTGGGCCGGGCCGGGATAGAGCGATAAGTCCATCCGCTCAATGGCCGCGCTGCGCAAAATCCCCCGGTCGGCCAGCTCCTCCACCGCGCAGGTCAGCGCGTAGTGGCGGCCGGTGCCGTTGGGGCCGCACAGCAGCATCAGGTTGCGGGCGCGGCCGGTGTCCCCCGCCGTGCCCATCACAAAGGGGCGGCGGAACGCCTTGACCAGCGCCGACACAAAGGCGTCCTGCCCCAACACCTGCGCTTTAATTTTATCCGCTGCACCGCTAAAATCTGTGTTCACGGGCTTGTCCGCGTTTTTCGGTTCGGCAGTCGGCGCGGCGGTGGTCCCGCCCAGCAGCCCGTCCTGATGCAGCGATCTCGTCAGCTCGCTGCTCATTTTCCGCACGCTCTCGGCGGTGGCAGCGCCCGCTTTTTGCACAGCATCCAGCGCCGAGCCTGCCGCACTCTGCCGCTTTTGGGCAGCGGTCAGCGCGTCCAGGCTAGCCTGCATCTGCTGCACGGCGTCGCTGGCCTCCTCGGCCTGTTTCGACGTAGTGGCGTATTTTTTACCGCCCATCAGGCCGCGCACCCAGGCATCATACTGATCTTCCAGGCTCATTGGTCATCCTCCCGGTCCGCCTTATGGGGCAGTTTGTACGTGTAAAAATCTTTTGCAGTGCATCCGGCACGGCCGCCGCCCGCACAGGCGCAGGCACACGCGCAGCTGGAAGCACAGGCGCAGGCGCAGCTGGAAGCGCACCCGCTGTTGTGCCGCCCCACGCCGCCGCCGCGGGAAGAACCGCCGCCGGTATGGTAATTTTTCGGCGGGTCGGTGCGGGTGTAGCCCTTGGGGGGCGGTGCGGTGCGGGCCAGATGGATGGTGTGTACGCCGTTGGTGTACCAGAACCAGTCGTCCGGGTCCAGCCCGCTGCCGAAGCCGCCGCCCCAGTCCGGTGTCATCGAGCCGACAATAATAATCAGTGCTGCGGCAAAAATCAGCAGCCCGATCACCACCGTCAGGATGCCGATCATCTCATCGGCGGTCATGCCGCCGTCGTCGTAATCCGCCGCCGTCAGCTGGGCGTCGGGGTCAAAGGTCTCGGCCGTCGTCACCGGCACGGTCACGTGGATGTTGGCGCTCTGGCCGTGGCCCATGGGGCCAAAATCCCAAATCAGGTAGCCGTCTTCCTCGCTGGTGTTGTCGGCCACAAAGCCGTCGCCGCTGCGCCAGCGCACCTGCATGTGCTCCACCACCAGGTCGTCAAACCAGCCGGGCGTGAACTCAAATGTCGCTGTACCGTCACTATTCAAGGAAAACAGGTGGCTCTGATGCACCGAGAACGCAAACCGCACCCGGCTTTCGCCGCCGTTTTGGGCGGCCACCTCGGGCGAGTAATACCGCCGTGCAAACACAACCTTGGCGTAGCTGCCGCCGTCGCCGGTGTACTGCAAATCGGAGATGGTGTCGGTCAGCGGGGTCAGGTCCTCGGCGTAGGCGTTGGGCAGGCCGATCTTGACCCAGGAGAGGTAGTCGGTCTGGTCGCCGCCGATGACCTGCCAGGTGATGTCGTAGACAATGTCCGCCGAGCCATCCTCCCGCAGGTCCACCGTGACGAAGTAGTCGGGAATATAATCCAGATCCCCGTCGTCCGCATACGGCGCCAGCCCGTCCAGATCCGCCTGCCCGCTCTCCGCCCGGGCAGACAGCGGGAACAGCAGGGACGCTGCAACAAAAATCAATAACAGAAAACTGCATACGAAGCCGCGTGGAACTTTCCCCACACCGCCCCAGCGCTTACGCTGAAACATTTAAAAACCCTCCTGCATCGGGGTATCCCCCAGCTGGCACAGCCGCTTCATCCGGGCGCTCTCCGTCCGGATCGCGCCGCACTCCGGGCTTCGCCAGATGCGGTTCCACGGGGTGCGCAAAATATGGCCCAAGCCGTGGCCAGTCAGCCAGCTCTGGCAGGGCAGCACGGTGCCGTCGGGCGCCACCGCCATGTTGCTCAGGCACGCGCCGCAGCTGGGGATCTGGGTAAATCCCAGCCCGGTCAGGGTGTCCTCGTCCAGCCAGCCGGGGCTGGTAAAGTTCACTTCCATGCCGTGAGAAAGCGCAAAATCCATCGCAGGGCGCAGCACCTCGGTCAGCGCCTCGGGGGTCAGCCGCACGCTTTTGCTGGCCGACTCCGCCGCGTTGCCGGCCGGGATCAGCCCGCTGCAAGTCAGGTACCGGATGCCCAGGTCGTAGGCAAATTCCACGGTAGCACGATAATCTTTGTTCAGGCTGCAGAGCGGCGTGTTCAAACTCACGTTCAGGCCGGCGGCCAGTGCGTTCTTAATGCCGTTCACGGTGTCGGTGTAACCGTCCACGCCCACCAGCTCGTTGTGCACGGCCTCGTCGGCAGAATAGAACGTAATTTGCACTGCGTCCAGGCTGGCAGCGCGCAGGTCCTTGCACAGGGCGCTGGTCAGCATGCGGCCGTTGGTGTTCAGCCGCGTTACAAACCATTGCGCAGCCTGCACCAGCTTGACCAGATCCTGGCGCAGCGTCGGCTCGCCGCCGGTAAAAGTCAGCTGCGGTATGCCGATGCTGCGGCATTTTTCAATCACCGCCAGCCACTGGTCGGTGTCCATTTCGGGCACGGCGGAAAGGGGCTGGTTGGCGGCGTAGCAGTGCAAACATTTTTGATTGCAATGCCAGGCGTTGTCCTTCACCATCGTGGAGATCATCAGGTCCATGCGGTGGGGCGCGGCCATGCGGGGGGCGTACTGGGCCAGCGAGATCGGCTGGATGTGCAGCGGCGGCTCCTTGCCCTGCGCCACGGCGATAAGGGTATCCAGCATCATCTGCAGATCGGATTCGATCTGCAAAGGCTCGGTCTTACGATAAATTTTACGGGTAGCCGCCACTGCCTGGGCGTTGATGGCCGACCAGTCGGAGTCCTTTAACTCAGTCCCCGAGTGGGGCTGCAGCGCCTCGATCAGGTTGGTCAGCAGAATGGCCCAGCTGAGGTTGAGCGGCAGAATATCCTGGCCATTCAAAATGGCCACAAACGGCGTATCGCGGTCGGGCTTGGTGCAGGGGATAAGGTGGATGCGCACGACGCCCGGCCCGTCGGGGTCCAGCGTAACATGCCGCACGCGGTTGAGGTGCCCGCGCAAAAACGCCCGCTCACCGTAGGAGAGATACTTCATAGGGGGTTTCCTCCCAAAACAGGCTCACGCCCGTTACAAATTTTAGTGCACTTTTGCAAGTACATACAAGGCAAGTATACCATAGTCGCGGAAGGAATACAATAAATTGTTCTTTTTACTTGCTTTTACTTGCGTTACGTTTGCGCATTTCCGGTCCTGCCTGCCTTGCGGCAGGGCCGCGCGGACGCCCCTGACCGCAAGCATAAAACATCACGTAAAACCGTACAAAATGTATACCTTTCCGCGTAGAAAATAAACCACAAAATCCCCCAATATCTGTCTATTTCCCCACTTGCCAAACCGTTTCATTTATGCGATAATACTATCAGTTCAAGTTCGATCCGGGGGACGCCCCCATAATACATATAAATGTAAGGAGGGCTGACCACATGCCGAATGGGATCTACATCCAGACGGAGTACCACGGCAAACTGATCCGCAAGATCGTTTGCAACGGGGAAGAACGCTGGTTTATCGGCTCTGACTGCGCCGTCACGTTCCTGACCATGGACGATTGCATGGCCGCTATCGACGCACGTCTCCACGCCTGATCTGCCCCGGCAGCCCGCAACAAACGGCGCTGCGCATAATTTCTGTGTTTGCTTTCGGCTGTAGCTTGGGTATAGCTGTTTGCAATACCCCCCCCGGTTTTCGTTGCCGCAAGGCCGTGCCGAGGGGGCTTTTTGTTCCCCTTTTCATCAAAAAGGACGCATCTATGCAAAAACTGCACAAACCCAAAGATTGGCGCTGGCTGCTGCACCGCGCCCTGTCCATCGTCTTCAGCCGCACCGTGGTCACGGTCGTGCTCGTGCTGGCGCAGGCGGTGTGGCTGTTCAGCGTGTTTTACTGGCTGAGCGACTACTCGCACCTCATCTCCCGCGTGGGGCTCGCCGTCAGCGCGCTGATGTGCCTGGCGCTGGTCCGCAAGGACTCCACCGCGCCGGAATTTAAAATCAGCTGGATGATTTTGTTCATGCTCATGCCCGTGCAGGGCGGCCTTCTGTATTTAATGTGGGGCAATAAGCGCCCGGCCATCCCCCTGCGCCGCCGCATGGAGCGTGCCGA
>URKC01000004.1:0-37279 GCA_900548295.1 uncultured Collinsella sp.
TCCGGCAACGGGGGCTTTTCTTTTATGGCAACACCGCATGGATTCGAACCTCGGTCGAGGCGCGGGCGTCAAGAAAACGCGGAGCGTTTTAGCCCGCGGGCGAGCGCGCCGGCAGGCGGGCGAAGCCGGTGCGGATCCGCGCAGCGGATGCGCGGAATCCTATACGCCGCACCAATTGAAATTGAAAGCCTCCGGCAACGGGGGCTTTTCTTTTACGTAAACACCGCATGGATTCGAACCTCGGTCGAGGCGCGGGCGTAAAGCGGACGATTTCCTGTCGACTCGTGTAAGATTCCGAGTAGATGTCGCGACTTATTCGCGACCACTCCTTCTTCAAGCGACCGATCAGGGTGATATTCCGTGGCAGAGCGTCCGACATACAAGCTCAGGTTTCTCGATCCCAAGAAGCGCTTTCCGGCGATGCCCGAGCAGCCTGCGGGACGCTCATATGGCGTGGTCTGGAAACTCTTTGGCGAGGATCAGCATGAATCTTGTTATGTCGTCGAATTCGTTGGCAAAAGCCATGTGTCGCTTTTGGGCTACGTAAGCGTTTCGGGCGAGGTGTACAAGGTGGACCGCCCCGTCAGCGAGGCTCCGCTGCCCAACGATCCCGACATGGAACTGGTCCTTGACGAGTCGGACTCCGGTATTGGTGAGATTATGGTGAGGGGAGCAAACGGCACAATGCGCGCGTGCGCGCGAACCGTCGGCTCTCCCGAAGGTCCCATGCGCGAGCAGTCCGATCACGAGACATGGAATTCGACCCGCTCCCTTCCTTACGGTGAGTTCATGGCATCGATGTTCCTGCGCTACGTGATATTCGCTGACTCCGAAAATACCATTGCGAGCACGGCGGACGCCGACGGACTCGACGAGGGTATGCAAAACGTTGTCGACAAGATCAAGCTCGTAAAGCTGCCCGAGCCGGTCGAGGTGTTTTTGGGCTTTAACACGACACCGCTACCTGACGCTATCGAGACGCTGCTCTACCGCGTTGACCATGCCGAGAATCCGAGCGGTATCGAGCGCTATGCCGCCGCCCTTATGAGTGAAATTGACTTGCCCCGCCTGCGCACCATCGCTGCCAAGTCCGAGATGAGCCTGGCTCGCATTGATCGTTCAAAGCTTTTCTATCTCAATTTTGATCGTAGCCTGCTGGACCAGGACGAGATTGACATGCTGCTTGCCATCGAGTGCCGTCTCAACCGTCTCTCCGGCATCCTTGAGCGCATCGGGGCCGGATTGGTCCCCGCGGCATCCTCGCCGAGCCTTGAGGGCTGCGCGCTCTTTGATGCGTGGCATATCGCCAAGACGACCAACGATGTTCCCCGACTGCTCGATACGGCCTCGAGCGATAACCCGTGGGGCAAACCAGGTGCGGTGGCTTGCCAGCCGGGCGGTGAGTGGGACGTTCGCACCCGCTTTGCACGTATCGTAGAAGCGCTCAACGTGGTCACACGGCTCGACTATACCTATCGGGCAAACGTTGCCGAGGGGATTATGCTCGTTCGGTTTGGGCACTCTGTCGTGGATGCCATGCCGCAACGTGAATACGACGCTCAAGATGACGCCTGGCGCGAGCTGGACGAGGACACGCGCGCGATCTGGGCCGCGGAGCACGATGCGCGCGTGGCGCTCACGCTTGCGGCAGCGTGTTTTGCCGCGGGCACCTGCATCACGCGCTGCTATGTGCAGATTGCTGCTCCCGACAGTGAGCAGGGCGAGCGCGTTGTCACAACATATTTCTTTGGGCGCGCGGCCTATCTGGCCGATTGCGTGTCTGTCGCCAAGGATCTTGAGAGCATGGACATGGATGATATGCCGTGCAAGCGTGTGCTTGAGGCGTATGAGTCAACAGCTCCGGCGACGATTGAGCCTGCGGAGGTTCATGCTCGTCCGCGTGATGACCATCGCGCGCTGCCGCCGGCGCTGCGCGATCTGCTGCTTGCCGATACGGCTGACGAGTTGGAGGTCATGGAAGAGGACGACGACCCATACGTGGCCCGTGTTGTTGAATTGCGCGAGCAGACAAAAGTCGACCGTACAGGTGCTTTTGAAGGCTTTTCCCGTCTTGTCGAGGAGTTGGAGGCCAAGTGCGCCGTCGCCGAGCTTTTGGCGACAGGTCCGGTTCAAACGCAGTTTTGCGATAACCAGCTGGTGCGCATGGTGCTACCGGTGTTGGAAGAAGACCGCTCTGTGCGAATCCTTCGTGCGCCCGATGCGCTGTACTTTGCCCAGCACGAGATCTGCAGCTTTTACGCCGAGCAAGAGGACTTTGAACGAGCGCTACCCGAGGTGCGCCATCTTTACGATCTGGCGCGCTCGTCCATGCAATCGCACTTTGCGCTCATCAACGTGCTTGCGCGTCTGGAGCGCTTTGACGAGATTATCGAGGTGGCGCGCCACGGCCTACGTATTGCCAGCGATCGTTCTGCAATCGGCTACCTGTTCTATCGCTTGGCGTTTGCCTATTGGAATTGCGATCAGCTCGACCTGGCGCTGGCTTGTTACCGTCTGGTGCCGCGCGGCGAGGAGTCGGGCAGCAGCGCGCTGGAAGAAATGCAGGGCCTTATGAACGAGATGGGCGTCAGCGAGCCTCCGACGTTCGAGGAAGCGGTCGAGACCATCCACAGGGCTGGACTAGAGCTGCCGCCAGTGTCCGCCGTGACGAATCAGCTGGCAGATGCCGCTGTGCAACTGGTCGACAACGGTTTCTTTTTCCTGGCGCGCGGTTGTATCTTCCAAATGTGGCGCACCATGGGCAACGACGAGCTCGGCTCCCTCAACCGCTCGCTGGGGTAGGCGAAGCTTTCAAGAAGGAAAGGCTGCTAGGCAATTAGAAAATTTCCTCTTGCTCATCCTTGGCTGTTTGGTTACTATAGAACGGCTGTTACGGAGAGCTGACCGAGAGGCCGAAGGTGCTCGCCTGCTAAGCGAGTATGCCCCAAAAGGGCATCTGGGGTTCGAATCCCCAGCTCTCCGCCAGTACGAATTTGAAGAAGGGTCCCATTTGGGGCCCTTTTTTAATTAGAAGGATGTTAACTGGGGATTCGAACCCTCAAAAAAGGAGGCATCCTTTCGGACGCCTCCTTTCAGCGAGTGTATTGTTCTTCGACCTTACACCTCGGGCGCCTTGGCGACGGTCTCGCTCTCGGCTGTGAGTGGGCGGTTGTCGATGCGGCGGCCCAAGCGATCGAGCTTCACGAGTAGCCACTCAATGGGATTCGGCCCTGCGCCTTCCTCGTCGGCAACCAGGTCCATGACGGCGATCTTGGTGCCATCCTGCTTGAGCGTAACGCTGCCCACCTTGTCGCCCACATGCACCGTGCCCGAAAGATCGTCGTAGCTAACCTTTTCGGTCACCTCGCCGGCAAGGGAAAACACGGTCGCTTGCGCCGTAGGATCGGCGAGCGTGGCGTCGATCGTCTTATCCGTCCAGTCGGTTTGGCCAATGCGCGCCATAAGCGGGTTGCCGTTGGCGGTCTTTTCCTGCGTGTTGGCGATTGCGACCGTCACCTTGTGACCGTAGTACCAATTGGCAAGGGTTGCGGTATCGGTAAAGCGCTGGTCGGTGGTGGTGGAGTTCAAAACGACGGTGTAGATCTCGTCGCCATCGCGGTTGTAGGCACCCGTAAAGCAATAGCCTGCATCATCGGTGGTGCCGGTCTTGCCACCGGTGTTGCCATCTTGGCCTAGCAAATAGTTATGCGTGTCCATGGAATGCGAATGGTCGGTGCCGTCGGCGCCCGTTACCTCGATCCAGGAATCTTCGCTCGCTACGACCTCGCGGATCGTGTCGTTTTTCATGGCCTCCTGCATCATCAGCGCTACGTCGTGTGCGGTTGAGTGCATATCGCCAGCCCACTCATCAAAGTCCAGACCATGCGGGTTTTCAAAAAGCGTGCCGGTGCAACCGAGCTTCTTAGCGCGCTCGTTCATGGCCTTCACAAATGTGGCCTCGGCGTCTTTGGTCTTAGGGTCGATCTTCTTGCCCACATATTCGGCGAGCACGATGGCGGCGTCGTTGCCCGAGGGAATCATCAGGCCGCGCAGTGCCTGCTTCACGGTGAGCTCGTCGCCTTCGAGTAGGCCGGCTGTTGAATTGCCCACGGTGGCTGCGGCGTTGCTCACCGTGACCTTCTCGTCCATCTTGCAATTCTCGACGGTTAGGATTGCGGTCATGACCTTGGTGATCGAGGCAATCTTGACCTGCTCATCGGCGCCGCGGGCATAGTAGACGGTGCCGTCTTTGCCCATGACGAGGGCATTGGTCGCATCGATATCGGGCAGGTTTTCGGCCGTGATGCCGCGCGCATCGGCGGTTTTGCCGCAAACATTGTCGGTCGTGAGTACTTGGGCGCCGGCGACGGTGGGCACGCCAGCGGCAAGGGCGATAGCGCAGACAAAGCCGGCGGCAAGCTGGGCTGAGCGCTTTGCAAAAGAGATGAGGGACTTCACAGATTTCGCTTTCGACGGGATGGTCTCTTCTGGAACTAGAGTATATCGTTTGCCGGTGTCGGCGATCATCGCGTGCGTGCGTGGCCCACATCCGCGCCCGAACGGGCACAAGGGTGCTTAAGGCCGACTTAATCACCCACGCTTGTTGTGTGTGGCGTGCGTCGCCTCGGGCATAATGGAGCGCGAGAGGAGCACGCATGAACGAGCGCATTTTGGTAGTTGATGACGAGAAGGCCATCGCCGACTTGGTTGGTATCTACCTTACAAAAGAGGGCTTTGATGTCCAGATTGCCTATAGCGGGGCCGATGCTGCCAAGGCAATCCTGGAGCAGGAGTTCGATCTGGCACTGTTGGATGTCATGCTGCCCGATATCGATGGCTTTGAGCTACTGCGTACGATCCGTTCCAGCCATACCTATCCCGTGATCATGCTGACGGCGCGCGATGCCCAGCAAGACAAGATCGAGGGCCTTTCGCTTGGCGCGGACGATTACGTGGTTAAGCCGTTCCGTCCGCTGGAGCTCATCGCGCGTGTGCACGCTCAGCTTCGCCGCTACACCAGCTACGGTAGCCGCTCGCAGGCGGCCGAGTCGCCGACCATCCAGCTCGACGGCCTGGAGATCAACCGCGATGCTCGTTCCGTAACGGTGGACGGTGCACCGGTGCGCCTCACGCCCATCGAGTATTCCATCTTGCTGTATCTGGTTGAGCATCGCGGCAGCGTGGTAGCCGTGGAGGATCTGTTCCGCGCGGTGTGGAACGAGGATTTTATGCCCGGCTCCAACAATACGGTGATGGTGCACATTCGCCACCTGCGCGAAAAGATTGGCGACGACGCTCAAAAGCCGCGCTTTATCAAAAACGTCTGGGGCGTCGGCTACATAATCGAATAGCGCCTTTGATGGTGGGGAAGTGGACATGACAAAAGACGATAGGCAGGCATTCGAGGTGCCCGATCGACTCTTTGAATACGTGAGGTCGGTCGTCGACAACCGCGCACTTGCAACGGTGCTGCTCTTTTTGCTGAGCCTGCTGCTGATTGGCATCGATAACATCGCTGGAATCTTGGCGGTGCTGCTTGTCGGCTTTTTGCTGATCGATCGATTTGAAATCGTACGCCGCTGCGTGGTGATTGGCGGTGCCGCGTGGGCCATGACGTTGGCGATTGGCGCCATGGCACTCGGCGGCATCGAAGGGCCGGTGCTGTTCGATGCCGGCTTTGTATTCAACATGCTTGGCTTTGTGCTGGCGCTTGCCGTGTGCGTGCTGTTCTTTTGCGGCCGCGCCCTGTACTACCAGGGCTATGAGCAGGGCGAGCAGCATGCCGATTGTGTGCTGGCCGCTCGTATTCAAGATCGCCTGATCGATCACCCCGACACCTGGGACAACATCGACGGCGACTTCCTGGAGGTCGAGGGCGCACTCAACCGTGTGCGCGATCGCGAGCGCAAGGTGCAGCAGGCCTTGCGCGACGAGTCTCATCGCAAGGACGATCTGGTCACGTACTTGGCACATGACCTACGCACCCCGCTTGCCAGTGTGGTGGGCTATCTTTCGCTGCTTCAAGAGGCTCCTGAGCTGCCGGTTGAGCAACGTGCGCACTTTACGGGCGTGGCGCTCGACAAGGCGCACCGGCTCGATGCACTCATCGAAGAGTTCTTCGATATCACGCGCTTTGACTTCCACGATATCGTGCTCACGCGCGGCTATGTTGATCTGGGGTTGCTGCTGGCTCAGGTGGCTGACGAGTTCTATCCCATCCTCAACGAGCAACATAAGGAAGCCCAGGTTGATATTCGCGAGGACCTGACGGTGCTCGTGGATGGCGATAAGATGGCCCGCGTGTTTAACAACATCATGAAAAACGCCGTCGCCTATAGCTATGAGGGCTCGACTATCACGATTGAGGCCAGGCGCCAAGACGATGGCGGCGTGCGCGTGCGCTTTATCAATCAGGGCGATCCTATCCCTGCGGCTAAGCTCAAGGTGATCTTTGAGAAGTTCTATCGCCTGGATGCGGCGCGTGCGACCAATCGCGGTGGTGCCGGTTTGGGCCTTGCTATTGCCAAGGAGATCATCGCGGCACACGGCGGTACCGTTGCATGTGAATCGACGCCCGAACACACGATATTCACCATCGAGCTGCCCGCCGCATAGCTAGCGTGCCCTTACAAACACTTGACAATGTGCTCACGTGCGTATGAGCCGCGATTCCTACTATCGATACTGCTGGATTGATATCGATATGGAGGTATGCGGTATGACGGCTGCTGCGGCTGTGGAGCCCACGGAGCTTGAAGAACTCATGGAAGCGCAGGCCGAGGCCGCGCATGAGCGCGAGGTTGGGGATGCGACTCGCCCCACGGCAGAGGATCTTGCCGCCTCGCCGGCGCGCATCGATGTCGAGGGCATCGACCTGTTCTATGGCGACCACCATGCGCTCAAGGACGTGAATATCAAGATCCGCGACAAGCAGATCACCTCGTTCATCGGGCCTTCGGGCTGCGGAAAGTCCACGTTGCTGCGCTGCTTTAACCGCATGAACGACGGCATCAAGGATTGCCGCATCGAGGGCAAGATTGCGCTCGATGGTCAAGATATCCTGGGCGATTGCGACATCTGCCGTTTGCGCCAGCGCGTGGGCATGGTGTTCCAACGCCCCAACCCATTTCCCATGAGCATCTACGACAACGTCGCCTACGGTCCTCGCGGTATGGGTGTGCGCGACCGCGCCGTGCTCGATGAGCTGGTCGAGGACTCCCTGCGTCGCGCTGCCCTGTGGGACGAGGTCAAGGACAAGCTCAAAGAGTCGGGCCTGGGTCTTTCGGGTGGACAGCAGCAGCGCCTGTGCATCGCCCGCGCACTTGCCGTGCAGCCCGACATTCTGCTGATGGACGAGCCGACCTCGGCACTCGACCCTGTGTCGACGTTGGTGGTGGAGCAGCTGGCCTGCGAGCTCAAGGAGACCTGCACGCTGGTGGTCGTGACGCACAACATGCAGCAGGCCGCGCGTATTTCCGATTCGGTTGCGTTCTTTTTGCTGGGTGAGCTGGTGGAGCACGCGCCCACCGCGCAACTCTTCAAGAATCCGTCCGATCCGCGCACCGCGGATTATTTGACGGGGCGTTTTGGCTGACGCTGTCTTTTACAGGTGCCTTTAGGGTTAAGATGCGGTCATATCGGCCGCAAAGGGGTTCAACATGATCTATTACGTCGAGGACGATGACAACATCAGGGATTTGACAGTCTACGCGCTGCGCAAGCAGGGAATCGAGGCCGAGGGCTTTTCGTGTGATGGCGAGTTTAAAGCTGCCGTGGCGCGACGGGTGCCCGATGCTGTGCTGCTCGATATCATGCTGCCCGACACCGATGGCTTGGCGATTATGCGTCGCCTGCGTGCCGATCGCCTGACGGCGACGGTGCCCATCATGATGCTTACCGCCAAGGACACCGAACTCGACAAGGTGATGGCGCTCGATGGCGGTGCCGACGATTACCTGACTAAGCCGTTTTCGCTCATGGAGCTTGCGAGCCGCTGCCGCGCACTGCTGCGTCGCGGCGGCATGGTCAAGCAGGCGAGCGATGTGCTCAGCGTGGGCGACATCGTGCTTTCGCCCAGCCATCGCGAGGTGACCGTTGCCGGCGAGCCGCTTAAGCTCACCCTGCGCGAGTTCGACCTGCTCGAGTACCTCATGCGCAAGCCCGGCGTGGTCTTTACCCGCGAGTCGTTGCTGCAGAGCGTGTGGGGCTGGGACTTCGACGGCGGTTCGCGCACCGTTGACGTGCACGTGCAGACGCTTCGCCAAAAACTGGGCGAGCATGCCAGCGCCATCGAGACCGTGCGCGGCGTGGGTTATCGCCTGGCCGAGCCTTCTGCCGGTGATGGTGCCGAAGGCGACGACACCGCGGCCACCGCATCGGAGGAGTAACCCGTGGTCTTCGCCCCCCAGGGAAAACATACGCTGTCGCACCGCGTTTTTGTGACGATCTTTGTCTGCGCCATGGCAGTTATCGTGGCGTTTACGGTGCTGGGTGCGTTCTTTGTGCAAAACACTTTGGCGGATGCCACGAGTGCCAATCTGGCGCAGGAAACCGAGCTCATTGCTGCCGCCCTCGACGAGCAACAGGAGCCCATTCCGTTCTTGCGAAGCCTCGATCGCGAGGATCTTCGTATCACGCTGATCAATAAGGACGGATCTGTTGCCTACGACAACGAGGCGTCGCCTTCCACACTGCCCAACCATGGCGATCGCCCCGAGGTCATCGAGGCCTTTGAGAGTGGTTCGGGTTCCGCGGAGCGCGCAAGCTCTACACTCGACGAGATTATGCTGTATCGCGCCGTCACCCTTGATAACGGCCAGGTCGTTCGCTTGGCGCAGGCCCAGCCTGGCGTTGCGGCGATTTTGCTGTCGATGCTGGCGCCGATGCTGCTTATCGCAGCAGCGGGTGCAGTACTCTCGTTTTTTATGGCGCGCCGTGAGTCCCGTGCCATCATCGCGCCGTTGCAAGAGGTGGATTTGGATCACCCACGCCGTAGCTATGAGCACGCCTATGCCGAGATGGTCCCCATGCTTGAGCGCATCGAGTCGCAGCGCCAGGAACTCAAGCGCCAAATGGCGGTGCTAGCGGACAACGACCGTATGCGCCGCGAGTTCACGGCGAATATCACCCATGAGCTCAAGACGCCGCTTACGGCGATTTCGGGCTATGCCGAGCTCATCGCAAATGGCATGGTCGAGGGCGAGGACGACCTGCGCAACTTTGGCGGTCGCATCTATCGTGAGGCGGGCCGCTTGGCAGCGCTTGTCAACGACATCCTTACGCTGTCTAACTTGGACGAGGCCGAACGTGCAACTGAAGGCGAGGCAGTGCCCATTGGGTCCACGGAGCCTATTGAGCTCTCGCGTGCGATCTACGCGGTTGAGCAGCGTCTTGAACAGGTTGCCCGTCAGGCGAATGTGACGATAAGTCATGAGACCAAGCCTGTGGTCATCGAAGGCGTTTCGCGCTTGATCGACGAGCTCATCTATAATCTGGCAAGCAACGCCATCCGCTACAATCGACCCAGCGGTACGGTTACGTTGCAGTGCGGCACCAACGACGAAGGCCGTCCGTTCCTCGCTGTCGCCGACACGGGAATCGGTATCGCGCCTGAAGAACAGGGCAAGGTATTTGAGCGGTTCTATCGCGTGGACAAGAGTAGGTCCAAGGCGCGCGGCGGAACCGGCCTGGGGCTTGCCATTGTCAAGCATGCGGCCCTGTATCATCACGCCACGCTCGATCTGTCGAGCGAGTTGGGCGTGGGAACCACCATTACGGTGACGTTTCCCATACAGCAGGACGAGCCATTCGCATAGCGATACAACATAGATATTGATGTAGACGCCGCATCGGGCTTTCGGGTGCGGCGTTGTTGTGCAATTTTACGATTGCTTCCGACATTTTTACAGGAGAGCCTGTTTCTTATGTATAGAGTTTGGTCTCGGTAAAAAGATGCGATAACATACGGACAGTTTTGTCAATCCGAACTGGGGAAATGAAAGGCAAGCTGCATGACCCTTCTCGAACTGTTCCAGCTGCTGAAGAAGCACCTCAAGCTGGTCATCACCCTTCCGGTGGTCTGCGCGATCGCCATGGGCATCGTGTCCTTTGTTGCGATGGACAACACCTACACCGCGACGACGAGCATGTACATTCTCGCCAAGACCGACGATAGCGGTCAGATGAGCTACAACGATCTCTCGGCGAGCCAGATGCTTTCCAATGATATCGCCACGCTGCTGGATAGCGATAGCGTTAAGAGCGGCGCCGCCAAAGAACTGGGCCTCACCGATCTGGATGACTACAAGGTGTCTGTTTCCTCCGAGACCACCACGCGTGTCATTACGCTTTCGGTTACCGGCACCGATGCCAAGGAGACGGCTGAGGTCGCAAAGGCAATTGCCAGCTCGGTGAGTACGGTCGCTCAGAACGTCGGCGCTGCCCAGAGCATCAACGTTATCGACGAGGCTAAGACCCCCGAAGCCCCCAGCGGCCCCAAGCGCACGCTGTATATTGCCGTCGCGTTCCTCGCCGGTATCTTTATCGCAGTTGCCTATGTCGTTTTGGCAGACATGCTCAATACCCGCATCCGCGGTGCCGAAGAGGCAGAAGAGCTCCTGGGTATTCCCGTTGTTGGCCGAATTCCGGCTATGAAAGGTGGTAAATAGGCATGGCTAAGGCAAAGAACACCGATAAGCTCGTTGTGCAGAATGCCGCCAAGACCCTTCTGGCCAACATCCGCTTTGCGAGCGTGGACGACCCCATTCGCACCATCACCGTTACCTCCTCGATTCCCAACGAGGGCAAGTCTACGGTTTCCATTAATCTTGCTCAGGCAATCGCCACGAGCGGCAAGAGTGTCCTGCTGGTCGAGGCTGATATGCGTCGCAGGTCCCTTGCCGATATGCTCGGCGTCCGCTCCCGCGGCGGACTCTATGCAGTCCTGTCCGAGCAGGTTTCTATCGACCAGGCGATTGTCGAGACGGGTCAGAAGAACTTCTACTTCCTCGATGCCGAGCCGCACATTCCCAATCCTGCCGACATCATCGTCTCCCATCGCTTTGCCAAGCTGGTAAAGGCACTGTCCGCCAAGTTCCAGTACGTCATCTTCGATGCTCCTCCGGTCGGCACCTTCATCGATGCTGCCGAGATTGCCAGCTTGACCGACGGCGCGCTGTTCGTGGTGCGCGAGGACTTTACCAAGCGCGAAGAGGCGCTCAACGCTATCGCCCAGCTTAAGAAGTCCGAGAAGGTCAAGCTCATCGGTACCGTCATGAATTACTGTGAGACCGAGACCAGCGAGTACTACTATTCTTACTACACCAAGGACGGTAAGAAGGTTAAGAAGGGCTCCGACGATCAGGGCACTTCCAAAAAGGGCATCTTCACCAACCGAGCAAACGTTTAGTTGATTAAGGCTGACCTATGCGTGACATTCATTGCCATATCTTGCCGGGTGTAGACGACGGCGCCGCCGATCTCGAAGAGAGCTTGGCGATGCTCGAGGCTGCCAAGCGGGCCGGTGTAACCAGAATCGTTTGCACTCCTCACTGCCGTGATCCCTATTTTGATTACGACAAGATGTGGGATGCCTTTGAGCTGCTGCGCGATAACGCTGACGGTTTTCCGCTCCAGATGGGCTTCGAGGTCAACCATCGAAAGCTCGTTGAGCTTGGTATCGATGCCGCGGATCACTTGCATTTCGATGGGACCAACGAGTTTCTGCTCGAGCTTTCGACGCATGCCGATGCGTATGCGTTTAGAGAGTACGAGAACACGATTTACGATTTGCAGTGCCGTGGCTACCAGGTGATCATCGCTCATCCTGAGCGCTATCGTGCGGTTCAAAAGGATGTAAGCGTGGCGGAGCGCCTGGTCGATATGGGCTGCAAGCTGCAGGCTTCGGCGGACTTTATTGCCGGCGGTCGCTTTGGTCGCGAGAAAAAGCCGGCACAGCGCCTGTTCGATCAGAACCTGTACAGCTTCATCGCGAGCGATGCCCATAACGTGGGTCATTACGACTGTCTGGCGAAGGCTCGCGCGAAGTTTAGCGTGCGCGGAGCTCATTTTCGCTAAAATCTGTCCCTAACGTTCGCGTTGAATGAAAGGGCAGCTATGGATATCCAACTTAAGACGGGATGCTTTGATGACGCGGCGTTGGTGCGCCGCGTCGTTTTTATGGACGAGCAGGGCTACGAGAATGAGTTTGACGCTATCGACGAGGATCCGAACTGCATCCATGTGACGCTCTATGTAGACGGTGAGCTTGCCGGTTGCTCGCGCGTGTTTCCCGAAGAACTCGAGCGCGCAGCTGACGCAGAGGCTCCGGTGTCGCCGGCGTGCGACTTGGACGAAGGCGTCGCGGCGGGGGAGACCTACATTATGGGGCGCGTGGCCGTGCTGCCGAGCATGCGCCGTCGCGGTTTGGCGAGCAAGATTGTCGAGGCCAGTGATACGTGCGCGCGTGATGCCGGCGCCAAGCTCATTAAGCTGCACGCGCAGGAATACGTGCTGCCGCTCTATGCCAAGGCGGGTTACACGCAGATTGCCCCGGTGGACTACGAAGACGAGGGCCAGCCCCATGTTTGGATGGCCAAGCGCGTAGATGGCAGATAGGGACGTTCCTTTCCTGCCGGCAGTCGGGGACACTCCTTGGCAATTGGCGCATCAGAGCGTTTGGACATACAGTTTTTCGATTCCGTATGTATATATGCGCGCTAATGGGTTATAAAATCTAAGTCTGAACATAGCAGGTCTGCGATGCGGCTCGGGCAACCGGGCCGTTTTTGCGGACGGGGGTAGCGCGAAAGGACTGCACATGCGTCAATTTAAGACCGAGAGCAAAAAACTGCTCGACCTCATGATCAACTCCATCTACACCAATAAGGAAATCTTCCTGCGCGAGCTTATCTCTAACGCGAGCGACGCCGTCGACAAGCTCAACTTTAAGAGCCTGCAGGACCCGAGCGTCAAGCTCGACCAGGGCGACCTGGCTATTCGCGTTTCCTTTGATAAAGACGCCCGCACCATTACCATCTCGGATAACGGCATTGGCATGACCGCCGAGGAGCTCGAGCGCAATCTGGGCACCATCGCCCATTCCGGCTCCGAGGAGTTTAAGACCAAGAACGCCGAGCAGCAGGGTTCCGATGTCGACATCATCGGTCAGTTTGGCGTGGGTTTCTACTCCGCCTTTATGGTCGCCAGCCACGTGAAGGTTGTCAGCCGCGCTTATGGCGAGGATACCGCCCACGTTTGGGAGTCCGACGGTCTTGAGGGCTACACCATCGAGGATGGCGAGCGCGCCGAGCACGGCACCGATGTCATCCTGACGCTGCGCGAGAACGAGAAGCTCGACGCCGACGGCGAGGCCGAGACCTACGATCGCTTCCTGACCGAGTGGGGCCTCAAGAGCCTGATTCAGCAGTACAGCAACTATGTGCGCTACCCGATACAGATGATGGTGTCCAAGAGCCGCCAGAAGCCCAAGCCCGAGGATGCTGGCGATGACTACACGCCCGAGTACGAGGACTACCAGGAGCTCGAGACCGTCAATTCCATGACACCGATCTGGAAGAAACGCAGCTCCGATGTCGAGCAGAAGGACTACGACGAGTTCTACAAGTCCACATTCCACGACTTTGACGATCCCGCGCGCACTATCAGCTTCCACGCCGAGGGCACGCTTGAGTACGATGCGCTGCTGTTTGTGCCGGGTCGCGCCCCGTTCGATCTGTACAGCAAGGACTACGAGAAGGGCCTGGCGCTCTACAGCTCTAACGTGCTGATTATGGAGAAGTGCGACGACCTGCTGCCCGACTACTACAACTTTGTCCGCGGCGTCGTGGATTCTGCCGACGTGTCGCTCAACATCTCGCGTGAGACGCTGCAGCAGAACCGTCAGCTCAAGGCCATCGCCAAGCGCGTGGAGAAGAAGATTACCGCCGATCTTGAGGATATGCGCGACAACGACCGCGAGGCCTACGAGAAGTTCTTTGAGAACTTTGGCCGCGGTCTTAAGTACGGCATCTACTCGAGCTATGGCATGAAGGCCGATGAGCTCGCCGACCTGCTACTGTTCTGGTCTGCCAAGGAGCAGAAGATGATTACCCTGGCCGAGTATGCCAAGGGCATGCCCGGGGATCAGAAGGCCATCTACTACGCCGCCGGCGACTCGCGTGAGCGCTTGGCCAAGATGCCCGTGGTAAAGGGTGTGCTCGACCGCGGCTATGACGTGCTGTTGCTGACGCAGGATGTGGATGAGTTCACGTTCCAGGCTATGCGTGAGTACGTTGCCGCCGATATGCCTAAGATCTACGAGGACGACGCCGCCCGCGAGGCTGCCGAGAAGGCCGTTGCCGACGGTGCCGAGCCCGAGGTCGAGGATCGTCACCTGGAGCTCAAGAACGTCGCGACTGGCGATCTTGATCTGGCGACCGAGGACGAGAAGAAGGAGGCCGAGGACGCCACCAAGGAAAACGAGGACCTCTTTAGCGCTATGAAGGAGGCGCTCGGTGACAAGGTCGAAAAAGTTGCCGTCTCCGCGCGCCTGACCGATGCCCCCGCTTGCATCACCACCGAGGGTCCGCTTTCGCTCGAGATGGAGAAGGTGCTCCAGAAGGGACCCGAGGGCGCGCCCGACGGCATGCCCAAGAGCCAGCGCGTGCTCGAGCTCAACGCCAAGCACCCGGGCTTTGACAAGCTTGTCGCTGCCCAGAAGGCAGGTGACGCCGACAAGATCAAGCAGTACTCCGGCCTGCTCTACGATCAGGCCCTGCTGGTCGAGGGTATTCTGCCTGAGGACCCCGTTGCCTTCGCGGCGGCTGTCTGCGAGCTGATGTAACTAGGGGGTTACGCGGTTCTACGAACCGCGTAACCACTCGACGCTGCGCCTTTGGTTCCGCCGTTCTAACGAACCTATTGGTTCCGTCGTTCTAACGAACGACGGACCGGTCGACGCTGCAAACGCCCCTAAGCGGCAATCTGACGTTCAATCGTCGGTCGCGTACCGAAGTACGCTTCCCTCCTCTTTCACGTCACCTTGCTCGCCTAGGGGCGTTTTCGCTGACGTATGCTCAGTCTGCAACTCAATTCAGCTCCAAGCAAAAAGGCCGAAGTCCCGAAGGGTTTCGACCTTTGTTTTTCTGCAGCGTCCAAGCGCAGTTTATCTATTCTCGATGCTGCCGATGTTTTTGAGCTCGATGGAAATGAGGCCGTTGGGCTCGTTGACGAACTCGATGTACTCGGAGTTCGAGCCCATCTCGGCCGGAAAGCTGATCTCGATGCCCGTATCGGTACGAATCTTGTGGTTGCGCACGGCCGCACGCTCGACCTGCTTGCGCTCCACGGGCACACGCTCGGGCACCTTCTCTTCGGTCAGCGCCGCGCGTACGCTCTCCTTGATGACCGGCTCGTCCTCAAAGACCTCATCGACGATATCCCAGGGCGGCAGCTCCTCGTCATCCTCAACCTTCTCGGCAACGGCAGCCTTAACCTTAGCGAGCGCTACGGCCGTATTGGCACCGTGCTCCTCGGCGACTTCCTCGACCACGCGCGTCACGGTGTCGATGACCTCCTTGCCCGACACGCCCGTATCGCACTGCAGCAGACCGTCGGGAATGAGCATGCGGTCTTCGCCGGCAATCTTGCGCTTCTTGTCCACATAGCCGATCTCCATGGTGCTCGCACGCACGATGGCATAGCTTGGCACCTTTTGGGAAGGATTCGGCAGGATAGCATAGTGGCGCGCGATGTCGTTGCGTACCTCGCCCTCCTCGCGGCCCACCTCGTGCATAAAGGCCTGCTTGGAGCCCAGCAGCATCACGGCAAACCAGCGGGCATCCTCATCGTCGTCAAAGTCGGCCACGAGCACATCGGTGGACTCGGCTTTTTCGGCCTTGGTAAGCTCGGAGGAAATGAACTCCGCAATCTGCTGCGACAGGTCTACGAACTCGCGCTCGCCAAAGAAATAGCCCTTGAGCTCGCCGCCAAACGCAGAGTTCTCGGCAAACGCGGCGCGTTTATTGTCGGCCGAGGTACGTGCGCGGCGCAGATGCGTGGTCACAAAGTTGCGCACGGTACGGCTCTCGATATCGAGCTCGCGCTGGCTCATGACGTTGACGGCAGAGTCAAAGTCCAGGATATGCAGAATCGCGTGATTGATTTTCATATACGGCATTCCGTTCTAGATCGATTTCGGCACGAACCAGTATAGCGGTCGAGCCCGCCCCAGGCGCATCGAAGATTGGTGCATCGGGGACAGGTTGCTTTGCACCAATGGCTAGCGCAGGAGCTCGGACTGCCATACCTCGAGCTGTTCTGCCAGGCTCTTACCACTAGAAGGCACGCTGAACTCGGGACGTTTGGGCAGCAGCGCACACTTAAGAATTGCCACGATGGTCTGCGAGACAAAGCGTCGCGTATCCTTGTCAAACCCTTGCGCAGCCTGGAGCATCACGGGCAGGCTCTCGCGCAGATTCCCAGCGATATCCGCAAACCGCTCAGCACCCGTAGCCTCAAACACGGAGAACAACGCATCTACAAAACGCTCGCGCTCGCTAGGCGAAACTGCAAGCAGCATCTCGCGAATGGAGCCATCAACGTATCGAGCACCGGCGGACAGGCGCTCACAGTACACGAAGTCGCGACCATCAACCACCCAGCTAAAGGGATTGTGCTGCAGCAGGCTGAACTCGGTGCTCTCAACGATGGCATAGTCCTCCTGCGTCTCGAACATCATGCCAAAGATCGACGACCGAGGTAGCGTCTTGTCGATTCGACCGGAAAGATCGGCAAAGGCGTTGCCGTTCAGAAACTCCTCGACGAAGCCCGGACCATCATGGGAATACGCCTGTTCGATTCGCGCACGGGCGACATCGGAGCACATCGCCGCACCGTACACCGCAAGGTTTCCACCCTTGGAATGACCTCCGCACAAAAGCGGCCCGTCAATCGCATCCGCCGCCTCGTCCACATAACGCGCCGCGGATTCCTGGGCCGGCACAGGATACCGGAACGCCATGTTAAAGTCCTCTTTCCAGCCCACAATCGTGCTGTCGGTCCCCCGGAAGGAAAGATAGCTAAACCCCGCCGGAAACCGGAACGCCATGGCTGCAAACTGCTCTGTCGCCACCACATCGCTCACGGCACGATAGCCGCAAACGTGCACGCCACGGTAGCGAGGACTTGCTGCCACGGCCTCCAGCAAGGCCTTGCTCCCCTCCGGGTCCCACAAGTCGTCAATCATGTCCCGGTAGCACTCGGCACGCAGCAGCTCGCGTACGTCTAGGCCCTGCCAGTTCGTCAGCTCCGCCATATCACCCGGCAAACGCAAATAGGACAACCACGCAAAGACGAGGCTATCCACCGCGCAGAACGGCCTCTCCTCAAACGGATCAAACGCCGTCTGGGCATAGGTTAAAAAATTAGGCGAATCCGACATGGCCCTCCCATCAACTATGCTGCATTGGGGTCAGGTTACTTTGCACCAAAAAGGCGCCCGGGCCGTGTGGGCTCGGACGCCTTCATTGTAGCTTTTCGCTCTAGCGAGCTTGATTTAGCAGGAGAAGTCGACGCTGTCGATGATGTCCTTGAGGGCCTTGGCGGAGGCGGTGAGCTCATGCTGCTCGTCATCGTTCAGCGGCACGGGGACGCGACAGACGACGCCGTCGCGGCCAACGACCGTCGGCATGGAGATGGCAAGATCGGACAGGCCATACTCGCCCACCATGAGCGAGGAGACGGGCAGAACGGTCTGCTCATCGCGCATGACGGCGGTGCAGATGCGCTTGACGGCCATGGCGACGCCATAGTAGGTGGCGTGCTTCTTCTCGATGATGGTGTAGGCGGAGTTCTTGACGTCCTCGGCGATGCGCTTCTCGGCAGCCTCATGCTCCAGATGACCGTGAAGCTCGCAGAAAGTGTTCAGCGGCACGCCGGCAACCTGGGCGCTGGACCAAGCGACAAACTCAGAGTCGCCGTGCTCACCCATGACATAGGCCTGGACATCGCGCGGGTCAACCTCGACGTGGGCACCAAGCATCTGCTGCAGACGGCCAGTGTCGAGCACGGTGCCGGAGCCGATGACATGGCCCTCGGGCAGGCCGGACATCTTGATGGCGGCATAGGTCAGAACATCGACCGGGTTGGAGACAATGAGCAGAATGCCGTCGAAGCCAGACTTCTTAATTTCGGGAATGATGGACTTAAAGATGTTGACGTTCTTGTTGACCAGGTCCAGACGGGTCTCACCGGGCTTCTGGGCAGCGCCAGCGGTGACGACGATCATGGCGGCGTCGGCGACATCGGAATAATCGCCGGCGTAGATTTTCATCGGCTCGGCAAACGTCATGCCGTGCGCGATATCCAGGGCCTCACCCTCGGCGCGGTTCTTGTCCACGTCGATGAGGACCATCTCGGAGAACAGACCGCTCTGCATCAGCGCGAACGCCGAAGACGAACCGACGAAACCGCAGCCGACAATAGCGACCTTCTTCTCGTTAACCATTAGAAACTCCCATCTCTCTCCACAAACAAGCCACCCGGGAACGACCCGAGCGGCTTGTCGTAATCCCAATACATCCAATCGGGACTTTGATTATGCTCCTATTCGCAGCCAAAAATCGACCGTTTACCGAAATTGTTTGCAGGATTCGTAAAATAACTGCACGAAATCGGTTTCGAGCTATTGACGAGTCGAAACAGGTTTCTAATACAGACCCGCCTCGCGGATGGCCTCGACAGCCAAAGCAATCTGATCGGGCGGCAGGACCAGCGCCATGCGCACGTGCCCCTCGCCCGAAGGACCAAAGCTCGCGCCCGGCGTCACCACAACGCCGGCCTTCTCCATGAGCTCCTCGCAAAACGCCATGGAATCGGTGCGACCACCGGGAAGCTTGGCCC
Organism: uncultured Collinsella sp.; assembly: GCA_900548295.1. Classification (GTDB taxonomy): domain Bacteria; phylum Actinomycetota; class Coriobacteriia; order Coriobacteriales; family Coriobacteriaceae; genus Collinsella. The sequence continues at coordinate 18,901 of URKC01000004.1, forward strand.
ACACAAACATAGAGCCATGCGCGTTGGGACGCTCCCAGCCCAAGCCCTCAAGACCGTCGCACAGGGCATCGCGGCGCTCCTGGTACTTCAGACGCTGCGCCTCGACCTCATCGCGCGGACCGTTCAGGCAGGCGATAGCAGCCTTCTGGATCGGGAAGAACATACCAAAGTCGATCTGGCCGCGCAGCTTGGCAAAGGCAGAGACCACGTCCTCGCGGCCGACCAAAAAGCCGATACGCGCACCGGTAACGTTAAACGACTTGGAAAGCGAGAAGAACTCCACGCCCACCTCAAGCGCACCAGGATACTGCAAGAAGCTTCCGCCCGGCTCGCCGTCGAACACGATGTCAGAGTACGCGTTGTCATGGACGATGAGCAGGTCGTGCTCGCGGGCGAAAGCGATGATCTCCTCGTAGACCTCGGGCGTGCCCACCGAGCCCACCGGGTTGGCGGGCAGCGACACGATCATGTACTTGGCACGATCGGCCACCTCGGGATCGATGCCCGCCACATAGGGCAGGTAATTATGCTCGGCGACCAACGGATAGTACTCGAGCTTGGCATCGGCGATCTTGGCACCCGCCTCAAAGACCGGATAGCACGGATCGGGAACCAGAATGGTGTCACCCGGATCGAGCAGGGCCAGGCCCAAATGGCCCACGCCCTCCTGCGTGCCGTTGCACGACTGCACCATGGACGGCGTAATGCCCGAAACGCCAAAGCGACGCTCATAGTAATCGCATACGGCTTGCTTGAGCTCGGGCAGGTCGCGCAGGGCATACTTCCACATCTCGGGATCTTGGGCTGCTTGCGTGAGTGCCTCGACCACGTGGTCGTACGGCTTAAAGTCGGGCGTTCCCACGCTCATGTTGTAAATGGTCTTACCCTGAGCCTTCAGCGCGAGCAGCTTGTTGTTGAGCGAGGCGAAGACCTCCGCGCCAAAGCGGTCGAGACGCTGCGATGCCTGCATGGTGCCACCTTTCGATATAAAAAACGCGGCGCTCCGACAAGAGCGCCGCGCGATACGGGCCATCAGATTGCAAAAGTGTAACGCTTGCAAACCCCGTATTGGTTCAATTTAGCCAACCTTAGTCAATTGCATTGAGCGCGTCGATCTGCGCAAGCCACAGACGCGAGCTGGCGTCACTCGGCATACGCCAATCGCCGCGCGGGCTGAGCGTCACCGAGCCCACCTTGGGACCATCGGGCAGGCAGCTGCGCTTAAACTGCTGGGCAAAGAAGCGACGATAGAACGTACGCAGCCACGTGTGAACGGTCTTGGCATCGTAGACGCCCTCGAAGCTCTTGAGCGCCATGCGGTAGATCTTGCCCGGCTCAAAGCCAAAACGCAGTAGGTAGTAGAGGAAGTAGTCGTGCAGCTCGTACGGGCCCACCAAATCCTCGGTCTTCTGCGCAATCTCGCCGTCGCCCGTGGGCGGCAGAAGCTCGGGGGACACCGGCGTATCGAGGATGTCGAGCAGCGTCTCGGCAATACGCCCGCCAAAGACATCAGCCGCATAACGCACCAGATGACGCACAAGCGTCTTAGGCACGCTCGCGTTGACGGCGTACATGCTCATGTGGTCTCCGTTATAGGTAGCCCAGCCGAGCGCCAGCTCCGACAGGTCACCGGTGCCGATGACAAAGCCGCCAGCCTGGTTGGCCAAGTCCATCAGAATCTGCGTACGCTCGCGGGCTTGGCTGTTCTCGTAAGTCACGTCCTGCACGGCCGGATCGTGCTCAATGTCCTTGAAGTGCTGCTCCACGGCCGCGTGGATCGAAACCTCGCGGAAGCTCACGCCAAGGTCGCGAGCGAGCGACTCGGCATTCGACTTGGTACGATGCGTCGTGCCAAAGCCGGGCATGGACACGGCAGTGATGCCTGTGCGCGGCAGCCCCAGCGCATCAAAGGCACGCACGGTCACAAGCAGTGCCAACGTGGAGTCCAGGCCGCCCGAAAGACCGATGACAGCCGCCTTGGTACCCGTATGGGCAAGGCGGGTCTTGAGGCCCGCAGTCTGCAGGTCGAGGATGGTCTCGCAGCGCTCGGCCAGGTCGCCATGGTCGGCCGGCACAAAGGGCGCGCGCGGGAAAACGCGGTCGATATCGCAGGCATCGCGCAGGACAGGCTCTTCGGCCAACACACCCTCAAACGAAAACTCAACGGTCGTGTCCTCCGGCGCATCGTCCGCGCGTGTCCACGTCGTCGAGCGGCGGCGCTCGGCAACCAGGCGGTCAAGGTCAACATCGGCGACGGCCATGTCGCAGGTAAGCAGTTTGGTGGCGGCCAGCTTAGAGCCGTTTTCGTAGATCAGGTTCTCGCCCGCAAAGACCATGTCGGTCGTGGACTCGCCCTCGCTCGCATCGGCGTAGACATAGGCGCAGTACAGGCGCGCACTCTGATTGGAGATAAGGCTGCGGCGGTAATCCGCCTTGCCGATAATCTCGTCCGAGGCCGACGGGTTGAGAATCACCGTCGCACCGGCAAGCGCCATCTCGGTCGAAGGGGGTGCCGGCACCCACAGGTCCTCACAGACTTCAACGCCCAGCACCAGGTCCTCGGCGCCTTCATCACAGCAACGGTAGACAAGCCCCGAACCCAGCGGGACCGGACCCTGACCGGCAAATTCAACCCACACGGGATCCGCAGGCGCCGGAGCAAACCAACGGCGCTCATAGAACTCGCCATAGTTGGGCAGATACTTCTTGGCCGTGAGGCCCAAAAGCTCGCCCGCGCAGCACACAGCGGCGCAGTTGTAGATATTCTCGGCAACTGCAACGGGAAGACCGATGGTAAAGACGATCGGCAGCTCACGAGTCTCGTCGAGGATATGCACCAGAGCAGCCTCGCAGGCATGCAGCAGTGTGCGGTTATGGAACAGATCGGCCGCGGTATAGCCGCACAGATTAAGCTCGGGCAACACCAACGCGCGAACGCCGCGCTCGGTAGCCTCGCGAACAGCCGCCAGCGCAACCTCGGCATTGCCCTCAACATCGGCCACGCGAATCTTGGGCGAGGCCGCTGCCACGCGCAAAAAACCGTCGTTCTCAACTTGACCGTTTAGAAAATCGTTCATGCGAGCTCCAGCACATCCGTTAGCCGCAACGAGCGGCGACGATATAGTCCGCCTCCATTGTACTGTCAAGTTCAATCAGCACAGATGGGACAAGCTCATGATTAAAATTGGAAAAGAGAAGCCGGGATGACGTTTAGCAGTAGAACGAGATCTCGTCCACAAGGAAAAATGCCTTCCATTTAGAGCAAATCAATTCATGCTGAGCGGCGATGATTTCACAGAGGTCATCAAGCGTGCTCCGGGGGATCTTCGCTTTGTTATTAGCGACAATGCAGCCACCTCTTCGAGTCAGCCAGATTTTGGCCGAGTTATCTGAAGGCGCCCCCTTGCAAACATGGACATGGATTGGCTCGCCCTCTTCATTGGACCAAAAGAAGACCCGATAGCCGCCAATAAGAAAAAGGCTAGGCAACTTTAGCTCCTCCGTTTGCGGCGTAGCGATACAGCAGATGGGCGTTATTGCTCAGAAAAGTCTCAAAACCTCGCTTCTCCTCGTCGGTAAAACGCCCCTCCCACATGGTCCAATTGTAAGAAGGCAACTCGCAACGAGCGGAGTCGAAACCCTCTGCCGTCGGTCGTTCAAAATGCACGATGACCTTTTCGATATCGCCATCTGTGATCAGGTCAGAATGAATGACCTCGGTACCATCTTCGAATGTCATATACGGGTACATCACGTAAACCACCTCGCAATCATTAATTCAGTTTAGCATCAAGCTAGTGCACCAATGATAGCAAGCCCCCTTGATGAGTTGATGGCATCTGTTGCCAGCACGATCGACGGCGGTCCGGATTGTTGGGCCCCGGCCATAATCGACCGCCACGAAGCGTTCATCCGCAGGTGCGTGGCATAGCGCCTAGAACACTAGCTGAGACAAGGACACCATCGCTGGCATAGTGAACATAGACAGAAGGGTGGTAACACAGACTGTTCCACATGCATATCGATAGTCCTTATTATGCTGCTGGGCAAAGATAGCTACATTCGCGCCGGTGGGGGTCGCAGCCGCAATCAGCAGCGCCATCTTAATTGACCTATCACATGGAAAGAGACATAGGAACAGGAGCGAAAGAATCGGAATGACAAGCAGCCTGACCGATGAGACGGCAAACAAGCTTTTCGCCCTCAGGAGCGCCATCAAATCAGACTGAGCAAGATAGATACCGAGAGTCATCATTGCTAGCGGAGTGTTGAGCCCCGAGATATACGAAAGCACTGACTGTGCCAGAGGGACCGTTGGGACACGAAGGATAAAAATCAAGAAACCGCCCAATAAAGCCATGACCATTGGACTTGTCAGGATCGCTTTAGGACTCATACATTTTTTAGACCCCGACAGCAGATACTGCCCGTATGTCCATTGCATGGCATTGAGAAGAGCGATCATGCACGTGATGAAAAACACGGCATCTTTTCCAAGCGCCGCTTCAACAAGGGGTATTCCCACAAATCCAGCATTCGAGAATGCCGCAGCAAAAATGTCGATGGGACGGCCCCTGAACAACAGGCGGGCAACAACGCAAGCGAGCAACAACATCGCCGCCGACAGCATTAAGGTCATTCCCAACTCATACATCCTCTGAAACGAATACTCGATCCAAAATGATTTGAGAATGATTGCGGGAATCACAAGGTTGATGAGCAACTTTCCGAATTCTATTGCAGCCTGCTCGCTCAATATGCCCAAGCGGTTTAGAGCGTAGCCCATTCCCATGAGCAAAAACATGATAAGGACTTGTTGGATGAGAGGTTCAATGATTGACACAATACATGCTCCGTATAATCCTGACCGGTTCATCTACCACGATGGTCTATAGCGCCTGCTATAGCGCGGCACCGACCGCCTGAATGATTCGCGCAACGAACGCATCGGCAACCCCGCGCGGCGTTCGCGAGTTGTAGGTTTCAAAATACTTGCCGTAGTCTTCCTGAGGCACAAGGTAGTTGCAGTACGTGTTCGCATAGCCGATAACAAAGACGTTGTATTGGCTAAACGCCCTCTTAAAATCCAAGCCTAATGTGCTACACGTATCGCATGGCATCGTGATAAAAATGCAGTTACCAATTACCGCAAACTGGCTCGGAAGCTCAAGCTCGATTTTCCCCATCGAGAGCTTAAGCTGTTGCCGCTTAAGGAGAAAGTCTCGCATCGGGCTCGCATCCATAGCCTCTATCCGATTGGTCATCTCGATCCAATCCGGATCTGTTTTTGCATCGTAGACACTCTTCATGCTGATAGAGCCCCAACGCGGAGTATCAACTCTGAGTGCCGCGCGCTCACGCTTGGATTCAATTTGAGCGCAAAGTTCGTTAGCCGTACGCTCGAGTTCGGCAACTCCCTCCCCTTGCCGATAGAAACGCGTCGACACATCCCCGCACGTTCCGTTGACGCAAAGTACAGGACAGCCATATTTCCTCTCCAAACGCTGCCTGACATGCCCAATCAAATCAGCAGAGAGGACGGCGCTTTTCCCATTAAGGATGGTAGGATGAGCGGACATGAACAGCATTTTTCCAATTGGGCGACCACCTTGAGCGTCCTCAAACGAGAAAATACTTACCTGTTTATCGGCCGGACCGCCCTGAACATTTCGATTCCCGTACAGTCCCTCGATGCCTAACATCTCCATCGATACGGTCGCCTTCGACCTGGACGCCCATGCAGATACCGCCGCCTCGGTAGCCAAGCCAATCAAATCACTCGTCAATTCGGTTTCAGGTAACGTGTCCTCGTAGGCAAGCTTAAAATAGCATGGTGCAGAATGGGTATGAATGCATGCGACGACGATATTGCTCGAATCGATGCCCGTTTTTGACGATACGGCGTTCTTGACCGAAAGGGAAAAATCTTTCGACACCATTATTGAATCGAGCTCGATAAGAATAAACGGGACAAGATCAACACAGACAGCGCTAGCGTTGACCTCAATAGGATCAAGAACATCCGTCCAGGCACCTTTTCTGTTGTAGCCGCCCATGCGGCAAGGAGACTGGGGTGTTACGTCAATCTTCGAGATTCCAAACTCTATGTTCATTCCAACTCCAACTCTTCGCGGCACACGCCGCCCAAACATCGGAAATAGAAATACAAAAAGAGAAGGGCGTCATGGACGCCCTTCCAATGCGTCCTGCCACACGCAGGCCGTAGAAAACTTAACGCTCGGAAACGGGACCATTCTCGAGCTCATCCGCCGTAAAGCCCAGGAAATACGTGCCCAAGGCGCTCACAAGGAAGCCTGCACCAGCAGCGATTCCAAAGTTGATGAGATTCTGGGTCCCGCCGCCCGCAAACGCGAGGAACTCCAAGAAGTTAGATGCCGCGCCGGCAGTATAAACCGTGGCTCCGAGAGCGATTGCAAGCGCACCGGCAACAAAGGATCCGATAATCTTCCAGACAAACACGCGGCGATAGCGCAGCATCATGCCGTAGATGAAAGGCTCGCCGACGCCTCCGACAATGTTTGCGACCAAATAGCCGAATGCCATGCTCTTCTCGTCTTTATCGCACAGCTTGAGCCAGGTCGCCACCTCGCAGCCGAAGGTCGCCCAAAGGCTAACGCCCGTCGCAACCAAAACAAAGCTGTCGGTTCCCACAGTCATATAGTTAGCGATGGCAATCATCGCAACCGCCACATGCATGCCGGTAATAATCATTGGGCACCAAAGACCCGCCAGAATACCTCCTCCGAGGATGGCGGCGATACCACCGGAAGTACCAAGGAACTCAAAACCGGCGGCGAGGGCATTACCGGCCCATGAACCAACAGGGGCGAGAGCGCAGAGAGACACAGGAACAGCGACGACCATGGTAAGGAAAGGCGCGAAAACCGTTGAAAGGGTATCTGGCACATATTTGCGGAAGAAGCGCTCGATATAACTCATCGCCCACACGGACAGAAGAATGGGAAGGACCGTCTTTGTGTAGTTTGCGGCGACGCAGGGAATGTCATAAACGGAGAACTGAGCTCCATCGGTCGCAAGCTGAATCATGGTCGGGTCGATAAGAATGCCGCCCATAAAGGCACCGAGGACAGGCGTTACGCCAATGTTCTTAGCCGCATTATAGCCAAGGTAGATGGGGATAAAATAGAACGCTGCGTCATAAACCATGTTCATCAGAACATAAAGGTCGCTTGTGTCGGACAGCACGCCCGCCATCGTAGGTCCCAGCACCACCGCTACGGTCTTGAACAGGCCAGCACACATTAGGACGGGGATCATAGGCACCATAGAGCTTGACAGGTAGTTGAGGATGTTATTGCCAATAACCTTAGGTGTGAGCTTCTGCTTAGGAGCATCAAGGTTCTCGTCGATGGCGTCCTGCTTGGCAAAGCCGCCGATCTTGCAGAGCTCGTCATAAACCTTGGGCACGTTTTGGCCCACGATTACCTGGAACTGCCCTCCGGAGATTTGAGCACCCAACACACCGCCAATCTTCTTCACTTCTTTGATATCGGGGGCATCGATATCTTTGAGGTTAAAACGCAGGCGCGTCATACAGTGCGCAACAAACGTCACGTTCTCCTTGCCACCGACGGCCTCGAGCACGTCCGCGGCGATTTTCTTATTGTCAGTCATAGCTGAACTCCCTTGCTTTTCTGTCTTCCCGTTTGCGCACACGCGAAGAACCGATTACGGCAGGCCTGACACGAGGCAAATCGAGAAAAGCAAGAAGAAGACAAAAACAGAAGAGCCCCAAAGCACAAAGCGGACAGGGAACTGTCTACGTCATGCTTCGAGGCTCTTCTCGAATAACACCTTATGTGACTATGAAACTACATCCAACAGTTGCTTTTACGAAAGTCGAAACCGGCCAACGGTCAAACTTCAGCGGCGAGCGGTCGATTAGGACCTAGATCCCGCGCAGACGCGATTGACGTGGAGCATCAGGTAGACCTTCTCTTCATCGGCGAGCCCGGCGTCAAAGCGCTCTTCGATAAGCGCGGCCATGCGGTCGACGCACACGGCCACGTCGGGATGCTGCTCGCAGAGCGGTCCGTAAAGCGCGCCGTTCTCCGTGTTGAGGGGCTCTCCTGTCTGCACGCGTTCTAACAGGTAGCGCACGTGCGTGGCATAACGGCAAAAGTCAAAGCCGTCGCGGTCCACGCAAACCCCCAGCTCGGATTCGATAATCTTGGTGAAGCTCTCGAGCATCACCTCGTCCTTACGCACCGTATTGGATTTGGCCTTTGAAGACGAGGCGACCACGCTGTTGACGATACAGAGCGCGATACCGCTCGCCTCCCCCCGCGGCATCTTGACGTTGAAGCCGCGATTGATGCCCTCGATCGCGAACTTGGCGATCTTGTACTCAATGGGGTACATCTGCTGCACATCATAGGAGAGCGGCATCTGCACAAACATATGCTCGCGGCAGCGTTTGATGGCAAAGGCGATATGGTCAGCCATGGTAAAGGGAAGGTTTGCCGAGAGCTCGCGCGAGATGTTGGAGCGAGCGATATCGGCAATCTGGGCGGAGAACTCCATCACCTGAGGATCGATCTCGTCGAGCAGCGCTAGGTAGCGCGAGTCGACACCGTAGAAGGTTCGCTCGATCTTATCGAGTGTGACCTCATCGGGGCCATTGGGAAACCCGATACCGCGGCCAATTGCCACGAGTTCACGGCCCTTGGCGTTTACGCAGATAACCGTATTGTTGTTGATCCGCTTAAGGATTTTCATGACGCTCCCTACCCGGCGCAAGCAACAGCGCCGCGAGCCCGATTATTCCACGGGATTTCAAATCCGGTCAACCTTCCTTTCGACATCCGAACGATTCGCCCCGTCTTCATTCGATCAGCCTGAGAAGAAGTTTCGCGCTTTGGTGAGTTGATGGTGTTGCGGGCGAATCCATCTCCGGTTCACACCGACTGGGTACCCTGAGGGCTGAACAACCTGTCGCAGCACTAAACGAACCGGGAGGACCCCGTATGACGACTGAATATACCGACGCGCCGCGCACGCGCGTCATGACGCCGGCATCGCTCAACAACGGCGTGCACGAGAACCATTCCATCGGACAGACCATGGCCATCGCACCCAAAAAGGGCCTGTCTGACGACATTTCCATTCCCCAGATCATCGCCGGCGCCGCAGCTGCCGCCACGAGCGTCGCGCTTGCCTCCAAGATTGGTATCGCTGGTTCAGTAATTGGCGCCGCCGTGAGCTCGGTCATCACCGTTGTGTCCTCGCAGGTCTACCGCCACTTTATCTCTGCCAGCGCCGAAGCAATCAAGGGCACGCATGCCGCTGTCGACTACCCTGCCGGCGCCTACGAGCCCGTTGAACCCGATGTCGAGGAGCACCTAGGTGGCGCCGCGACCACGCAGGAAATGCGCCAGGTTGCGGGACGCGCGACCACGGCGCGCGTCGCCCCTAACAGTCTGCGCGCCAAGGCGGCGGCAGAGCGCAGCCAGACGCAAAAGAAGGTCATCGTCTTCTCGATCGCCATCGCCATCGTCGCGGTCATCGCCTGTACCGGCGCCATCCTTATTACCACCGCCGGTGAGGGTCTGGGCGAGCGCCCCGAGCCAATCCTTTCGTCGCGCACGACCGAGAGCGATGCAAATGGCACCACCCAGTCGCAGGATCAGCAGGCACAGACGGACGACACGCAAGACAATTCTACCTCTGCCGATTCGTCCGCGAACACCCAAAACCAATCGCAGGGTACCGATTCCTCTACGGCCAACAGTGGCACGCCGTCCGGCACGACCGACTCAAGTCAAACGACTGACGGTTCGCAGCCGAGCACGGGCGGTCAGACGAGCGACACCACTTCGGGAACGGGCACAGCAGACAGCAGCAACACCAACAGCTCGAACAGCTCGAGCGGAACCGCGTCCGGCACGGCATCCGACAACTCGAGCCAAGGCACGGCATCGGGCAACTAAGCACATTTTCCTCTCATAGATAACCGACCTGTATAACGGGCGCGAACCGGCAACGGTCGCGCCCGCTTGCCTTGGGCGCCGAGGTGGCACGCCCCGTGCGATGGTAAGATGCTTTGGTGTGTAAAGAGGAGATTTGCCATGAGCAAGACAATAGTTAAGCCCACGCTATCGCTGGGCAACCACATCTATCTATATCGTCTGCTGCGCGATGCGATTGGGTGCGGCAAGCAAACGTTTATGACGCAGGTCGAGGAGACGCTCGCCGCCGGCGACATGGCCGCTTATGACCTGGGCTTCGAGTCCACGCGCGAGCTGCTCGAGGAGCTCGATGACTGCATCAAGCTGACTGTCTTTAAGGGCGGTCGCCTGTATGCCACCGTCATCGCCAACGAGGCCTGGGATACCGCCCTTGCCAAAGGCGAGGACAAGCCCAAGGCAGCCAAGGGCGCCAAGCAGTCCTACAAAAAGAAAAAGCGCGGCGAGAAGGACCTCAAGGCCGTACGTCCCAAGCACGTTAAGCATCCCGAGCCCGTGGCCGAAGTCGCTCCGGAACCCGAGCCCGAGACAGAGATCGAAGTCGCTATTGAGGTAACAGCAGAAGCCGAAACCGAAATCGCCGCCACGACCGATCCCGAAGTCATATCCGAGCAGGAAGCAACTGTGGAGCTCAACGAAGCGCCCAAGTCGACAACCGAAGAAGCCGCTGACCAACCCGAGACGCCTGCGTTCCAAAACAGCGATGTCTTTGGCAACGAGGCCGAGGACGATCAGTCCGACAAGCCCGCCGATCAAGGCGCTACCGAATCGGCACCGGAGCCCGAGACGCCGCAGCCCGCCATCTCGCTCACGGTCGTCTATGACCCCGAGAACGCCAACGCCGGCATCACCACCATGGCCTCCACACCGATCGAGGCAAAGCCGTCTGTCGAGGCAGAGGACGCCCCGCAAGCCGACGCCAAAACCGAGACTGAAGACACATCCGTCTCCGTGGAACCGACAGATTCCGCAGTTAAGCCAGAACCGGCGCCCGAGTCTGCACCCGTCATCGAGTCCGCATCCGCACCTGTCTATGACCAAATTCCCGCACCGGTACCGGCTTCGGTACCCGCAGCAGCACCGGCCCCCGCACCCACAGCACCGACCATCCCCGAGGACTTCCCCGTCGATTTCGCAACCGAGGTCTTCTGCCCCGGCCCGTTGCTACACCAGCTGTCGACCTATCTCCCCTACGGCGCCGACACGCTCGGCATCGTCGGCGAGTACTACTGGATCGCCCGCGAACGCGGCACCATCGAGGCCGCGCGAAACCGCGCAATCTTCCCCCTGCGCTACACGCAGGCCGGCGAGCGCCACGAAGTCACCGTGCGCATCCGCCGCAACACCACCGGAGGCCTCGGAGCCACCTGGACCGTCGACAAGGTTGAAGAATCCAACGAATAGCAAAACGCGACGAACGTCACAAAAACGTTCGCCGCGTTTTTTTATTTTCCCAGGTTGAGCATAAGTTCGTGTGACAAAGGGGCTGTCCCTTTGCCACATCAAACTAGTCCCTGGTAAGTTTCCTGTGGATACGATGCGGCTGGGCTGCGTCCTCGCCCAGGCGCTCGATGCGGTTGGCCTGATAGGCCTCGAAATTGCCCTCGAACCAATACCAGTTGCCCGGATTCTCGTCGGTGCCCTCCCACGCCAGAATGTGCGTGGCGACGCGGTCCAGGAACATACGGTCGTGGCTAATGACCACCGAGCAGCCCGGGAACTCGAGCAGCGCCGCCTCGAGCGAGGACAGCGTCTCGACGTCGAGGTCGTTCGTGGGCTCGTCGAGGAGCAGCAGGTTGCCGCCCTGCTTGAGCGTAAGCGCCAAGTTCAGACGGTTGCGCTCGCCACCGGAGAGTACGCCAGCGCGCTTCTGCTGGTCCTGGCCCTTAAAGCCAAAGCTCGCCACATAAGCGCGGCTCGGAACCTCGGTCTCGCCGACCATCATGTGGTCCAGGCCATCCGAGACGACCTCCCATAGGTTCTTATCGGGGTCGATGCCGGAACGGTTCTGGTCGACGTAAGAAATCTTGACGGTCTCGCCCACCTCGAGCTCGCCCGAACTCAGCGGCTCCAAACCCACGATGGTCTTGAAGAGCGTGGTCTTGCCGACACCGTTGGGGCCGATGACGCCCACGATGCCGTTACGCGGCAGGGTGAACGAAAGGTCGTCGATGAGCACACGGCCATCGAACTCCTTGTGCAGGTGATGGGCCTCGAGCACCTTGTTGCCCAGACGCGGGCCCACAGGGATGCGGATGTCGGTCCAGTCGAGCTTCTGGCTTGCGCGGGCCTCGGCCTCCATCTCCTCGTAGCGAGCCAGACGGGCCTTGTTCTTGGCCTGGCGAGCCTTGGGCGAGCTGCGTACCCACTCGAGCTCGGCCTCCATGCGCTTGGCGAGCTTGGCATCGCGGTTGCCCTGCGCCTCGATACGCGCGGCCTTGGTCTCCAGATACGTGGAGTAATTGCCCTTGTAGGGATAAAGGTGACCGCGGTCGACCTCGCAGATCCACTCGGCAACGTTATCCAGGAAGTAGCGATCGTGTGTGACGGCAAGCCCCGCGCCTTGGTAGTTGTGCAGGAAGTGCTCGAGCCACAGGATCGACTCGGCGTCCAGGTGGTTCGTGGGCTCGTCGAGCAGCAGCAGGTCGGGAGCCTCGAGCAGCAGCTTGCACAGGGCCACGCGACGGCGCTCGCCGCCAGAGAGCACGTTGACCGGCATGTCGGAATCGGGCAGCTGCAGGGCGTCCATGGCCTGGCCGAGCTTGGAATCGATATCCCAGCCGTCGGCGGCATCGATCTCGTCCTGGAGCTTGCCCATCTCGGCCATAAGGGCGTCCATGTCGCAATCCGGGTCGCACATCTCCTCGCCGATCTTATTGAAGCGATCGACCTTGGCGATCATATCGCCAAACGCCATGCGCACGTTCTCGATGACGGTCTTGTCGTCATCGAGCGGCGGCTCCTGCTGCAGGATGCCCACGGTGTAGCCGGGGGTAAGTCTGGCATCGCCGTTGGAGACTTCCTCGATACCGGCCATGATCTTGAGCAGGGTCGACTTACCCATGCCGTTGGGGCCCACGACGCCGATCTTGGCACCGGGGTAGAAGCTCAGGGTCACGTCGTCAAGGATTACCTTGTCGCCATGGGCCTTACGAGCCTGATACATCTGGTAGATAAACTCCGCCATTTGCCTGTTTTATCCTTTCTACCTTCTGTTTCCCTATTCTTGATTCGCTTTAGTGGAAACGAAATGAGGAAACCAGCTCTGAAACTAAACGAAAAAGGGGCATGGTTGCCCACACCCCTTAATACTACCTGGGAAAAATCCCCCGGAACATACTATGAACTGCGTACGCTAGTTTTCCGCAACCTTAACGAGCGGCTCGCTGCGATTTGCGCCACAGCAGATACGAATAGACGTAGGCAGCTCCAGCTGAACCAAACGCCAGAACCGCAATCACCGCGGCGACGACTTCACTCGAAAGCACGCTACCCGCCACGCCCATCACAATCAGGCCAACGCCCAGCACCATAAAGCAGGCACCGCCAAAACGCTGCGTACGGCGCCAGTTCTCGGGATCGGCAAGCGCCCAGGGCGTCTTGATACCGAGCGTGTAGTTCTGCTTTACGCGCGGTAAGTAGTTGCCCATACCAATAAAGAGCAAGCCGATAGCGCCTGATACCAGCAAATTGACCGTTCCTACCACCGGCACGATGCCCCACACCGTTAGCTCCCCCAGCCAGCTTATGGCACACATGAGCAGCGTGAAGGCGATTACGAAGCCCTGATAGAACTTACCCGAGGTCCGATACGCCTCGCCCTTGGGGTCAATGCGTGGCACGACGTAGAACATCGCGAGAAGTGCCAGAGGCAACACGCCGAGCGCGGAGGCCATCCAGCTAGGGCCCCAACCGTCGACGGCGCCATTCGCGCCCCAGTGCGTGGGAATCTGCGCAGGCAAGCTCGGCATCACCATGAGGTGCGCTACGACATTGGCGACGCACAGAGCGACCAGCGCAATCCACACGCGCGACGATACCCCTGTGGGGTGAATGCCCTTGTTTTCGTTATTCATCCTTATCACCTTCATTGTTTGTAAAACCCATAAACCAGCCAATTAAATCCTGCATGACGGTGGTGTTTAAGCTGTATACGATGTTTTGGCCATGGCGCTCGTCGGTCACCAACCCGGCGTTTTTGAGCGTCGCCAAATGATGGCTCAATGACGGCTTGCTGATGTCAAAATGCTCGGCAAGCTCCCCGGCCGTACAATTGCCCTCGCGCAGCAGTTCCAAAATGTGACGTCGTGTAGGATCGGCCAGCGCTTTAAAACCCTCTCCCGGCATAGGACCTCCTCTCACTATCTCTCACGACGCGCACACTATACTCGTTATTTAGATGTTTGTCTAATTATCTAATTTGATACTAAGTATAGAACATGCGTTCGTTTTTAGATACAATGAGCCCAGAAGCAGATGGGTCAGCTCCCTCTTACCAAGAAGGAGATGGACTATGAGTATTGACGATGTCCTGACGTTGTTATTGCTTGTAATCGCGGCTGTGGAACTCGGCATCCACATTGGAGGTCGAATGAAATAGCCGCCCCCGCGTAATGCGAAGACGGCCACTTCTCACGCTACAAACGTGTTTTGGAGTTGGCCAACCCGCTGCAACGGGTGCCATCTGCTTCATCTTATGCGAATCCCGATCTCATTTCAACAAGCCCCTAGGGCTCAAATGGAATCGTGATAATCCCTATAATGGCGATAGCCCAAACACGATCCGCTTCCCCATCGGAGGACATCTATGACCGAAACCGCAGCCGCAGCTCCCGTCGAGACACGCGACACCAAGCTCGAGATCATCATGGGCCGTGAGGCGCTCGATAAACTTGCCAACGCCACGGTGCTGGTGCTGGGCTGTGGCGGCGTGGGATCCAACTGCTGCGAAGCGCTCGCCCGCGGCGGCATCGGTCATTTTGTGATCCTGGACAAGGACATCATCGCGCCCAGCAACATCAACCGCCAGGCCATCGCCTTTCATAGCACCATCGGCAAGCGCAAGGTGGACGTAATGGAAGCCATGATCAACGATATCAACCCTGCCGTCACCGTCATCAAGCGCACCGAATACCTGTTGAGCGACAATATCGACGAATTTTTCGCACGCGTTTTGGAGCAAACGAACGGTAAACTCGACTACGTCATCGACGCCATCGACACCATTTCGGCCAAGCTCGCCATTGCCAAATATGCTCAGGACCATGACATCCGTTTGGTTAGCTCCATGGGCGGGGCCAACAAACTCCATCCCGAGTGCCTCCGCTTTGCCGACATCTTCGATACGGTACGTGACCCCATGAGCCGCATTATGCGCAAAGAATGTAAGAAGCGCGGAATCAAGAGCCTACACGTACTGTTTAGCTGCGAGGAATCGGTTAAGACACAGCCCCGCGATCCTTCCAACATCCACGAGCGCACCGAGCTGGGAACTGCCAGTTTTATGCCGCCCATCATGGGCCAGATGATCGCCGGCGAGGTTATCCGTCAGATCAGTGGCCGCGGCACCGAGCGCGTGCGCGCCGATGGCCAGCGCCTAGACTAGCGGAGCGCGCCGAGATGGAGCCCCGGTTATTTGATGCACACTGCCATCTTGATCTAATGGCTCACCCGGACGCCGTTGCCGATGAGGCAACAGCGCTGGGCCTGATTCTATTTGACTGCGGCGTCGATCCGCACGACTTTGCACGCGCCAAGAAGCGCGCCTGCGGCCGTTCAAATATCTTTGCCGGCGCCGGCCTCCATCCCTGGTGGCTCGCCGACGGCCGCTGCGGTCCTGCCGAAGTCAATCTGCTTTGCGAAGTTGCTGACCAAGAACGCTATATCGGCGAGGTAGGACTCGACTTTTCCGCGCGCTTTGCCGGAAGCGAACCGCTTCAAATACAGGCACTTGACCGTCTCTGCGATGCACTCGTGCAGTACCCTCTCGCCGGGCGCGTGATATCAATTCACGCTGTTCGTTCGGCAGGAACCGTACTGGACGTCCTTGAGTCATATGGATTACTCACCCCAAGCCCCAACTCCCCCGCCATCATCTTTCACTGGTTTAGCGGCACCTCGAACGAGTTCGTCCGTGCGCGAAACGCAGGCTGCTATTTTTCCGTGAACGAGCGGATGCTCGCTACCAAGCGCGGTCGTGAATACGCCCGACAGATCCCACTCGACCGTCTGCTGCTCGAAACCGACGCTCCAGCCGAACCGCAAGCAGATGCAAGCGCGCGACAGCTCATCACATCGCTAAAAAGCGCCTCCCTGCACATCGCCGAACTTAAAAACTGCGCCGAGGAGAGCGTCGAATCAACCGTTTTAGGAAATTCGCACTCCATATTTGACTTCAACTGACCCCGGTGGGCAAAAAACGCCAAATATGAGTACTGCTGCAAAGCAAGTAGCATTATATTGTGACAAAAGAACGCCTTGATAATGTACAGCTGTTCATTATCAAGGCGTTTTAGCATGGCTAAAGCCATATTTAACAGGTTATAATCGCCCCCAGGCGCTCAACCAGGGCCTTAAAAGCATAATTTCCCTGTTACTAAATTAGTGACAGTACTCATATTTGGCATTTTTTGTCCACGAACCCCTAAAGAGCCTCCAACAGACCCCCTAAGAAAGCTCAAGCAGCTCGGGCAGCTGGTCGATAATCTTGTCCGCGGCATCCTGGCTAAAGCCAAAGCGCTCCTCGCGCTTGGCAATGACTGTCAGGCCGGCTCGCTTGCCGGCAGTGATGCCGGGCACCGAATCCTCAACGCAGCAGCAGCGATTCGCGGGCAGCCCCAGCAGGTCCAGCGCATGCAGGTAGATGTCGGGCTCGGGCTTACTCTCCTTAAACTGCTCGCCGCTCACCACATACTCAAAGGCATCCGACAGCCCGCATGCGTTGAGCACTTCTTCGATGCTATCCATGGGAGACGAGCTGGCAAGCGCCACGCGAACGCCACGGCGCGGCAGCTCTCGAATCGTATCCACGGCGCCCGGGTTAATCAAAGCCTGATAGTCGCGCGGACGCTTATGCGCCCACTCATCCCAACGGGCCAACGCTTCCTCGCCAGTGAAATGCCCCTTACCGGCACGCTCAAACCAATCGACCAGCATATGCAGGAAGAACTGATGCGAGGTACCGACTTGCCCATTCAACTCCTCTTGAGTCAGGTTAAGCCCAAGCTCCTTGGCAAACGCGGCAGTCTCGCCCAGGTAGTAATACTCGGTATCGACAATGACACCGTCCATGTCAAAGATAACGGCGTCGAACGGAAATGCGGACACGGCACCCTCCCTAACAAAAGGGCGCCCGCAAGCAGGCGCCCAAACCATGCATTAATCGGCGATTCTAACCCAGCAGCTTATCCAGCGCCACTGCAATACCGTCTTCGTTGTTATTGGCGGTTACCATCTGGGCAACTGCCTTAACCTCATCGACGGCGTTGCCCATGGCAACACCGGTGCCGGCCCACTCAATCATGGACTTGTCGTTCTGGCCGTCGCCAAACGAGACGACCTCGCTGGCATCGATACCGAGCTTGGGCAGGGCACCCTCGAGCGCACAGGCTTTGTCGATACCGGGCGCCGTGTACTCAAAGTACCAGTCGGCCGTAAACATGCCCGAAAGCGTCTGGGTAAAGGGCGCATACATCTCCTCGTAATGCGCCTGCAGGTAGGTCGGATCACCCGCCGTCAGCAGCTTGTCCACGGGATAAGTGTCCACGACCTCATGCAAGCTCTCGACCTCGCGAATCTTAAGATCGCACGCATCGCGCTCATACTTGACGATATTCTTCTGCGAACCGTCCGGCAGTGTGATCATGCAATGGTACGAGTCCTCGACGTGCAAATCGCGACCGAGCGAAATCATAGGGATCACGTCATAGTTTTGCAGATGATCAATCAGACGGTGCAGTTCGTCAGCCGGCATGGCCTGGTCAAAAAGGACCTCATCGGTCTGAGCGTCGACCACGTGCGCGCCATTAAAGGCAACTAGCAGACCGTCATGGTTTTGAAGGTCGAGCTCCTGCGCCAAGGCGTGCAACCCCCATGCGGGACGGCCCGAAGCCAAGATGAGCTTAATGCCCGACTCCTGCGCCGCGAGCAGCTTCTCGCGCGTACGCGGGCCGATGACCTTTTGGTCGTTGGTGAGCGTACCGTCGATATCCATTGCGATGGCTTTGATTGCCATATATGCCTCCCTGTCATTGAACAACCTTGTCTGAGCCATCATACAGAACACCCACGGCGGCGCTGTTTGCAACGGGAAAAATGTCATATTGTCCCAAACATGAACGGCGCGCCTTCGACGATTGCGATGCCCGTCGAGG
>URKC01000005.1:0-36953 GCA_900548295.1 uncultured Collinsella sp.
TCCAGGTCACGCCAAGTGGATAGGTTGGTTTTACCTTTCCGGGTGCCGTGCTGGCGCGTTTGGCAAGGAAATCGCCGACGAGCTGTGCCGGTGCGTTCCAGTTGGAGCCGCCAAGGCGATAGGCAGCCCGCTCGCAAATGCGCTGAAGTTCTACGCCTGCAAGAGGATCGTCACTGGGGAGATCGTCGGGCGTGACGTTAACGAGAAGGGCGGCGTTTGCGTTGCGGCCGGCGCGGGCGTTGAGACTGGCGCCGTTGACGCACAGGTGGCCGGGCTCTGAAGAGGCGGCGACAACCTGTCCGCCGGGACACATACAGAATGAGAACACGCTGCGACCGTTGGGAAGATGGGCAACGAGCTTATAGGGGGCTGCCCCGAGCGCGGGATGACCCGCCGCGGGGCCATATTGCGCCCGATCGATATCACGTTGCGGGTGTTCGATGCGAACGCCCATGGCAAACGTCTTTTGAGCGAGGGCGACATCATGGGTTTTGAGAACCTCGAATACGTCACGGGCAGAATGACCACAAGCGAGAATGAGATGCTTTGTGTTGATTGACTCGCTTGCCGTGTCCTGAGACGATCGGACGTCGATACCGGCAATGGCACCAGATGTATCAGTGCGAATGTCAATGAGTTTCGTTCGATAGCGAACGGCCCCTCCGAGCTGTTCAATGCGTTGGGAGATGCTGGTAACGACGGCGGGGAGGATGTCGGAGCCAATATGCGGCTTTGCATCCCATAGAATATCGCGGGGAGCGCCCGCTTCGACGAAGGTCTCGAGGACCAGCCGATGGGCTGGATTCTTGGTTCCCGTATTGAGCTTGCCATCCGAGAACGTACCTGCGCCACCCAGGCCAAATTGGATATTGCTCTCGGGATCTAGGATGCGTTCTTTGAGAAAAAGATCGATGGCCCGTGAGCGGCGAAGCGCCGGGTCGCCCCGTTCGATAAGCAAGGGCTTCAGACCCGCTTCGGCAAGGGTGAGTGCGGCGAAAAGGCCAGCGCATCCGGCACCGACGACGACGGGACGCTCTTTGGGCGCGCCGGAAACGGGGGAGGGGAATGAAGGCTCATTGTCGTCTATCGTGCGCACACGTGAGCGGTCGCGCGCGGCCACGCTGCCGAGAACTGTCTGCTCGATGTCTGGGCTCGTCAGCTCAACACGAAAGCTCAGGATAAAATGGACGTCTCGTTTTTTGCGAGCGTCGATTGACTTGCGGTGGAGCTCGATGGACTTGATCTCGGAGTCCTTGCAACGTAGGACGCGCTTGGCGACTCGCTTGCCAACAATGAGACAGGCATTTTCATCGTCGGCTTCATCGAGCGACGCGTTGACTTGGGTGATTTCGATCATCGAGGTCTCCTTAGAGGCAAGAAAGAGGCCGTCCGGTATCCCAGACGGCCCGAATGCGTTTTTGATTATAGACTGCGCGGCTACAGGCTGCTTGCAGCGCGAATGCCCGAGATCCAGGCCCACGCAAGGTTAAAGCCTCCGCAATCGGCGTCGATGTCGAGCGCTTCACCGCAGACGTAAAGCGGGGCGTCGACAACGCTGCGCGCGCGTAGGCTGGGTGTTGAGATGCTCTCGACAGATACGCCACCACGCGTGACCTGCGCTGAGCGCTCCTCGGCTGTTCCCTTGACGAGCAACTTAAAGTGCTTGAGGATCGAGACCAGGTGGATGACATCGTTGGAGCCTGGATGGCACTGCTCGAACGCTGTGCAGACGACGCGGGAGAGTTGCGGGGCGAGCATGCCGTCGAGCCAACGGGGATCGCGGGGCGAAAAGCCGCCGAGCAGCTCAACGCGCCGGTTGAGCGTATCGAGCAACTCGTCTTTGGAGAGGTCGGGGAAAACGTCGAGCAGGATCGTATCGCCGTGCTGGATACGACGAGAGAGGTTGAAGACAGCGACGCCCGAGATACCGAAGGTTCGAAACAGCACTTCACCGTCTTCGTGCCAGAGCTCATTATGATTGCGGGCGAGCGTCAAGCGGGCGCGGACGCGCAGGCCATCCAACGTCTTGAGCGCCGCCCGATCGCCAAAGACCGTTGCCGATACGGGGCAGAGGATGGGGCGCAGCGAAGTGAGGGGGAGGCGAAACGTATCGGCGATACCGGTGGGGTTGCCGCCCGTGGCGATAATTACGGCATGTGCCTGCAGGGCCACGTTCTTGCGAGGGACATCAGCGAGCGCTTTCCGAAGCGAGCGGAGCTCCGATTTTCGGTCGTCGTGCTTTTTTGCCTTGAGCGCCCGCGCTGGACGGTCTATTTGGAGTGCCCAGCCTTCGGAAGCTTTGTGCGCCGAGGCAACGTAGGCTCCGCAGATTAAGGTGATACCTAGGCGGTCGCAAACGTTGAGAAGCGCGTCGCGCACCGATTCGGCGCGAAGGGAGCGCGGGTACAGCCGGCCTTCCTCGGAGGTTGTCATGATACCCAGCGAGGAGAAGAAACCCATAAGCTCTTGTTCGGGCTGGGGGCCCATGACGGATGTGACGAATGCTGGGTGGTTATACCGCTGAGGATCGATCGATTCGTTGGAGAGGTTGCAGCGGCCGTTACCGGTCGCAAGGAGCTTAAGGCCGCAGGCGACATCGCGCTCAACGATGCAGACGCTTTTGCCAACGCGTGCGGCCGTAATGGCGGCGGCGAGGCCTGAAGCCCCGCCGCCGATTACCAGGACGTCATAGAAGGCGCTCGCGTTCACTTAGGCCTCGTCGGTCTCGTGCGGGGTAATAGCCTCGACGGCAGAGACTGCCTTGGGCAACATGCCATCGGGCAGCGCGGTCTCGACCTCGCCCTTATCGCAGGCCTCGGCGAGTGCCGGATTAATGGGAAGCTGCCCCAAGATGTCGAGGTTATAGCGCTCTGCGACCTCGGGGAGCTTGCTCTTGCCAAAGACCTCGATCTTCTTGCCGCAGTCGGGGCACTCAATATAGCTCATGTTCTCGACAATGCCCAGAATGGGGACGTTCATCTTCTCGGCCATGTTGACCGCCTTGGCGACGATCATCGAGACCAGATCCTGCGGGCTCGTGACGATGACGATGCCGTCGACGGGCAGCGACTGGAAGACGGTGAGCGCGACGTCGCCTGTTCCCGGAGGCATGTCGACCAGCAGGTAGTCGATGGGGCCCCACGAGGTCTCGCTCCAGAACTGCCTAATGGCGCCTGCGATGACCGGACCGCGCCAAAGGACGGGGTCGGTCTCGTTTTGGAGCAGCAGGTTGGAGCTCATGACCTTGACGCCGTGCTCGGAGATTTCGGGCAGCATAAGGTTGCCAAGGGCATGGACGTGGCGTCCACTCATACCGAACATCTTGGGGATAGAGGGACCGGTGATGTCGGCATCGAGGACGCCGACCTTGTGGCCGTGACGGGCAAGCTCGGTGGCGATGGCACCGGTGACAAATGACTTGCCGACACCGCCCTTGCCGGAAAGCACGGCGATGACGCGCTTGACCTCGGACAGCGTGTTCTCCTCAAATTGCGACGGCGACGTTTGTCCGCCGGCGGCCTGTGCGTGTTCGCAACCCATGTATGACTCCTTTGTATATGCTGGGGCCGGGGCCCCGCGATGTGACACGAGCGTCATTGTACCCTCGTTTGCGAGCGGGAGTCATTTGCGATGCGTTTGGGCCGAGCGTGCTTGCAATACGATGGGCCCAAGCGAATGGGCGGGCTTACTGAACTTTGCTGGCGAACTCGAGGTATTGCATGCGCTGCAGCTTGTCGATCGTCGAGGCGTAGGGGCTGTCTTCCGATTCCAAGTCGTAGCGCAGCCCGTCGGCACCGAGATAGCCGGCGACATTGATGGTGGGCACATCTGACCTTGTCGCAAGCAGGGCCTTTTGGTAATTGGTGAGCGGGGCGCCGATCTTATTAAGGGTAATGGCTGCAATCTCGTTTGCCCCGACGGTGTCGTAGACGTTGAGCTCGGTATTGCCGGCGATCTCATAGTTAGCCCAGACGAGATATGTCGACTGATAGATACGGAAAGCGTGGCTTGCCGTATCTTCCTGAGGGTACAGCTCGTCGTTGAGAGTCGTTGCGGCGCTCGGCTGATGGTCGCCAAAAAAGACAAGAACAACCGGTCTGCCGATGTTGCGGAGCTCGTTGATAAAGTACTCGAGGTCCCGGTCGGATGCGTTGATGCAGGTGAGATAGGTGTTGAGCGCGCTGTTGGCGCCTTCGCTGGCTCCCTCGACCCAATAGTTTGTCAGCTCTTCGGCGGGAACGGTGCCATAGTCGTAGCCGCCGTGATTTTGCATCGTGACGTCAAAGATGAACTGCGGCGCTTCGTCGGTTCTAAGCAGGTCGAGTATCTTGTCGTAGGTGGCGTAGTCGCATACGCCGGCATGGTAATAGGGCGCACCTTCGAAATCGCCGATTGAAAGAAAGTCTCCAAAGCCCAGCTGCTGATAGATTTTATCTCGATGGTAGTTGACGGGGTTTTGCGGGTGCATAGCGGTAGTGGTATACCCAAGCTCTTTAAGGTCCTTTGCCAGGCTGTTTACGCCATTCATCTGATACAGCTGATAGGGGATCTTGCCTAATCCGACAAAGGCCGTTGTCGCTCCGGTCAAAAATTCGAATTCGGAGTTCGCCGTTCCGCCACCGGCGACCGAAGCGAGCATGGTGCCGCGAACAAGTGTGTCGGGAAGCGAGTTGTAGAATGCGGGGCCGGAGTACCCGGCCGCCTGGAGCTGCTCAAAGCACGAAAGGTCGCTAAAACTCTCGTTCATGATGGCAACAATCGTCGGCTTGATTTCATTGAACTGGGCAACGGCCGCCGCGCGCTGTTCGCTCGAGCCATATGTGCTGTCGTAGACGGCGGCGAGCTCCTGCTCGATGCTCTGCGCCTCATCGGGCGTATAGCCCTCGGGCTTCTCAATGGGCAACTCGTTGACCATTTCGGTGAACGAAGTGATAAAACCCTGAGACGCATACGTGGTGATGGGCTGCCAACGGTCAAATCCAAAATCCAGCGCCTGCTCCAAGTCGATGTTGGAAAAGCCTGAGAGCCCCACAACGGTCACTAGCAGAAAAGCACAGAGGTTAGCGGCGATAGCGGGGAAGACATGGGTGGGCGTACGGAGCTTTCGCGGTCGGATGAGCGAAAGAAGCCCCAGGGAAATCTCCAGCAGGGCGAGAGAGGTTACGATTCCGGCGGTAAAGGTAAACTCGTATCCCTCGCTCACTTCCATTGCGGTGCCAAGGGCCAAGATATCGCTTGGCAGGATGGCTTCGCCTTTAAACGTTATGACGAAGTGCTCGGCAATGCCAAGGACGCAACAGACGACGGGCACGAGGACCATGACGCCTCCATGACGCTGTCCCAGCAAATAAAGGGAGAGCAGAACCGTCGCGAGCAACCCGACGGAAAACCCGAATGAGTTGGCGGGAATGCGATAGAACGTTTCGTTGCAGGCAATTTCGATTGAAACGAACGAGAGCGCTGAAACAGCGGCGATGACAAGGATGTCGCGGCAAATACAGGCAACCGTTCCCGTCGCAAGGTCGGTTTGGTCGATAAGTCCCGAAACCAAGGGCTCGACAAGAAGCATGACGGCGGCAGCACCGAGCGCCGAATAAGAAAGGACCCATAGGGAGCTGCCCTCATTTACGAGCGATTGATTCGTAATCCATGCAGCTACCACGCCGAGCGGCATGAGGAGCGTCGCGCACCAAAAGACGCGGGCAATGGGTGGCTTTTCGTTGCGTTTGATTGAAAAATACACGCGCACGACGACGGCGGCCACGATAAGGACGGCGATGAATATGGGCAGATTGGCCATGTCGCTCGAAGTGATTTCAAGGGGGATATCTTCGGTCATGGACGTTCCTCTGGTACAGCAAATTAAGTTCAGTATTAGATTACTGTAACCTTTCCACGGCATTTCGAGAAACAAAGCGCCCGATACGCAAAGCTAAAGGTCTGCGAATCTTGTATTACGAACATCTGTGCGCGTCGAGTGCGCTAAACTCATCGGCAGTATGATTCGATGCAATAGGAGGCAAGGAGCTTCCATGTCTGATTCCTCTATCGTTATTCGCGGCGCTCGTGAGCACAACCTCCGTGATATCGATGTTTCCATTCCGCGTGACCAACTCGTGGTCATTACCGGTCTTTCTGGCTCGGGCAAGAGTTCGCTGGCATTCGACACTATCTATGCCGAGGGCCAGCGTCGATACGTCGAGAGCCTTTCGAGTTATGCGCGCCAGTTCTTGGGCCAGATGGACAAACCCGACTTGGATTCAATCGACGGCCTTTCGCCGGCGGTGTCGATCGACCAAAAGACGACATCTAAAAACCCTCGCTCGACGGTTGGCACCGTAACCGAGATTTATGACTATCTGCGTCTGCTGTTCGCCCGTGTGGGCACCCCGCACTGTCCCGAATGCGGCCGCGTCATTGAGCGCCAGACGACCGACCAGGTCGCCGATAAGGTCCTGGCGGCGGGGGAGGGCCGCCGCGCGTTTGTGCTGGCACCGGTGGTGCGCGGGCGAAAAGGCGAGTACACCAAGCTGTTTGAGGACCTTCGCGCCGAGGGCTTTAGCCGCGTGCGTGTCGACGGCGAGGTTCGCTCGCTTGATGACCCTATCGATTTGGATAAGAAATTCAAGCACGATATCGAGGTCGTGGTCGACCGCATCGTGATTCGCGAGAACTCGCTGGGCCGTATTGCCGAGTCCGTTGAACAGGCGACTGCGCTGGCGCACGGCAATGTGAACGTATACTTGCTGCCCGACCGCGACGCTCCCGAGGGGACCGAAGGCGAGTTGCTGGAGTATTCGCTGGCGTTAGCGTGCCCGGAGCATGGACACTCCATCGATGACCTGCAGCCGCGTGATTTCTCGTTCAACGCGCCCTATGGCGCGTGCCCCGAGTGCGATGGCCTGGGCTTTAAGAAGACGGTCGATGCCGAGGCCCTAATCGAAGACCCCTCGAAGTCGATCGCCGACGGGGTCTTTGGCAGCCTGTTTGGCAACTCTAACTACTATCCGCAGATTTTCGCTGCGGTCTGCAAACACTTTAAGGTGAGCGTCGATACGCCGTGGGAGGATCTGCCTCCGCGGGTGTGTCGTGCGTTTTTAGACGGCATGGGCGACCAGAAGATTTCGGTCGACTATCAAAAGCTCGATGGGCGCCGCAGCCAGTGGGACACCAAGTTCTCGGGTGTGCGCAATATCCTGTACGAGCGCTATACCGAGACGACGAATGAGAACACCAAGGCGCGCTTGGAGAAGTACATCCGCGAGGAGCCGTGCTCGAGCTGCCACGGCGCTCGTTTGCGCCCCGAGATGCTCGCCGTCACCGTGGGCGGCAAGTCCATTTACGAGGTTTGTTGTCTGTCGTGCCGTGAGTCGCTCGAGTTTTTTGAGGGCCTGGAACTCACCGAGCGCCAACAGTTTATCGGCGGACGCATCGTCAAGGAAATCCTGGAGCGCCTGCGTTTTCTGGTCGATGTCGGACTCGACTATCTGACCCTCGATCGTGCCTCGGCGACGCTTTCCGGAGGCGAGGCCCAGCGTATTCGCCTGGCAACGCAGATCGGCGCCGGCCTCATGGGTGTCCTGTACATTTTGGACGAGCCATCGATTGGCCTCCATCAGCGCGATAACGAGCGCCTGATCAAGACGCTTGAGCGCCTACGCGATATCGGCAATACCGTCATCGTCGTCGAGCATGATGAGGATACGATTCGTGCTGCCGACTATGTGATCGACATGGGCCCCGGCGCGGGCGTGAACGGCGGACACGTAGTCGCGGCGGGAACGCCTGCCGATATCATGGCGTGTCCCGAGTCGATGACGGGCGCTTATCTGACCGGCAAACGAATGATCCGGGTTCCCGATGAGCGCCGCAAGCCCGGTCGCGGCTGCCTTAAGATCACGGGCGCCCGCGCCAACAACCTCAAAAACGTTACCGCCAAGATCGAGTTTGGTACGCTTACGGTCGTTACCGGCGTGTCGGGATCGGGTAAGAGCTCCCTGGTTACCGACACTATCGCACCTGCCCTTACGAATGCCATTCACCGTTCGACGCGCCCTGTGGGTCCGTATAAGAAAATCGAGGGCATCGAGTGTATCGATAAGGTTATCGATATCGACCAGTCGCCGATTGGCCGCACGCCGCGTTCCAACCCTGCTACGTACATTGGCCTGTGGGATGATCTTCGCGCGCTGTTTGCGAGTACGCCGGAGTCGAAGGCGCGCGGCTACTCGCCGGGACGTTTCTCCTTTAACGTGAGCGGCGGTCGCTGCGAAGCATGCAAGGGCGACGGACAAATTAAGATCGAGATGCACTTCCTTCCCGATATCTATGTCCCCTGTGAGGTCTGCGGCGGCAAACGCTATAACCGCGAGACGCTTGAGGTCACCTACCGTGGTAAGACCATCTCGGACGTGCTCGACATGAGCGTCACCGAGGCACTGGCCTTCTTTGGGAATATCCCGCAGATTAAGCGCAAGCTCCAGACGCTGTACGATGTAGGCTTGGGCTACGTGAGCCTGGGCCAGCCCGCTACGACGCTCTCGGGCGGCGAGGCGCAGCGTGTGAAGCTCGCCAAGGAGCTTCATCGACGCCAGACGGGCAAGACGTTCTATATTTTGGATGAGCCGACGACCGGCCTTCATTTTGAGGACGTCCGCCAGCTGCTCGATGTGCTGCAGCGCTTGGTCGATGCGGGCAACACGGTGCTGGTGATTGAACACAACCTTGATGTCATCAAGGTTGCCGACCGCCTGATCGATATGGGCCCCGAGGGCGGTAACGGCGGCGGAACCGTCGTGGTTTCGGGCACACCGGAGCAGGTTGCGGACTGTCCGCAGAGTTATACGGGCAAGTTTTTGGCGCCGTTGCTCAGGCGTGACCGGGAGCGTCAGGCTCAACTTGATGCTCAATAAATAGGCGATTCAGTTTATGGGCGCCATCGACTCCTTGTGATTCGATGGCGCTTGCTGTGTCGAAGTGACGTATGCAGCCGAATTGGACATATACTTAATCCTTGCGTCCGAATGCGAGGGAAAGGATATGCCATGGCAAAGGCTGTAAAGACGCCAAAAACCAATGCGATGCGCGAGCTGGAAAGCGCCGGCATTTCCTATGTTCTACATACGTACGAAGACGATGGTGATGAGTCGGCGGGCCTGGGGGTCGCGATTTCGGAGCAGCTTGGCGAGGAGCCCGGACAAGGATTTAAGACCTTGGTCTGCGTGACGCCGTCCAACGACCACGTCGTGTGCTGCATCCCTGTTGCCGACGAGCTCGATCTAAAGTCCGCCGCGCGTGCCGCGGGGGAGAAGTCCTTGGCCATGATGCATGTGAAGGATTTGCTTGCGGCGACTGGCTACGTTCGCGGCGGCTGCAGTCCGGTCGGTATGAAAAAACGCTACCGGACGCTCATTGATGAGACATGTGTCCTTTGGGATACCATTTTTATTTCGGGAGGCAAGCGTGGTTATCAGCTTGAGCTTGCACCCGATGATTTAATTGCATTTTGCGGGGCGACGGTCGCCCCGATTACGAGAGAGGACTGAGCGATGCCGCAGGAAGAATTGAAGTGCGGAGCTCATTTTGCAAAAGAATCTGCGCCTCAGACACCCTCATCCGAAGCTTCTTCGTCGCGAGACGACACTGACGACATGGGCTCGTCGGACTACTCCACGGTTGGTCGTTCCGCCGGGCTTATGACCATCCTGACCATCGTGTCTCGCGTCACCGGCTTTATCCGCACATGGGCAATGGCGGCCGCTATCGGCATGTCGCTGCTCTCGTCCTCCTATCAGGTCGCCAACAACCTGCCCAATATGCTCTACGAACTCGTGATGGGCGGCATGCTCGTGACGGCGTTTTTGCCCGTGTACATGGGCGTGAGGCGTGAGCAGGGTCGCGAGGCCTCGAACGAGTACGTGGGCAACCTGCTCGGTATTCTGCTATTGGTGCTGGGTGGCATTTCGTTGCTGGGGACCGTGTTCGCTCCGGGCTTTATTTGGACGCAATCGTTCCTTTCGGGTGACGGCGGCAGCATGGATACCGCTGCGTTCATGTTCCGTTTCTTCGCCATCCAGATTCTGTTTTATGGTTTGGGCTCGGTGTTCTCGGGCGTTCTCAACGCACACCGCGACTACTTCTGGTCGACGTTTGCCCCGGTCCTCAACAATGTGATCGTCATTGCGAGCTTTATGGGCTTTGCGCCCGTGTCCGCACAGTTTGGCGAACGTGCCGGCATCATCTTGATTGCGGCCGGTACGACCCTCGGTGTCTTTGTTCAGATGGCTTGTCAGATCCCCGCGCTTGGCAAGCACGGCGTGCATCCCCATATCCATATCGACTTTAAGGACCCCGCACTGCGCCAGACGATTGCGCTCGGTATCCCGACGCTGCTCGCCACGGTGTGCATGTTTGTCTCGACTTCTATCACCAACGCTGCTGCGCTGGTGGTCCAGCCCGAGACTGGTCCTTCCGTCATCGCCTATGCGCGCCTGTGGTACACGCTGCCCTACGCGCTGATTGCCGCCTCGCTTTCGACGGCGCTCTATACCGAGCTCTCTCACGACGCACAGGAGAAGGATTACGACAGCGTTCGCACGGGCATTTCGCGTGGCGTCGCCCAGATGCTGTTCTTCCTGGTTCCGTTCGCGCTGTACCTGATTGTCTTCGCGCGTCCGCTCAACATGATCTACTGCGCTGGCAAGTTCGATGAGTCCGGCGTGGCGCTGGTGTCCGAGTTCCTTGTCTACCTGGCGTTCTCGCTGCCGCTCTACGGCGTGGTCGTGCTGATGCAGAAGAGCTTCTCTGCCTTGCTCGACATGAAGCCCTATAGCCGCTATTGCCTGTATTCCGCCATCGGCCAGGCCGGCTCGGTTCTGCTGTTTGGCGTTGTACTGGGCTTCGGTATGCCGGCAATCGCGCTTTCGTATGTCGTCGACTACGTGATCTTGGTCGGTTGCTCGCTGTGGTGGCTGCGTCGTCGTCTGCGTGGTCTTCAGGTTAAATCTATCCTGCATGGCGGTTTCTTTGGCCTTTTGCTCGGTGGCCTGGGTGCTGCCGCAGGCGCCGGCGTCATGTGGGCGCTTGAGCACTTTGTCGGGGCACTTGGCGGCTCGATTCTGATTACTCTTGGCTACGTTTGCGTTGCGGGTGTCGTCTCGCTTGCTGTTACCTTTGGCCTTGCCGTCGTCCTTAAGATGCCCGAGGTCTCGGCGCTGATTCGTCGCAAGTAGGTGCGCGTGGCCGGTCACGACAACATTCCAACGCTTGCCGAGCAGGTTTCGCGCGTTCCCACGCAGCCCGGCTGCTACCTTTGGAAAGACGCCAAGGGCGATGTCATCTACGTGGGCAAGGCGAAAAACCTGCGCGCCCGTATGCGTCAGTACGTGACGCTGCAGGACGAGCGCCAGAAGATCCCGCTGATGATGCAGCTGGTGGCGAGCTTTGACTATATCGTGGTGGAGACCGAGCACGAGGCGTTGGTGCTCGAGCGCAATTTGATTGGTCAGTACCATCCGTACTTTAACGTCGACCTCAAGGATGACAAGAGCTACCCCTTTATCGCCATTACAAAGGGCGACCTGTATCCCGCTATCAAATACACGCGTGAGCGTCATAAGCCGGGAACGCGCTATTTTGGACCTTATACCGATAGCCGCGCGGCACGTGAGACGATAGATACGCTGCGCAAGGTTATCCCCATCTGCTCCGCATCCTGTGCGGAGTGGCGTCGTTGTCGCCGTATCGTCGAGTCCCACAAGGGCGAGGAAGACATCGTCAATATGATTTGCGCGCAAAACGGGCGCCCCTGCTTTGACTACCATGTCGGGCGCGGCCCGGGTGCGTGTGTCGGCGTGATTTCCCCGGCAGACTATGCCAAGAACGTCAAGCGTGTCGAGCGCTTTTTGTCGGGCCATCGCAAGGATGTCGTCGATGAGCTGACCTCCGAGATGACGGATGCCGCTGAGGCGCTCGACTTTGAGCGCGCGGCACGCGTCAAACGTCGTTTGGAGGTCATCAGGGGTCTGGACGATCGTCAGCAAGTCGTTTTTCCCTCCAGTGTCGATATAGATGTCATCGGTTTCTATCGCGAGGAGACCATCTCCGCCGCTTGCGTCTTCGTCGTTCGCGAGGGCCGAACAGTTCGCACCTGCGAGTTCATTCTCGACAAGGGTCTTGATGTTGACGAGGAAGAGCTCCAGTCGGGCTTTCTTAAGCGCTATTACGACGAGACGGCTGATATTCCAGCTGAGGTCAACCTTTCCGTCGAGCTTGAGGATGCGGAAGCGCTGGGGGAGTGGCTTGCGGGCAAGCGTGAGCGTTCCTGCCATCTCCATAGGCCGCAGCGTGGCGAAAAGCACCGTCTGCTCGATATGGCATCCAAAAATGCGCGCCATGCCCTCATGCGCTACATGATGCGAACGGGGTACGCTGACGACCGCACCAATCAAGCGCTCCTGGAGCTCGAAAGTGCGTTGGCGCTGCCATCGCCGCCGTTGCGTATCGAGTGCTTCGATATCTCTACACTGCATGGCACCTTTACGGTCGCCTCGATGGTGGTGTTTACCAACGGGCGCGCCGACAAGAGTCAGTATCGTCGTTTTAAAATTCAGGCCGAATTGGACGAGGCAAACGACTTCGTGTCGATGTCCGAGGTTTTGGGACGACGTTATGCTCCCGAGCGCATGGCCGACGAGCGCTTTGGCTCGCGCCCCGATTTGCTCGTTGTCGATGGCGGTAAGCCGCAATTGACCGCTGCGATCAAGCAACTTGAGGCTCTTGGGCTCGATATACCAGTTTGTGGCTTGGCAAAGGCCGATGAGGAGGTTTTCGTGCCTTGGGACGAGACTCCCGTCGTGCTGCCGACCGGGTCCGCGTCGCTCTATCTAATTAAACAGGTGCGCGATGAATCGCACCGTTTTGCCATCACGTTCCATCGCGAATTGCGCGATAAAGCCATGACGGTTTCGGTACTCGATGACGTTCCAGGCGTGGGACCCACCAGAAAACGTGCCCTTATGCGCCATTTTGGCTCGATGAAGCGTTTGCGCGCGGCGAGCGAGCAAGAGATCGCGGAAGTTCGAGGCATTCCTGCCGATGTCGCCAAAGCGGTTCACGAGGCGCTCGTTGCATGGAATGCCGAGCGCGCCGAGGCGGCGGCAAAGCAATCCGAAAACTAAACACGCCTCTAAACAACTGATATACATGATTGCGTGATTTTCAATCATTTATTTCACGGCGATTACCAGCCGATTTCGGGTTTAATTGACGCTAAAACGTTTGACTAGCCATGGTGAACAACCCTGCTATCCTGCGGGTTGACGAAGACTGATATCTCACCTCGTCGATACATACTGTCTGGCGAATCGTTTGTCAATGAATTCGGTGAACGGTAGCAAATACCGTTCAAGCGTATGTATGTATCGGTCGCCGAGCGCGGCACCTCAGTTGGGTTCGTCGGTAGGTAAGGTATATATCGTCCGCAAGTTGCGCGGGGGCACGTCTAGGCGCTCCCGGGTAAGATTCTCTATTGATAGGAGAAGACATGGCCATCATCAACAAGGGTATGTCCAGGCGTTCGTTCCTCGGCCTCACCGGCAGCGTCGCTGCTGTCGCAGGGCTTGGTCTCACCGGCTGCGGTGGCAGCTCTAGCGACGAGGGTTCCGCTTCCAGTTCCACCGATTCCGCCAACCGTGGCGGCGGCGTGATCACCGCTGGTTCCGCTTACGCTCCGTCCAGCTTCGATCCCGCCAGCACCGGCTCCGCTGTGGGCCTGGGTGCTAACTGGCACGTCGTCGAGGGCCTCTACGGCATCGATTACCACGACTACAGCACCTTCAAAGAGCTCGCCACCGACGATCCCAAGTCTGTGGACGACACCACTTTCGAGGTCACCATCCGCAAGGGCGCCAAGTTCTCCGATGGCACCGAGGTCACCGCTGACGATGTCGTTGCCTCCTACACCGCTTGCGCCGCTTCCGCTACCTATGCTCCGTTCTTCCAGCCCTTCGAGTCCATCGAGGCCAAGGACGCCAGCACCGTGACGGTCAAGACCAAGGTCCCCAACTTCTCCCTGCTCAAGGATCGTCTGGCCATCGTCCGCGTTACCCCGGCCACCCAGACCGAGGAGGATCGCGCCAAGCAGCCGATCGGCTCCGGCCCCTGGATGTACGACTCTATCTCCGATACCGAGATCACCCTGGTTCCCAACCCCGAGTACAACGGTGAGTATGCTGCCGAGGATAAGAAGATCCAGTACAGCATCCTGACCGACCCCACCGCTCGCGTTACCGCTCAGCAGGAGGGCTCCACGCTCGTTATGGAGCTCGTTACCGCTGACGCCGTCGACCAGCTCGAGAGCGCCGGCTGCAAGATCGATAACGTTCAGGGTTTCGGCACCCGCTTCATCATGTTCAACGTCGCCAAGGAGCCTTGGAACAACGTCAAGGTCCGTCAGGCTGTCATGTATGCGCTCGACACCGAGAAGATGGTCAGCAACACCTTCGCCGGCCTTGCCACCGCTGCCAGCTGCTACCTGCCCAAGAGCTTCACCAACTATCATGAGGCTTCCACGGTGTACAAGACCGACGCCAAGAAGGCTAAGAAGCTCATCGAGGAGTCTGGCATCACCCCGGGTGCCATCACCCTGCGCACCACCGACAACGAGCAGATTAAGGGCATGGCCGCCCAGGTCAAGAATGACCTCGACGCTCTCGGCTTCGATGTGACCATCCAGACCGATACCTCGCCGGCCACCTACGCTGCCATCGACGGCGGCGAGGCCTACGATATCCTCCTTGCCCCTGGCGATCCTTCCTGCTTCGGCGCCGACCCCGACCTGCTGCTCAACTGGTGGTACGGCGACAACGTCTGGATGCAGACCCGTTGCCCGTGGAAGGAGTCCGCTGAGTGGCAGAAGCTCCACGGTCTCATGGACGAGGCTCTTGCCGCCGAGGGCGATGAGCAGCAGAAGAAGTGGAACGAGTGCTTCGACATCATTGCCGACAACGCCGTTCTGTACCCCGTTGTCCACGTCAAGACCGTCTCCGCTTCCTGGGACGATCCGTCCACTGCGCCCAACGGCGAGGCCCTCGATGGCTTCAAGGGCATCGGCACGACGAGCATGTCCTTCAGGGGCGTTGCGACCGTCAAGGCGTAAGACTCGCTTGAGTCTGTATGCAGGATGTCGGTCGTTGGGACCGTATCCTCATAGTTGAAACAAAGACCCGGGCGACCTCGATGTCGCTCGGGTCTTGTAATGAGTATCCGTACTCATATACCAGTTGGTCCTACCGACAAAAGAAAGGGGAGAGAACGTGAACAACTTGCTACGTTTGATTGGAAGGCGTCTTGTGGCGCTGCCGATCATGGCATTGGGCGTCACCGTCCTGGTGTTCTTCCTTATGTCGTTCTCCAAGACCGACCCCGCCTACACGGCGTTGGGTGACGGTGCCTCGCCCGAGGCGGTTGCCGAGTACCATGAGAAGTATGGTCTGGACGACCCCTGGCCTGTGCGCTACGTGCGCTATATGGGCGATTTGATCCATGGTGACATGGGCACCTATGGTGCTGCTCGCAACTCCGTTGCCAAGCGCATCTCCACGGCCCTGCCCGTCACGATGCAGCTGACCTTCATCGGCCTTGCCATCGGTGCGGTCGTTTCGTTTTTACTCGGCGTCATCGCGGCACTGTATCGCGACAAATGGCCGGACCAAGTGATCCGCGTCTTTTCCATCGCCGGCTTGGCAACCCCGTCGTTCTGGCTTGCCGTTCTGTTGATCCTGCTGTTCTCTTCCTACCTTAAGGTGCTTCCGGCATCGGGTGCTCTGCCTCACTTCACCACGAATCCGGCTGGCTATCTGGGACGTATGATCATGCCCGCTATCGCCTTGGCATTTCCGCTGACGGGCCAGATGACTCGTATCGTGCGTACCGCCATGGTCGAGGAGCTCGACAAGGATTATGTCCGTATGGCTCGCGGCGCCGGCGTTCCCGAGAAGGTCGTCGTCGGTATCAACGTTCTTCGCAATGCGCTGATCACCCCGGTCACCACCCTCGGTCTTAAGATCGGTTACCTCATGGGCGGCGCCGTCGTCATCGAGGTTATCTTCAACCTCCCCGGCATGGGCACTGCGATTCTGCAGGGCGTTCAGGGCAACGAGGCGAACCTGGTTCAGGGCGTCGTTATCGTCGTTGCTCTTGCCTTCATCATCATCAACATCGTGGTTGACATGCTCTACCTGCTCATCAACCCGCGCATCAGGACGGTGTAGATTATGGTAAAGATTCGAGAGAAGCAAACCGAGCAGCTCGAGAAGGCTGCCTCTAAGGGGCTCAAGCTCGGTGGCTGGAAGAAGATGACGCTGTCTTCTAAGATTGCAGCCGTCGTGCTGGTGCTGGTTGCCCTGACTGCGATTCTGGCGCCCCTTCTTGCCCCCTATAGCCCGGTCGAGATCTTTACGGCTCGCCAGGCTCCCGGCAACGGATTTATCTTCGGTACCGACGATAAGGGTCGCGACATTCTGTCGCGTATGCTCTACGGTGGTCGTTACTCGCTGATTATCGGCTTTGGCGCCACTGCCATGGCTCTGGTCTGCGGCTCGGTCGTGGGCGCCCTTGCAGCGGTTTCGCGCAAGGCCGTCTCCGAGACGATCATGCGTATCTTGGACATCATCATGTCCATCCCGGGCATCGCCCTCGCGGCCGTCTTCGTCTCCATCCTGGGCAACTCCGTGCCGTCGATCATCTTCGCCATCGGCTTTATGTACACTCCGCAGATTGCCCGTATCGTGCGCGCCAACATCGTGTCCGAGTACGGCGAGGACTATGTCCGCGCGGTCATCGTTTCCGGCGCCAAGGCTCCGTGGATTTTGATCAAGCATGTTCTGCGTAACTGCATCGCCCCGATCATGGTCTTCACCGTTACTCTGGTCGCCGACGCCATCATCTTCGAGGCCTCGCTGACCTTCATCGGCGCTGGTATCCAGGAGCCCACCGCTACCTGGGGCAACATCCTCGCCGACGCCCGCGGCGGCGTGCTCGCCGGCCGTTGGTGGCAGGCGCTGTTCCCGGGCCTGGCCATCATGATCACCTGCCTGGCGCTCAACATCCTGTCCGAGGGCATTACCGACGCCATGGCCGCTGCTCCCTCCGCCGCCCTGGATCCGACCGATTCCTCCAAGCGTCGCGAGGCCGACCTGCTGGTCTCCGACCCCGTTCGCGCCTACAAGGAGCAGGCTCAGTCCCTCTCCGCTCGCCTTGGCGCCCTGCGCGATGTCGAGCTCAAGCGTGACGATCGCCATGTGCCCGATGAGTCCGTTGAGCCGATCCTTTCGGTCCGCGATTTCTGCATCCAGTTTGAGCACCACGGTGATATCAACGTCGTCGATCACGTCAACTTTGACGTCCGTCCTGGTCAGACCATGGGCCTGGTGGGCGAGTCCGGTTGCGGTAAGTCCATCACCACGCTGGCCATCATGGGCCTGACCGATGAGGACGAGCATCTTTCCGGCGAGGTTCTCTGGGAGGGCCGTGACCTGCTCAAGATGAGCAAGAAGGAGTGGTTCGGCCTGCGCGGTACCGATATCGCCATGGTCTATCAGGACGCCCTGTCCTCGCTCAACCCCTCCATGCTCATCTCTGCCCAGATGAAGCAGCTCACCAAGCGCGGCGGCACCCGCAGCGCCGAGGAACTCCTGGAGCTCGTGGGCCTCGACCCCAAGCGTACGCTCGAGAGCTACCCGCATGAGCTTTCCGGTGGCCAGCGTCAGCGTGTTCTGATCGCTATGGCCCTTACCCGCGACCCCAAGCTGGTCATCTGCGACGAGCCCACGACCGCTCTGGACGTTACCGTCCAGAAGCAGGTCATCAAGCTGCTCAACGACCTTCAGGCCAAGCTCGGCTTTGCCATGATCTTCGTCTCGCATGACCTGGCGCTGGTCGCCGAGGTCGCCCATAACATCACGGTTATGTACGCCGGTCAGGTCATCGAGCAGGCACCCACCAAGGAGCTGCTCACTAACCCGATCCACGAGTACACCCGCGGTCTTCTGGGCTCCGTTCTGTCCATCGAGAGCGGTTCGGGCCGCCTGCACCAGGTGCCCGGCGCCGTTCCGAGCCCGCGCGATTTCCCCAAGGGCGATCGCTTCGCGCCCCGCTCGAGCCATCCGCGCATCGGCCTGGACACCCGTCCGGTCTTCAAGCGCGTGCCTGGCACCGAGCACTTCTATTCCGAGCTCCCCGACGAGGTGCTCAAGGCAAATGGTTTGACCCCTCACGCGGAGGTGATGTAGATGAGCGAGACCGCAGTCAACGGCGTCGAGCCGATCATCTTCCTTGATGATGTTCACGTCACCTTTAGGACCCGTACCGGTTCGATTCTGCACCCCAACCTGGTTCACGCCGTCCAGGGTGTAACGATTAAGCTCATGCCCGGACAGACCATCGGCATCGTCGGCGAGTCCGGTTGCGGCAAGTCCACCACCGCCAACGTCATGTGCGGCCTGCAGGCCCCCACGAGCGGCAAGGTCTACTTTAAGGGCAAGGACGTTACCAAGCGTACCGCCGAGGACCGTCGCCACATGGGTCGCGTCATCTCGGTCGTGTTCCAAAACCCGGCCACGGCGCTCAATCCCCGCATGGTCGTTCGCGAGCAGTTGCTCGACCCCATGCGCGTCCACAACCTGGGCACCGAGGCAGAGCAGGAGAAGCGCGTCAAGGAGCTCCTGGAGCTCACCGGTCTGCCCAGCTCTGCCGCCGAGGTTCTTCCCGGCCAGCTTTCGGGTGGCCAGCGCCAGCGCGTCGCAATTGCCCGTGCTCTGTCGCTGAACCCCGATGCCATCATCGCCGACGAGCCCACCTCGGCTCTGGACGTTTCGGTCCGCGCGCAGATTCTGAACCTGCTGACCGACCTTAAGAAGGAGCTCGGCCTGGCCATGGTGTTCATCAGCCATGACATCCAGACGGTCCGCTATATCTCTGACGACATCATCGTTATGAATGGCGGCAAGATCGTCGAGCAGGGCGAGGCCAAGCAGGTCTTCCAGCACCCTCAGGACCCCTACACCAAGATGCTGCTCGGCGCTGCGCCGTCGCTGCTTCATCCCAAGCTCGGCGAGTAGGTTCGCTTTCCCTCCCGTGCGCCCGGTTCCCTTGCCGGGCGCACCTCCGTTGCGATTTCGAAAGGTTGGGTTCACGGGCCATGCCAAGCGCTCAGGAGCTACAACAGCAATTTGGTGGTTATCGGGGCGCCATGCCCCGTCCATCAGATTTCGATCTCTTTTGGAAGG
This sequence comes from uncultured Collinsella sp., assembly GCA_900548295.1. GTDB lineage: Bacteria > Actinomycetota > Coriobacteriia > Coriobacteriales > Coriobacteriaceae > Collinsella. The sequence goes on from URKC01000005.1 coordinate 19,287, forward strand.
ACCGCATGGTCGAGGCCGACGCCGTCGGGCTTGACTATGCGATCGAGACGGCATCGGTCACCGATGCCGTGACCTGCCAGCTTTTCGACCTCTGGTATACCGGCATGTGTGGTGCTCGCCTGCATGCCAAGTACCTTAAACCCGTCTCGGACGAGCCCGTGCCATTGGTACTTCAGTTCCATGGGTATCCGGGTGCAAGCCGCAGCTGGTTTGAGCAGGCGTCGTTTGCGGGCATGGGCATGGCACTCATCGCCCTCGACTGCCCCGGCCAAGGAGGTCCCTCCGAGGACATTGGTGGATTTGAGGGCACAACGGTCGCGGGCCATATCGTCGCCGGTATCGACGGCGATCCGGCCAACCTCTACTATGTCCGCTTGCACCAAGATATTCGCATCCTGTGCCGCATCGTTCGCGAGCTCGAGGGCATCGATCTTGCCCGTGTGTTTGTGAACGGCGCGTCGCAGGGCGGCGGTTTGGGCATTGCGACCTGTGCACTTAACAGCGAGCTTATCAATCGCGCCGCCATCCTCTATCCCTTCCTGTCGGATTTCCGCCTGGTCTGGGATTTGGATGCCGACGACATTGCCTACGAGGGCCTGCGCTATTGGTCTCGCTGGTTTGACGAGGACTCGACTCGTATCGACGAAGCCTATGCCAAGCTGGCGTGCTTCGATTCCAAGAACTTTGCCCCTATGGTCAAATGCCCCGTGCTGTTTGGCACCGGCACAGCCGATACCGTCTGTCCGCCAGCGACGCAGTTTGCGGTCTATAACAACCTGACCTGTGAAAAGCGTCATGAGTTCTTTGAAGGCTTTGGCCACGAGGAGATTCAGGATTTTGACGATCTGATCATTCCGTTTTTCTGCAAGGGAGGGGAGGCTCATGTCTAAGTGCGAGAGCAATGTCAATGAGCTGATTGTCTCCGACCTTGTGGGGATTCCCGGAACGGTCTCGTCAAGGCTCGCTGATTTCCGGGATTGGCGCGGTGATGCTTCTGCGGATGTTTCCGAATTAGAGATAGCCGCTTCGGACCTTGAGGTTTGCGGGCCGAGTATTACGGCGATCGATTTCGCCAATCCGTATGCCCGCTACTCCGAGGTTTCCTTTGAGCTTGGTGGCGATGTGGTCCACGCACGTTTGATCGAGCCTGCCGGTCGCGCCCGAGCATCCGAGCTTGTGTCGCTATGTCTGATGTTTCACGACATCGACCGACCCGTGCGGGGATGGCATCACATGACGAGGTTTGCGGCCATGGGATATACCGTGCTTGCGCTGGACGATGAGGCGATTGGATCCAGCGAGCTGCAGCAGGGGATTGCCTCTCCTGCTTTTGTCAAGCGCGTCCGTTGGGGTTGCGCGATGGCGAAGGTGGCGCGCAATCTTGATGGCGTGGACCCCGACCGCATCTTTGCATGGGGCGAGGGCCTTGGCGGCGGAGTCGCGCTGGCGGTTTCTGCTCTGGACGAGCGGGGCCTCGCCTGCACGGCGGTTGCCAATCCAATTCCCGGTGGCCTCGAGGCGTTGTCGTCTCGGGTGCGTGGATCGGTGCTCATGGGCACATCGCTCATGGATGCCGTGTGCGATCCCAAGGGCCAGTTTGCCGTATTCAACGGTCTTGAGTGTGACCGGAGGCATATCATCTATGCCAAATACGCTCATGAGCGCATCAATGCGTTCGAAAACGAAGTCATCGACTTTTTTAACCAAACGTTCTACCCGTGTTCTTTGGCCTAGACGGCCTGGACACTGCCAACAAGAGTGGGTGGCATAGGGCCGCCCGCCAGACAACTAAGGAGATTCTTGTGGCAACTCAGAAATTCACCGGCGTTATCCCTCCCGTCGTTGTTCCCGATACCGAAGACCACCAGCTCGACGTTGCCTCCTTTGAGCGCAGCATCAACCGCATGATCGATGCCGGCGTCGATGGCCTGTTCTTCCTGGGCTCTTCGGGCGAGGTCGTTTTCTCCACCGATGAGCGTCGTCGCCAGATCATTGCCGAGGCCGTTCGTATCGTCGACCACCGCGTGCCCGTCCTGGTCGGCATCATCGATACCGAGACCGAGCGCATGATCGAGCACGGTAAGGTCGCTCAGGAGCTGGGCGCCGATGCGCTTGTCGCCACCTGCCCGTTCTATGCCCTGCAGGGCATGACCGAGGTCGAGGAGCACTTCCGCATCCTGCACGAGGAGCTCGACCTGCCCATCTTTGCCTATGACATTCCCGTCTGCGTTCACACCAAGCTCCCCTGGAAGCTCCTTGCCAAGCTCGGCGCCGAGGGCGTCCTTGCTGGCGTCAAGGATTCCTCGGGTGATGACATCTCGTTCCGCTACCTCGTTCAGGAGAACGAGAAGAACGGTCATCCGATGAGTATCCTCACCGGTCACGAGGTTGTCGTCGACGGCGCTTACCTCGGTGGCGCCGACGGTTCTGTCCCGGGCCTTGCCAACGTTGAGCCCGAGGGCTACGTGCGCCAGTGGAAGGCCGCTCAGGCCGGTGACTGGGCTACCGTCAAGGCCGAGCAGGATCGCCTCAACGAGATCTCCCACATCTGGGATGTCACCTCGGGCGTCCAGGGCTATGCCGGTGGCGTCGGCGCCTTCAAGACCGCTATGAACCTCATGGGCATCTTCGACAGCCCGACCATGCCGCGCCCGGTGAAGGCCATGACTGGCGAGAACGTCGAGGCTATTAAGAAGGTCCTCCAGGACAACGGTCTCCTGTAAAGCTTTCCCAGGCACCCGACCTCGCCGTTCAACCGTGTGGCCATGACCCGTTAGGTCAATGGCCACACGGTTTCTCGGCGATCTCGGGCACCTGGATAACCTTTACTGCGCTGTGACGGCTAGCCTGACGGCGCATTTCCTGTAGTTGTTTTTATCTCCGAAGGAGAGCGACATGGAGAACAAGTACGTCTGCTCTGTCGATATCGGCGGAACTAAGATCGCGACTGCCATCATGGAGTACCCGGCTGACGGTGGTGTGCCCCATCCCGTTTTTGAGGCCGAGGTTCCCACAGAGGCCCAAGAGGGCGGCGAGGCCGTCTTCCAGCGTATCGAGGCATCCATCAAGGCTGCTCTCGAGGCGAATCCCGATGTCGAGGTCCTTGGCGTCGGTATCGGTGCCGCTGGCGTCGTCGATCCCAAGACGGGCGCCATCGCGTATGCCAATGAGATCATGCCCGGCTGGTCCGGCGTTCAGTTGGGGCCGCGTCTGCGCGAGGACCTTGGTCTTCCCGTTGCCGTTGTAGGCGACGTGCAGGCTCATGCTCTGGGCGAGGCCCACTGGGGCGTCGGCAAGGGCAAGTTCTCCGTTTTGTGTCTGGGCATCGGTACGGGCATCGGCGGCGCATATGTCGAGAACGGCCGCGTGATGCAAGGCTTCCACGGTGCTGCCGGCCATATGGGCCACATCGAGTGCTCGGCTGCCGCCGGCATTCCCTGCGCCTGCGGGCGTTCTGGTCATCTTGAGTCGGTAGCCTCGGGCACCTCGATTGGCCGTATGTACGACGAGCGCTTCGGTCGAGTTGACCCCAGCCGTCCTTCGGTCGGTCGCGACGTGAACGACCTGTGCCGTGCTGGCGACGCAAAGGCGACCGAGGTCATCCATGACGCCGGCTTTGCGCTGGGCGCCAGCTTGGGCTCGCTTGCCAATATTCTGGATCCAGAGGTCATCGTGCTTTCGGGCGGCGTAATTCATCAGGGTCCCGATTGGCGTTCGCAGACGTGGAAGGATTCGGTGCACGAGGGCTATGCCAGCCAGGCGCTCGATCCGCTCCAGGACACGCCGATTCTCATCGGGTCTCTGGAGGGCGATGCTCCGCTCATCGGTGCCGCCGAGCATCTTCTCGCTTCGTTAAAGTAAACGTATCTGCTGTAGGAGCCTCCCGAGACAACACGCCTCGGGAGGCTGTTCTGAGAAAGGTTGCAGCCTTATGACCGTCGATCCTTTGATTCAATCCCTGAAGGGTAAGCTCGTCGTGAGCGTTCAGGCGTATATGGGCGAGCCGCTTCGTACGCCCGAGACCATGGCTCAAATGTCTCGCGCTTGCGAACTCGGCGGCGCCGCCGCCATTCGCTGCCAGGGCCTTGCCGACATTGCCGCCATTAAGGGTCGCTGTGAGGTTCCTGTTATTGGCCTATGGAAGGATGGACACGAGGGCGTTTACATCACGCCGACGCTGCGTCACGCCCGCGCCTGCGTTGCTGCTGGTGCCGATATCGTGGCGATCGACGCCACCGATCGTCCGCGCCCCGATGGCAAGACCGTCGAGGACACCTTCCGTCCGCTGCACGAGGAGGGTGTGCTCCTGATGGCGGATTGTGCCACCATCGAGGACATTCGCCGTGCGGTTGATATGGGCTTCGACCTTGTATCCACCACGCTTTCTCATGGTGTCGCCGCCATCGACTGCACCATGGCCGATGGCCCCGATCTTCCGCTTCTGCGTCAGGCGACCGAGGAATTCCCCGGTCTTCCCATCATCTGTGAGGGCCGTGTGCACACGCCCGAGGAGGCTCGCGCCGCGATCGATGCTGGCGCTTGGGCCGTTGTCGTCGGCACTGCCATCACGCATCCCACGAGTATTACGAGTTGGTTCAAGGCTGCGCTTGAGGCGTAAGACAGGCCTCGTATCCGCTCGGGGCGGTATACTCAATATAGGCAATTGACCGCGCGGGATCCGGGTTGCTGGGTCCCGCGCTTGTTTTCGGGAGGCAGCACATGCAAAAGGGAGATGCCATGGATGCGGCGGAGCGCTCGGAGCGCATCCCCGATATCGTCATCATCACCGGAATGTCCGGATCGGGCCGCACGCAGGCCATGCACGTGTTCGAGGACATGGGCTATTTTTGCATCGACAACTTGCCTCCGCGTCTGATCGCCCAGCTTGCCGAACTCGTCGGCATCAATACGGGCGTGGGCAGGCATCTTGCCGTTACCTGCGACCTGCGCAGCCAGGGCTTGTTCGATGAGCTGCTCGATGCCGTTGCCGCACTCGAGGAGCGCGAGATGAGCTGTGATATCGTGTTTCTCGAGGCTTCTGACGAGGTGCTGATCCGTCGTTATAGCGAAAACCGCCGCCGTCATCCCATTGCCAAACCGGGGGAGACTACGGCCGATGCCATTCAGCGCGAGCGCCTTCAGCTGCAGGGCGTGCGCGATCGAGCCGATATGATTATCGACACGAGCCGTCTGCGCACCTCTGCGCTGCGCAACAAGCTACGTATGGCATTTTCCGAACTGTCCGACCAACAGCTCATGGACGTCCATGTGTTCTCGTTTGGCTTTAAGCACGGCATGCCCGTCGAGGCGGACATTATGATCGACGTCCGCTTCCTGCCCAATCCGTTCTACGATCCCGAGATGCGCACGATGACCGGTCTCGATAAAAAGGTCTCGGATTTTGTTCTGGACCATCCCAAGACGCAGGAGTTTTGGAAGGCTTGGACACAGCTACTCGATACGGTGATGCCGGGCTATATCGCGGAGGGTAAACCGCAGCTTTCTATCGCCATCGGCTGCACGGGCGGACAGCACCGTAGCGTCGCCATTGCCGAGGCCACGGCCCGTTACCTGGAAGGCGCCCAGTATCACGTGAGCATCTCCCACCGCGATCTGTCGCGCGCCAACACGAAGGCATAGGCCTGCATGTCGTTTACCGCTGAGGTGCGCGACGAGCTTGCGCGCTGCGAACCCGAATGTGAATACTGCGACTTGTCGACACTTGCCGCCCTCACGCGCGTGAGTGGTACGCTCTCGCTTACCGGCTCTGGGCGGTATCGTTTGACGGTTGCGACTGAGACGGGAGCCGTCGCGCGCACGATGATCACGCTGACACATCGCATCCTTAAGCTCAAAACGGAATTCACCGTTCGCAAATCGGTCTTGCATAAGGTCCGTAACTATCTCATTACCCTGCCCGATCAACCCGACCTGGACAAGGCTCTGGTGCTGCTGGGCATTCTAGACCGCAGGGGAGGGCTCGTCGCTGGTGTTCCCCGACACATCGTTGCCCGTCCCTGCTGCAGGCTTGCCTACATCCGCGGCGCGCTCATCGCGGGCGGCTTCGTGGCCGATCCACGCGGCGATTTTCATTTGGAGATCGCGGTGCAGGGCGAGCAATATGCTAAGGGGCTTTGCGACCTGTTGGGGCAGATTGGGGTCCATGCTCGTGTTAATGCACGGCGGGGGTCATATGCCGTGTACATTAAGAGCGCCGAGGAAATCGAGCATCTATTAAAGCTGATTGGTGCCAAGCGCAGCGTTGCCGAGATTGAGGAGGCGCGCGCGGTCAAGTTGGTTAAGAACGATGTGAACCGTCGCGTGAACGCCGAGCTCGCCAACCAGACCAGAAGCGCCGGTGCTGCCCAACATCAGCTTGCGCTTATCGATGAGCTCGAGCAGCGCGGCCTTCGCGATGCGCTTCCGGATGCCTTGGCGGTCTTTTGCGACCTGCGCGAGCGCTATCCCGATCTGTCGCTGCGTGATTTAGGGGAGATGGCTGACCCTCCCTTGTCGAAGTCGGCCCTCTACCATCGAGTTTTGAGGCTTGAAAAGCTCATTGAAGCAAACCGGTAGTTTAAAGTATCGACTTATATACGGATTTAGCTGCTATTTTATTCTTTAAAACGTTTTAACGTAAATTTGATTTTCAATTTCGACTATTCTCGTGAAATTCAAGTCAAAAAAAAGGTATATTAGGCGAGTGGTTAGTTTGTGGGCCTCAACGGCGGGCGCTGTAGCTTGCGGGGGCCTTACGAAAGGAGACACAATGGCAGTAAAGGTTGCTATTAACGGCTTCGGTCGCATCGGTCGTCTGGCTTTCCGTCAGATGTTCGGTCATGAGGGCTCCGAGATCGTCGCTATCAACGACCTCACCTCTCCCGATATGCTCGCTTACCTGCTGAAGTACGACTCCACGCAGGGCAACTACGCTCGCGATCACGAGGTCGTTGCTGGCGAGGATTCCATCACCGTTGACGGCAAGGAGATCAAGATCTACAAGGAGGCCGACGCCAACAACCTGCCTTGGGGCGACCTCGACGTCGACGTCGTTCTCGAGTGCACCGGCTTCTACACCAGCAAGGCTAAGGCTCAGGCCCACATCAACGCTGGCGCCAAGAAGGTCGTCATCTCCGCTCCGGCCGGCAGCGATCTGCCCACCATCGTGTACAACGTCAACCACGAGACGCTGACCGCTGAGGACAACATCATCTCCGCTGCTTCCTGCACCACCAACTGCCTCGCCCCGATGGCCAAGGGTCTGAACGACTTCGCTCCCATCGTGTCCGGCATCATGACCACCATTCACGCCTGGACCGGCGACCAGATGCCGCTCGACGGCCCGCAGCGCAAGGGCAACAAGCGTCGTAGCCGCGCCTGCGCCGTCAACATCGTCCCCAACACCACCGGTGCTGCCAAGGCTATCGGCCTGGTTCTCCCCGAGCTCAACGGTAAGCTCATCGGTGCCGCCCAGCGCGTCCCGACGCCGACCGGCTCCATCACCAACCTCTACGCTGTCGTTGACAAGAAGGTCACCGTCGACGAGGTCAACGCCGCTATGAAGGCCTACGCTTCCACCATCTCCGAGACCTTCGGTTACAACGAGGACGACATCGTCTCCACCGACATCATCGGCGAGACCCACGGCTCCATCTTCGACGCCACTCAGACCATGTGCTCTGACCTCGGCAACGGCCAGACCCTCGTTCAGGTCACCTCTTGGTACGACAACGAGAACTCCTACACCTCTCAGATGGTCCGCACCATCAAGTACTTCGAGAAGTTCGTTGCTTAATTTAGCTTTTAGCGAATAGCTCGTTGAGCGTCTAAAGAAGGGCGCGGCCTCATAGGGCTTACACCCTAGGGTCGCGCCCTTTTTATAGGAAATCGTCTGCCGTAATGGGAGGCAGACACGTACGAAAGGTAGAAGCAAACATGGCCTTTACCAAGAAGACCGTCCGCGACATCGATGTCGACGGCAAGCGCGTTCTCGTCCGCGTTGACTTCAACGTGCCTATCAAGGATGGCGTCGTTGGCGACACCACCCGTATCAAGGCTGCCCTGCCCACCATCAACTATCTCGTTGAGCACAACGCTCGCGTCATCCTCATGAGCCACCTCGGCCGTCCCGATGGCACCGGCTTCCAGCCCGAGCTGTCCCTCGAGCCCGTCGCCAAGAAGCTCGCCGAGCTCTCTGGTCTCGACGTTGCCTTTGTCGCCGACACCTACGGCGAGAAGGCTGCCGAGGCTGTCGCTGCCGTCGAGCCGGGCAAGGTTCTCGTTCTCGAGAACGTCCGCTTCGATAAGCGTGAGAAGAAGAACGACCCCGAGATCGCCAAGAAGCTCGCATCCTATGGTGACGTCTTCGTTCTCGATGCTTTCGGCACCGCTCACCGCGCCCAGGGTTCCGTTGTGGGCCCCGCCGCTTACCTGCCTGCCGTCGCCGGCTTCCTGCTCGAGAAGGAGGTCGACACGCTGACCGGTATCTTCGCCGAGCCCGAGCGCCCCTTCGTCGCCATCGTCGGCGGTTCCAAGGTTTCCTCCAAGATCGGCGTCCTCGATCACCTCATCGACTCCGCTGACACCCTGATCATCGGTGGCGGTATGGCTTACACCTTCTTCCTGGCTCAGGGCCTGTCCGTTGGTCAGTCCCTCAAGGAAGAGGACTGGGTCGAGCGCGCTGGCGAGATGCTCAAGAAGGCCGAGGAGAAGGGCGTTAAGATCCTGCTTCCCATCGACAACCGCGTTGCCGATCACTTTGGCGAGGACGCTGTCCCCGAGGTTGTCGCTTCCGACGCTATCCCCGACGATCGTGAGGGCATGGACATCGGCCCCAAGACCGAGGAACTTTACGCCGGGGCCGTCAAGGGTGCCAAGACCGTGTTCTGGAACGGCCCCATGGGTGTCTTCGAGTTCGACAACTTCGCTCACGGCACCCAGGCTATCGCCGAGGCCGTCGCCGAGGCCGACTGCACCTCGATCATCGGCGGTGGCGACTCTGTCGCGGCTGTCAACAAGTTCAACCTGGCCGACAAGATGAGCTGGATCTCCACCGGTGGTGGCGCTTCCATGGAGCTCGTCGAGGGTAAGGCCCTGCCCGGAGTGGAGGCGCTTCTCGATGCCTAATCGCACCCTTCTTATCGCTGGTAACTGGAAGATGAACAACGACGTCGCCGAGGCCGCCAAGCTCGCCGACGAGCTGGCTCAGGCTCTGCCCGAGGTTCCGGCTGGCGTCGAGGTGCTCGTCTGCCCTCCGACCATTGACATCACCACGGTTCATGACCGCATTCAGGCTGCCCCCATCGCCCTCGGTGCACAGAACGTGTACTGGGAGGCCAAGGGTGCCTTCACCGGTGAGTCCTCTTGCGACATGCTCAAGTCCGCTGGCTGCACCTACTGCATCATCGGTCACTCCGAGCGTCGCGACTACTTCCACGAGACCGACGAGGATCAGAACAAGAAGGCCAAGGCCCTCGTTGCCGCCGGTCTTGTTCCCGTCTTCTGCTGCGGCGAGTCCCTCGAGGTCCGCGAGGCTGGCACCTATGTCGAGCACGTCGTGAACCAGGTCAAGGCTGGCCTTGCCGGTCTTGAGATCACCTGCCCCAAGCAGGTCGTCGTCGCCTACGAGCCCATCTGGGCCATCGGCACCGGCAAGACCGCTACCGCTGAGGACGCCCAGGAGGTCTGCGGCGCTATCCGTGAGACCCTCAAGGAGATGTTTGGCGAGGAGCTCGCTAACGGCATCCGCGTTCTCTATGGTGGCTCTGCCAAGCCCGGCAACATCGCCGAGCTCGTCGCCAAGCCTGACGTTGACGGCGCCCTCGTGGGCGGCGCTTCGCTCAAGGCTGCCGACTTCGCCTCTATGGTCGTCAAGGCAGGCGAGTAGGACATATGGCACAGCGTCATCTTCCTGCACTCCTGATCATCATGGATGGCTGCGGCCTTGCTCCGGCCGATGGCGAGAACGCCGTCGCCGCTGCCAAGACGCCCTTCCTTGATAGCCTGTACGAGAAGTATCCTCACACCACGCTCGGTGCTTCGGGCGAGGACGTGGGCCTTCCCGACGGTCAGATGGGCAACTCCGAGGTAGGCCACCTCAACATCGGTGCCGGCCGCATCGTGTTCCAGGAGCTTTCGCGCATCAACAATGCCATCAAGGACGGCTCCATCGCCAAGAACGAGGTTTTCGTCAAGGCTATGGACGACGTCAAGGCTGACGGCAAGACCCTGCACCTCATGGGCCTTATGAGCCCTGGCGGTGTTCATTCTCACATGAACCACGTCGAGGCTCTGGTCAAGATGGCTGCCGAGCACGGCGTCAAGACCGTTCGCGTCCACGCCTTCATGGATGGCCGCGACGTTGACCCGCAGTCCGGCGCCGGCTACATGAGCGAGTTCTGCGCCTTCCTGGCTAAGATTTCCGAGGAGACCGGTTGCGACGCTCGCGTCGCCACCGTTTCGGGCCGCTATTGGGCCATGGACCGCGACAACCGTTGGGAGCGCATCCAGCGTGCCTACGATGTCATGGTCAACGCATCCGATGCCGATACCGACCCCGTGGCCGGTATCAAGGCCTACTACGAGAAGGATCCGCGCGGCGATGAGTTCGTCGAGCCCTTCGCTGCCCACAATGAGGGCATCCACGAGGGCGACGCGGCCATCTTCTTCAACTTCCGTCCCGACCGCGCTCGTCAGATGACCCGCGTGTTCACGGACAAGGAGTTCGACGGCTTTGAGCGCGAACAGATCAAGCTTTCGCACTTTGTGACGATGACCGAGTACGATCCGACGTTTGACGTCGAGGTCGCCTTCCCCAAGACGTTCCCCGAGAACGTTCTGGCCGACGTTATCGCTGCCAATGGCCTGAAGCAGCTGCACACCGCCGAGACCGAGAAGTACGCCCACGTGACGTTCTTCCTCAACGGCGGCATCGAGGAGCCCAAGGAGGGCGAGGAGCGCGTGCTCGTCGCTTCCCCTAAGGTTGCTACCTACGATCTGCAGCCCGAGATGAGCGCTCCCGAGGTTACCGAGAAGCTCGTCGCCGCAATCAACGAGGATCGCGCTGATTTCTACATCGTGAACTTCGCGAACTGCGACATGGTTGGTCACACCGGTGTCTTCGACGCCGCCGTTAAGGCCGTCGAGGCTGTTGACGATGCTCTGTCCAAGGTTGTCCCGGCGATTCTCGCCAAGGGCGGCTTTGCGCTGATTACCGCCGACCATGGCAACGCCGACCACATGTTTGACGTCGCTTCCGACGGTTCCAAGCATCCGTTTACGGCTCACACCACCAACCGTGTGCCGTTCATCATCGTTGATGAGAAGGCCCAGCTCACCGGTATCGAGGACGGCCGTCTTTCCGATATCGCTCCGACCATGCTCACCATGGCTGGTATTGAGCCTTCCGCCGAGATGACGGGTCGCGTGCTCGCCACCGAGGCTTAAGAGAAAACTCCAAGCGTTTTCATGCGAGGGGGTTGCCCATATTCGGGCAACCCCCTTTTGGTATTTCTGCCATTTCTACCCCGTCCCTAAATGGCAGGTGGGGGAGTGTTGGAGGTTGTGGTACAGTACTGGAGTTTGAATTGTTCTATTAAGGAGCTTATCTATGGGTCCGTTCCAGATTCTTCTGTTTGTCGTTTGGGCTGTCTCTGCCGTGGCGCTGACGATTCTCGTCCTGATGCACTCCGGTAAGGGTACCGGCGTTTCGGATATGATTGCCAGCTCGCTGTATAACTCCAGCTCTGCCACGGGCGTTATGGAGCAGAACCTCGATCGCCTGACGGTAATTATGGCCGTCGTTTTTGCCGTGTGTGTCGTTCTGTGCATGTTCTTCTTCCCGCAGGGCATCGTCGGCTACTAAGCATCGGCGTATATACGTTTGTAAAGGGTCCCGCATGTGCGGGGCCCTTTTTGTTTACAGACTTGTAATAGAATCAAAATATCCCCACATGCTTCGCCTAACTAAAGAAATTCTCGACCGTTAACCGGAATCAGCGCCAAATTGTGCATAAAATGCGCTACTGTATTGCAAAACGTTGGCCCGCATTGCATAACCAGCCATAACGGCGGACCGCGTTTGAATGGTTCGAATGGGCTGTCTCGACGTTGCCCGGCCGAATTCACTTTGTCCTATCTCATAAGGAGGATGGCATGGCTGATTCTATGTTCCACCAGCCCGTTATGGGTCGTCGCGCCTTTGTTGGCGGCACCCTCGCTGCGAGCTCCATGGCTTTTCTTGCCGCGTGCGGCAAGAAGGGCGGCGACGCTTCCGGATCTGACTCCGGTTCGACGCTGAACTTCTACATCAACAACCCGGTCTGCATCGACCCCTACAACGTCCAGGAGGATCAGGGCACTCAGGTCGAGTACCAGCTCTTCGACGCTCTGACGGAGTACGACCCCGAGAAGGGCGAGATCGTTCCGCTGGCTTGCGAGTCCTTCGAGGCTAACGACGACGCCACCGAGTTCACCTTCAAGATCAAGAAGGCTAAGTTCCACAACGGTGACGACGTTACCTCCAAGTCCTTCAAGCTCGGTTGGGAGCGCCTGGTCAACACCAAGTCGGCCATCGCCACCGAGTATGGTCCTTCCGAGGTCTCCTATCACCTTTCCATGGTTGAGGGCTATGACGATCTGCTTGCCGGCAACGCTACCGAGCTCAGCGGTGTTACTTGCCCCGACGATGAGACCCTCGTCGTCAAGCTGTCTTCCGCTTACGCCGACTTCCCCTTCGTCGCCTCTCACCCGGCTCTGTCCCCGGTTCCCGAGTGCGCCGAGTCCGATGTTAAGAGCTTCTACCTTGCCCCGGTCGGTAACGGCCCGTTCATGATGGACGGTAAGTGGGAGGATGGCCAGGAGATCAACCTCAAGAAGTTCGATGATTACTATGGCGACAAGGCCAAGATCGACGCCATCCACTTCCAGGTCATCAAGGACATGGAGACCGCTTACAAGGAGTTCCAGGCCGGTAACCTCGATGTCTGCGACGTTCCCGTTGCTCAGATCGACGCCGCAAAGAAGGACCGTGGCGAGTCCAAGGACGGCTACACCATGGGTGACGGCGAGCATATGCTGCTCGGTGCCGAGCCTTCCACGTACTATCTGACCTGCAACACCACGGCCGAGCCGTTCAATAACGTCGACCTGCGCAGGGGCATCTCCCTGGCCATCAACCGTGAGGCCATCTGCAAGACCATCTTCAAGGGTACCCGTACCCCCGCCGACGGTATTGTTCCTCCGGGAATCGCCGGCTACAAGGAGGGCGCATGGGAGTTCTGCGCCTATGACGTCGACAAGGCTAACGAGTACCTCGACAAGGTTGCTCCCGCTGACGCTAACGGCGATCGTGGCATTAGCGTGACCCTTTCCTACAACCAGGACGGTGGCCACAAGGAGATCATGGAGTCCATCATCGGCGACCTCGCCAAGGTGGGCGTCACCGCCGTCTCCGATACTCCCGAGTGGTCTGCCCTGCTCGAGCAGTATCAGAACTTCAACTATCAGTTCGGCCGTCTGGGCTGGATCGCCGATTACCCGATCATGGACAACTTCCTGTACCCTCTGTTCCACTCCGACTCCCTCGGTGGCGACAACCGCTCCGGTTACAACAACCCCGAGTTCGATGCCAAGGTCGACGAGGCCCGCACCACGGTTGATGACGAGGAGCGCATCGCCAAGATGCGGGAGGCCGACGCCATGGTCGCTGCTGACTGCCCGGTTATCCCGGTGATGTTCTACACGCACACCATCGCTGGCTCTGACCGCGTCAAGCATCTCTATGTTGATCCGCAGAAGCACGCCGATCTGGGTACCGCCGAGCTCGCCTAAGGGTTTTGCAGCTTCCGTGAGGGTCAAGTATTTACGTAGACCTCATGGGAAACATACAGTTCTCCCTAACCTGGGGTAAACTGGCTGATGGTAATTTTGGGATGCCGGTCTGGCGATCGGCATCCCATTTAGGTTAATCCCTAGATAGGGGAGTGGTATGGGTAAGTACATCGTTAAACGTGTGCTTCAGTTCATCCCGGTATTTTTGGGCGTTACGCTGATTCTGTTCGCCCTCCAGAATATCGTGCCGGGAGACCCGATCAAGCTGATCGGTGGAGACAAGGCTCTGTCCCCCGAGGTGGAGCTTCAGCTTCGCGTGCGCTATCACCTGGTCCAGTCGGACGAGGACGGCAACGCGATCCTTGACGAGAACGGCGATCCCGTTCAAACGTCGCTCGTGGACCGTTATTTGTATTACATGAACGGTCTGCTTCATGGCGATCTGGGCAATTCGTACCAGCGCAAGCTGCCGGTTACGGAAATCTTTGCCCAGAAGTATCCGTATACGGTCAAACTTGCCGCGTGCGCTATCGTGCTCGAGGCAATCATGGGTATCGGTGCGGGTATTATTTCGGCGGTCAAGCGTTATTCCTTCTGGGATATTTTGGTAACGCTGACCACGTCGATCCTCGTTGCCGTCCCTGCTTTCTGGCTCGGTATGCTGCTGCAGCTGTTCTTCGGCGTCATCCTTAAGGATGCCACCGGCGGCGCATTCTCCATGCCGATCTCGGGTGCCGGCGGTGCCAGCTCCCAGTATCAGGATTGGATGCACTACGTGCTTCCGACCATTACGCTGGCTTCGGTTTCGACCGCCTATGCTGCCCGCATCATGCGCTCGCAGCTGCTCGACGTCATGAACCAGGATTACATCCGCACGGCAAAGGCCAAGGGTCTCTCCAATCGCGCGATCATCGTCAAGCATGCGCTTAAGAATGCACTCATCCCCGTCGTTACCTATATTGGTGTCGACTTCGGCGGCATGCTTTCGGGCGCCATCCTGACCGAGACGGTCTTTAACTGGCCCGGCATCGGCTTCGAGGTCTACCGCGCCATCAGCATGCGCGACTGGCCCATCGTTATGGGCGGCGTTACGCTCATTGTTGTCGTCGTTATGGTGATCAACCTGCTCGTCGACATTAGCTATGCATTCCTCGACCCGCGCATCCGCCTTGGCGGTCCGTCGGATAAGGCCTAAGGGAGGTACGTCTCATGCAGGAAACTGATTCTCAGTCTCAGGAGCAGGCTACCGCCACCAAGGCCGCATCTGCTCCCGCCAAGTCCCGCACGCTGTGGGGCGACGCTTTTAAGCGTCTTCGTAAGAACAAGCTCGCCGTTATCGGTGTCTGCTGGATCATCATCGTTGTTGTGGTCGCCCTGACCGCCGATCTGTGGGCTAAGCCCTGGCTCGGCTCTCCTACGGCTTCCGACTCGACCACCATGGCCGAGACTTCTCTGCTGGCTCCGTGTGCCGAGCATCCGTTTGGCACCGACTCTCTTGGTCGTGACATTCTCGTCCGTGTTATCTACGGTGCACGCGTTTCGCTTTCCGTCGGTATTATGGCCACCGCCATCTCCACGGTGATCGGTCTGGTCATGGGCGCCCTCGCCGGTTTCTATGGCGGCATCTGGGATACGATCATCATGCGCTGTGCGGACATCTTCCTGGCGTTCCCGTACGTGCTGTTCGTTGTTGCCATGATTGCCGTTATCGGTCGTGGTCTTCAGAATGTCTTTATCGCCATCGGCATTCTCGGCTGGCCTTCGATTGCGCGCGTCTTCCGATCCGCGATCCTAACGGTCAAAGAGAACGACTATGTTGACGCTGCGCGCGCGATGGGCGCATCCGATGCTCGTATCGTCGTGCGTCACATCTTCCCGAACTCCGTCGCCTCCATCGTGGTCTACGCGACCATGAACATTGGTGGTGCCATTTTGACCGAGTCCGCTCTGTCCTTCCTCGGCATGGGCGTTATTCCGCCTACGCCTTCGTGGGGCTCCATGATTCAGGACGGTCAGCAGTATCTTCTGACTGCTCCCTGGATGATGATCATGCCCGGTTTGGCAATTCTCTCGACGGTGCTCGCCTTCACCCTGCTGGGTGACGGTCTGCGCGACGCCCTCGACGTCAAGATGAAGGACGCATAAGGATGAAGAAGAACAAGAACTATGTGGACCTGAAGGACCAGCCGGTTCCCGAGGGCCAGCATCTGCTCGAGGTCGATGACCTTAAGATGTATTTCCACACCGAGGATGGCGTCGTTCGCGCTGTCGATGGCGTGTCCTACACGCTCGATCGCGGTGAGACCCTGGGTGTCGTCGGTGAGTCCGGCTCTGGTAAGTCCGTGACCGCCATGACCATCATGGGCCTTATCTCGATGCCTCCGGGAAAGATTGAGGGCGGTGACGTTCGCTATCGCGGTCGTTCCATCCTCGAGATGACCGAGGAAGAGATGCAACACATTCGCGGTAACGACATCGCGATGATCTTCCAGGATCCTATGACCTCCTTGAACCCGGTCTATAAGATCGGCAAGCAGGTGGGCGAGGGTCTTCGTCTGCACCGTGGCTACTCCAAGCAGGAGGCGCTCAAGCGCGCCACCGAGCTTTTGGACCTCGTGGGTATCCCCGAGCCCGAGAAGCGCGTCAATGAGTATCCGCACCAGTTCTCCGGCGGTATGCGTCAGCGCGTCATGATTGCCATGGCGCTTGCCTGCGATCCCGATATCCTGATTGCCGACGAGCCCACGACGGCTCTGGACGTTACCATTCAGGCTCAGATTATCGAGCTCATGCAGGAGATGCAGCAGAAGAACGGCAACGCCATTATCATGATTACCCATGACTTGGGCGTCGTCGCCGATATGGCCGATAAGATCATGGTTATGTACGCCGGCCGTCCCGTCGAGTTCGGTACAGCTGAGGAAATCTTCTACGAGAGCCGCCATCCCTACACCTGGGGTCTTATTCGTTCCATTCCGGAGCAGGCCATCGAGGAGAAGAAGCCGCTGACGCCGATTCACGGCAACCCGCCTTCGCTCATGAACCTGCCCGAGGGTTGCGTGTTCTCGCCTCGTTGCCCCTATGCGACCGATAAGTGCCGCAAGCAGCGTCCTGAGCGTGTTGTCACTGAGTCTGGCCATTATTCCGCGTGCCACTACTCCGGCGACCCCGAGTTCCTCAAGAATGCTCCTGCGACGTCCCGTACGCGCAAGGATTCCGAGAAGGGAGGCGAGGCGTAAATGGCAGATATGAACGAGCGCACTCCGCTGCTGAAGGTCGAGCACCTCTCTAAGGAATTCCCCGCCGAGTCCGGCATGTTCGCCAAGCGCTTTTCCAAGCGCGTCGTCTCTGCTGTGAACGACATCTCGTTTGAGATTTATCCTGGCGAGACCTTTGGTTTGGTTGGCGAGTCTGGTTGCGGTAAGTCCACCACGGGCCGCACGATTATGCGCCTGACCCAGCCGACTGCCGGCAAGGTGTTCTTCCAGGGCAAAGATGTGGCCGAGATGAGCAAGCATGAGATCAAGGACATGCGTCGCGAGATGCAGTTCATTTTCCAGGACCCCTATGCTTCGCTGAACCCCCGTATGACCATCGGCGAGATCGTCTCCGAGCCCATGACTATTCACGGCGTGGGCACCAAGGAGGAGCGTATCGAGCGTGTTCGCGAGCTTCTCGACGTCGTTGGACTGAACCCCGAGCACATCAACCGCTATCCGCACGAGTTCTCGGGCGGTCAGCGTCAGCGTGTCGGCATCGCGAGAGCATTGGCAGTGAACCCGCAGTTCATCGTCTGCGATGAGCCGATCTCCGCACTGGATGTATCGATCCAGGCAC
>URKC01000006.1:0-35119 GCA_900548295.1 uncultured Collinsella sp.
CTGCATCCTGGGCCTCACCACCGCAGTGGGCGGCGGCGTCATCCGGGACCTGCTCTTGGGCATCACGCCGCCGGGCACCTTCCAGGATCCCATCTACGCCGTGGTGGCCCTGCTGACCTCCCTGGTGCTGTTTCTGCCCCGCATCCGGCGGCTCCTCATGTGGGACCAGCGGCTCTACGACTTGGTGCTGCTGATTATGGACTCCGCGGGCCTTGGCATTTTCACGGTCATGGGCGTCCGTGTGGCGTGGAACTGCGTGGAAGCGCCGTCCCTGTACCTGCTGGTGTTTGTCGGCGTACTCACCGGCGTGGGCGGCGGGCTGCTGCGGGATGTGATGGCCGGAGATATGCCCTATATTTTCGTGAAGCATATTTACGCCTGCGCCTCTCTCGTCGGCACGGTGATTTGCGGGGTGCTGCGCCAGCCGGCGGGGGAGATGACGGCCATGCTGGCCGGCGCGGCGGCGGTGTTTGCCATCCGGTGTCTGTCGGCCCACTACCGGTGGAATCTGCCCCATCCCAACGCCTAAAAAAACGGCGAAACTTCCCGGATATGGCGCGAATTTCCTGTGAAAATCGACAGGATGCGCCCCTTGACAATCCAAAAGAGCCGTGCTATCATAATTCCATTCTGAAAAAAGGCTTGGAAAAGGACGCTGTCCGGGAAGAACTTCAGAGAGACGCTGTCATGGGCTGAAAGCAGCGTCAGTCAGAACCGGAACAGTCACCGCCTTGGAGCTGCCCGCCGATATGTAGGCCGGGACGGGACCTCCCGTTACAGAGGACACGAGCGGCACAATGCGCAAAAGGACTTTCGCTGGCGGGAAGGAAGAATGTGTGCAAGAAACCCAGGAAGGGTGTCTTGCATGATTTCAATTAGAAGACTCCGAAGGAGTTTTTTACCCTGCTTGCACAGCGAAACAAATTTTGTTTTACTGTGCAAGCAGGGTGGAACCGTGGAGCTTTACGCCTCACCCCTGACCAAAACAGGGGTGAGGCGTTTTTTGTTTTGCCCCAAGGGCGGAAAGACCGCCGCAGGAAAGGAGACATTACTATGTCTGAGGAAATCAAGGAATTCAGCTTTGAAAATGAGGAATACCGCCAGACCTACTGGCACACCTGCTCTCACATCATGGCGCAGGCCGTCAAGCGCCTGTGGCCCGAGGTGAAGCTGGCCATCGGCCCCTCTATCAAGGAGGGCTGGTATTACGATATGGATGCACCCTTTGCCTTTACCCCGGAGCACATGACCGAGATCGAGGCCGAGATGCGGAAGATCTGCAAGGAGAAGCTGAAGCTGGAGCGCTTCGAGCTGCCCCGCGAGGAAGCCATTAAGTTCATGGAGGAGAAGGGCGAGCCTTATAAGGTGGAACTGATCCAGGATCTGCCGGAGGATGCTCCCATCTCCTTCTACAAGCAGGGCGAGTTCACCGACCTGTGCGCCGGTCCCCATCTGGACTCCACCGGCCGGGTAAAGGGCAACGCCATCAAGCTGCTGGCCTGCAACGCCGCCTACTGGCGGGGCGACTCCAACCGGGAGACCCTCCAGCGGATCTACGGCATCGCCTTCCCCAAGAAGGAGGAGCTGGACGCTTATCTGGAGCGCATCGAGGAGGCCAAGCGCCGGGATCACCGGAAGCTGGGCAAGGAACTGGGCCTGTTTGCTTTCCGGGATGAGGCCCCCGGCTTCCCCTTCTACCTGCCTAAGGGCATGGTGCTGAAGAACACCCTGATCGACTACTGGCGTCAGGTCCACAAGAAGTGGAACTATGTGGAGATCTCCACTCCTCAGATCATGAAGCGGACTCTGTGGGAGACCTCCGGCCACTGGGATCACTACAAGGATAATATGTATACCACTGTCATTGACGGTGAGGACTTTGCCATCAAGCCCATGAACTGCCCCGGCAGTATTCTGGTCTATGAGCTGGAGCCCCATTCCTACCGAGACCTGCCCCTGCGGTACGGTGAGCTGGGCCTGGTCCATCGTCATGAGCTCTCCGGCGCGCTCCACGGCATGTTCCGTGTCCGCTGCTTCACTCAGGACGACGCCCACATCCTGCTGGCCAAGGACCAGATCAAGGATGAGGTCATCCGCATCGCCCGCCTGTTCGACGAGGTCTACTCTCTGTTCGGCCTGCCCTACAAGATCGAGCTGTCCACCATGCCCGAGGACCACATCGGCACCCGGGAGGACTGGGAGAAGGCAGAGAACGCTCTGGCCGACGCCATTACCTCCATCGGCAAGGAGTATGTGGTGAACCCTGGCGACGGTGCGTTCTACGGCCCCAAGCTGGACTTCCACATTCAGGACTCTCTGGGCCGTACCTGGCAGTGCGGCACCATTCAGCTGGACTATCAGCTGCCCGGCCGCTTTGATCTGGAGTATACCACCAGCGACGGCGGCAAGGACGTGCCCGTGATGATCCACCGTGTTGTGTTCGGCTCCATCGAGCGGTTCATCGGCATCATCACCGAGCACTTCGCAGGCGCCTTCCCCGCATGGCTGGCTCCCGTCCAGGTGAAGATCCTGCCTGTTACCGACCGCGCACTGGATTATGCCAAGGAGCTGTCCGATGCGATGGACGGCCAGGGCTTCCGCGTGGAAGTGGATGACCGCAACGAGAAGATCGGCAAGAAGATCCGGGAGGCCACTTTGGAGAAGGTGCCCTATATGATCGTTGTAGGCGATCGGGATATGGAGAACAAGACGGTCTCTGTCCGTACCCGCGCCGGCGAGGATCTGGGCGCTATGAGCCTGGAGGACTTCACCGCCAAGCTGAAGGAAGTTGTAGACTCCAAGGTGATTCAGTAAGTTGCTCTTAGTTAAACTGCACAAAACACGCCCCGCTGGTTTTCCTGGCGGGGCGTGTTTTTGCAAGACGGACATTTGTTTTGCAAGACATTTGTGGGAAAACGCAGAGAATAGCGTGAAAATGCAAGATGAATACTTGAACATTGCAAAAAATCACCAAAAAGAGAAAATGACCCTTGCAAAATGAATGATATACATGTATACTATGCACATGCTTACGGAAACACCCTTGAAAAAAGCACCGGGCGTTTCCACCTAATTCAACTGTGAAAGAGGGATTTGGAATGAAAAAAGTGTTTTCTCTGATTCTGGCTCTGGGCCTCATCGCTTCTCTGACTGCCTGCGGCGGCGGTAACGCCTCCGGCAATGAGACTGGCGACAGCGCTCCCGCTGCTTCTACCGCGAAGCTGCGCTTCGTCACCGGCGGCGAGTCCGGTGCTATCGCCGGCACGCTCACGGCCATCGTGGGCGCCACCGAGAACGACATCGCCCCGGTCCGCGACATCCTTTCCACCTTTGCGGCAACTATCTGCTGCTTCGATGGCGCCGGCAAGGGCCAGGCTGCCAAGCTCGCCAACCAGGTGTCGCTGGGCGCCTGCATGGTCGGCATGGCCGATGCGCTGGCGTTTGCCGAGCTGAGCGGCCTTGATCTGGAGAAGACCCGTCAGATGATCCTGGGCGGCACCGGCAAGTCCGGCGCCATGGAGAGCCTGGCACCCAAGGCGCTCGACGGCGATTACAAGCCCGGCTTTATGGTCGAGCACTTTATTAAGGACCTGCGCTTGGCGCTCGCCTATGCCGACGATCGCGAGCTTGCGCTGCCCGGCGCCGACGTGGCCCTTACGCTCTACGACATGCTCGATGCCATCGGTGGTGCCAAGCTGGGCACCCAGGCCATCACGGTCCTCTATAAGGAGGAGGCCGACGCCATCGCCGCCGGTCTGGACTGGTCGCAGTATCGTCCCGAGGAGCACGGTGCCCACGAGGAAGGCTGCGGTTGCGGCGAGCATGGCGACGACCACGAGTGCTGCGGTGGCCACCACCACGGCGAGGACCACGAGTGCTGCGGCGGTCACGGTCACGATGACGGCCACGAGTGCTGCTGCGGCCACCATCACGAGGAGTAGCGCCTATGAGCTGGACGTTCGTGGTGCTTGCGCTGGTGCTCTTTCTCTTTGCGATCTACATCGGCTTTTTGTGCGGCCAGTGGGCCTGCGAAAAGCGCGTCATCACCAAGCGCGACTACTGGATCGCCAACTTTGCAGGAGCGGCGGCAGTCGTCCTGCTGACTTGGGTGTTCTCGCTGTTCCCGCTGGTGCAGTTTGCGCCGATTGGCTGGCTCGGCGGCTTTATCGCCGGCCTTAAGATGAGCTTTGGCGAGTCCGTCGGCCCGTGGCGCAAGCACGACGAGGTTTTTAACGTCAACAAAGCCCATCGCGCCGCCGCCGATGCGGGCGATGCCGAGGAGCGCCGCCGTGCGCGTCGCAAGGGCGCAGCCAACCGGCAGCTCATCTCGGTCACCGATGACAGCAAGGGTGCTGGCAAGCACGCTAAGAAATAGTAAGAAGAGGTAACTATGGCAGAAAACAAAGACGAACAGCTCACCGACGAGGAGCTGGCACAGCTCCAGCTGGCAGAGGAGAACGAGAACGCCGTCGACCGTCTGGTCCAGGAGCTCGGCTGCCCCACGCGCCGCATCCGCCAGTTTGCCGCCCGCGTGCTGCACCTGCTTGCCGAGCGCGATCCGCAGCGCGTCGAGCCCTGCGTACCCGCGCTGATCGAGGCGCTCGACCGCCCCGAGGCGCAGACCCGCTGGGAGGCCCTCGATGCCCTGACGGCGCTCGCCACCACCTGCCCCGAGCAGCTGGGCGATGCCTTTGAGGGCGCCGAGACCGCACTGTTCGACGAGATCTCCTCCACGCTGCGCTATGCCGCCTTCCGCCTGCTGTGCGTGTGGGGTGCCACGAGTGTCGAGCGTTCGCGCGAGGCTTGGCCCATCCTGGATGAGGCCATCCAGTGCTACCACGGCGACCTTGAGTATCGCGACATGCTCGGTTGCCTGTACGAGTTTTGCCAGGGCGAGATCGACGCCGAGGTCGCAGAGAAGCTTGCGCTGCGCCTTAAGTTCGACGCCGAGAACGGCAAGGGCAGCTATCTCAAGGCCCGTTCGAGCGAGATTTGCGAAATGCTTGTTAAACGCTTTGACCTTGATCTCTCCAAAAAGAAGAAGCGTGCTAGCGTTAAAAAATCTGACGACGCCGAAAACGAGGAGTAACAGATTATGGCGCACGATGTAGTCCTGATTCCCGGTGACGGTATCGGTCCCGAGATTACGCAGGCCATGCGCCGCGTGGTCGAGGCCACCGGTGTCCAGATTAACTGGAATGTCCAGGAGGCCGGCGCCGGCGTCATGGACGAGTTTGGCACGCCGCTGCCCCAACATGTGCTCGATGCGGTTGCCGAGACTAAGGTCGCCATCAAGGGGCCCATCACCACGCCGGTCGGCACGGGTTTCCGCAGCGTCAATGTTGCTCTGCGTAAGCACTTCGATCTGTACGCCTGCGTGCGCCCCTGCCTGTCGCAGCCGGGCGACGGCTCGCGCTTCCGTGACGTCGACCTGGTCATCGTGCGCGAGAACACCGAGGACCTCTACGCCGGTATCGAGTTCGATGAGGGCGCTGCCGAGGTCGAGGAGCTTTCGCAGCTCGTCGAGCGCTCGGGCCAGAAGACCTTCGCCGCGGATTCCGCCATCTCGATCAAACCCATCTCCATCGCCAAGAGCCGCCGCATTGTGGAGTACGCCTTTGAGTACGCCCGCCGTTGCGGTCGCAAAAAGGTGACGGCCGTGCACAAGGCCAACATCATGAAGGCAACCGACGGCCTGTTCCTGCGCGTTGCGCGCGAGGTGGCCGCCAACTATCCCGACATTGAGTTCAACGACAAGATCGTCGACGCCACCTGCATGGGCCTGGTCCAGAACCCCAACGACTTCGATGTCCTGGTGCTGCCCAACCTGTACGGCGACATCGTGAGCGACCTGTGCGCCGGCCTGGTGGGCGGCTTAGGGATGGCCCCCGGCTCCAACATCGGTGCCGACTGTGCCATCTTTGAGGCGACGCACGGCTCCGCTCCCGATATTGCTGGTCAGGATATCGCCAACCCCACGGCCGAGATTCTCTCTGCCGCGATGATGCTCGATCACCTAGGCGAGAACGACGCGGCCAATCGCATTCGTGCCGCCGTCTCTGCCACGCTCGACGAGGGCGAGCAGGTTACCGGTGACGTGCGTCGTGCCCAGACCGGCTCCGTTGAGGGCGCTGTGGGTACGCAGGCATTTGCCGATGCCGTTATCGCGCACCTGGCCTAAGGCATGCACACTGCAAACGCCTAAATAGTACTTAAGTGTTTGCGTATAACCTAAGAATCAATACGCCCGGCGCTCTGTCGGGCGTATTCTATTGGGGACTATGTTTCCTAACAAGGAGTAACCGATATGGGTCTGATTCAAAAGAAGGACGAGAAGGACGAGATCGACGGCATCCAGATCATCGAGCGCGGCGAAGGACCCGACGGTGACGAGGACGAGAAGATCGACCTGGTCGCCGGTACGTCTGCCGAGCACATTGCCGCCGGCACGACGGCCGAGGAGGAGGACGCCCGACTGGAGGCTCGGATTGCCGCAGATGCCGCTGACGAGAATCTGATGCCCGAGGCCCAGGATGAGGATGATGACGCCCTAGGTTCCGATGGGGACGATCACGTATCCAAGCACAAGAAGACGATGATTGCCGCCTTTGTAGTTGCAGTCGTGATCGCTGCCGTGGTCGGCTTCTTTATTGGCAACGGTGGTTTTGGCGGCAAGGGCGTCGGCTCGGCGACCCTGACCGAGGACCAGCTCGATTCGACCGTGGCGAGCTACAGCTACAACGGCAAGAAGAGCGACATCACCGCGCGCGAGGCCATCGAGAGCCAGTACAGCCTCGACACCGTCAAGGATAGCAACGGCAACTACACCGCCCCCTCTGCCGACGTCATCCTGTCTTACGTGCGCAACAAGATTCTGCTCGATGCTGCCGAGGACGAGGGCATTACCGTCTCTTCCAAGGAGATGAAGCAGTACGCCGAGGATTCCATCGGCACCTCCGACTACAAGACCATGGCAAAACAGTACGGCGTGTCCAAGGACCAGGCCAAGCAGATCGTCCGCCAGTCCGCGACGCTGCAGAAGCTCTACAAGAAGAAGGTCGGCGATAGCTCCGCAAGCATGCCAACCGCCCCGACCGAGCCTGCTGACGGCAACGAGGAGACCGCGAGCAAGGACTACGCCGACTACATCATCAACCTTGCCGGCGACGAGTGGGATAGCGAGAAGGGCACCTGGAAGGACGCCGATAGCACCTATGCCAAGGCCTTCGCTGACGATGCCTTTACGGCCGATAGCGCTACCTATAAGCAGGCCATGACCGCCTATTACACCGCCTACCAGCAGTATTCCTCGCAGGCTTCGAGCGCCAGCTCCAAGTGGACCGAGTATGCTAACGGCCTCTACGCCAAGGCCAACATCAGCATCTACGGCCTGTTTGCGTAAAGAGTTGCACGGCTCATCGAGCATCTAGCTGATAGAAAACAAATTGCCCGCCAGTACGGAAGTCGTTCTGGCGGGCTTTTTGCGTTGAGGGCGTGATTGGCGGCTTAATTATGGCTATTCATCTTTAAGCCCAAAGAGGCTATCGGCTTCATCGTCAGGTATGTATTCCAGAACATCGCCCGGTTGGCAGTAGAGTGCCCGGCATATCGCGTCAAGAGTTGAAAAGCGCACGGCAGAAACCTTGCCCGTCTTGATACGCGACATATTGACCTGGGAGATACCCACGCGTTCCGCAAGCTCTTTGGATGAAATCTTGCGTTCGGCAAGCATGCGGTCGAGCCGCAGAATAATCATGGATTCCCCCTAGAGCAACTCGTCATCTTGTTTTTGCAGGATATACCCGTAGCGGAAGATGCTGGCAATCAGGCAAATAATCAGGCCTGCAAAGAGCATGGAGGGCTCGAATAGCTGGCCGACGAACGCATCCGTAAAGCTGCCGCCAAATCCTGAGAGTATCATTCCTGTGATTACGGCACCAAGAAGCCTCACGGCAACGCCGCCGATAAGGAATAAATGTCCTACTCGACGAAGTGTCTGGTTACATTCAAGGTCAAAGGGCCTGCCTTCCTTTTCAATGTTGAAGAAAAGCCTGCGCACGCTTATCGCGATGGTAAGCGCGAGACATGTCATCAAGAGGCTCCCTATGGCAGTGTGACCATCGTGTGCAACGAGCATAAGTGGGGCCTGCGCATCGGTACCGACGATAGCAAGGCACGGCCCTTCGCCGGCTTGAAGTTCTACGGATTGGAGACACGACCCTTGGGAGAGGCCAGGCAATATGAGTAGAAGGTCAATCGCAATGACTGCGAGGAGTCCCAGAGCGAGCGCGGTGGTAATGCAGATCGTGGCCCATTTGCAGATACGAGCGAGCTTCCTCAGTTTTGGCTATTGTCTGTTCGCGGCTGATGGTTTCATTCGATATAGATGCGTTTCGATGGACCATAACCCCTCCAATCGGCGTTTTGGATGATACTTGTATCATATCAGAATTAACGATAAACGATAAATAGTTACGGATACTGAGTAAGTAATGATTGAAAACGATTAACGTGAGCTATTGGCTCATTTTGGATGCCGGAGTTTGACGCGCGGGGGATGAGGACAAATGTCAAAACTTCCAGTGATCGTACAAACGCTTCATCGGGTTTCCCCGATTCATATGGGAAAACGGCTGCAAACGATTGGAAATAACCGGTGAACGGTCGAAAACTACCGTTCACCGATAATATCGAAACTGGTTCTAACTGGTATTAAGTCAAAAAGACCAATTCACAAATCTTCACAATGACCTGCATTTTTTCTACACGCCATTTTTAGCCACCCTGCGTTGTTTAGACACAGAAAAGGTTCCGATCTTTCGTCAAAGTATTTCGATACGGTTTCAAAACCGCAGGTAGAAGTGTTAACGAGCGGTAAACGGTCGATTTTTTACCGTGAACGGTGCAAAAACGTTTTACTGTATGAATCAACGAAAGCAACCTCTTCTGTGGTGATATAGTGACAACAACACGTCACGTGGTTACTACCAGTTGAGAGACCACTGGTTCTCAAAGAACGCTTTCCAAGAAGCTTTAAGGGCGATTGCCCGTTGGCTTCCGAACATCATCGGACTCAGATCGTACACACCTTCGGAAGGGAAATTTGAATGGTTGGCTTTATTCTTACCGGTCATGGACAGTTCGCACCCGGCCTCGCAAGCGCTATCGCTATGGTCGCTGGCGACCAGCCCGCTTTTACCGTCGTTCCTTTTGAGGGCGACCAGGCTGCTTCCTACGGTGAGGATCTCCGCGCCGCTATTACCGCCATGCGCGAGGAGTGCGATGGCGTGCTCGTCTTTACCGACCTGCTTGGTGGTACCCCGTTCAACCAGGCAATGATGATTGCCCAGGATGTCGACAACGTCGAGATTCTGACTGGAACTAACCTTCCCATGGTTATTGAGCTTCTGTTCCTCCGCGGCAACGCCACGCTCGCCGAGCTTGGCGAGCAGGCCGTGACCGTTGGCCAGACGGGCATCACCGCCCAGACGGTCGCTTCCGTCGCTGGTGCCGAGGAAGAGGATATCTTCGGCGACGAGGACGGCATCTAATGGCCGATTTCGGAGCCAGTGTTCTGAGTTCCTCGGTCGCCCTTTTAGGCCTGCTTGTCATCATGGGCTTGATTTACACCATCTGGTCGCAAATCAACATGAAGAAGAAGCAGAAGTACTTCAAGGAGCTGCACACCGAGCTCAAGCCGGGTCAGGAGGTTCTTTTCGCCGGCGGTATCTACGGAACCGTCAAGGGCATCGAAGGCGAAAAGGTCCAGATCAAAGTCCGATCCGGTGCCGTCGTAGATGTTTCGCGTTACGCGATTCAGGAGATCAAGTAACTGTCGTCAGCAAATAACGAAAGGAAGCTGATCAACATGGCAGAACCCAACATTCTTCTTACCCGCATCGATAACCGACTGGTCCATGGTCAGGTCGCTACCCAGTGGAACTCCACCCTGGGCTCCAACCTCATCCTCGTCGCCAACGACGATGTGTCGACCAACACCATGCGCCAGAACCTCATGAAGATGGCCGCTCCCGCCGGCGTCGCTACGCGTTTCTTCTCCCTGCAGAAGACCATCGACGTCATTGGCAAGGCGAGCCCGCGCCAGAAGATCTTCATCGTGGCCGAAACACCGGAAGACGTGCTTACGCTCGTCAAGGGCGGTGTGCCTATAAAGAAGGTAAACATCGGCAACATGCACATGTCGGAAGGAAAGCGCCAAGTCGCCACCTCCGTCGCAGTTAACGACGAGGATGTCGCTGCGTTTAAAGAGCTGCAGGAATTGGGGGTGGAGTTGGAGATCAGGCGCGTTCCGAGCACGCCTGTTGAGGACACGAGCAAGCTCTTCTCGTAATCCTCATGATCAACGCTGTCAGGAATGAAACCCTGACATTCTGTACGTGAAATCCAAAGTGCGTACATACATTTTGAAAGGAGGAGCAAGATGGAATACACGATCTTCCAGGTCGCTCTGGTCTTCATCGTCACGTTCATCGCGGCAATCGACCAGTTTAACTTCCTCGAGTCTCTCTATCAGCCCATCGTCACCGGCGCCGTCATCGGTCTTATCCTTGGCGACCTCAACACCGGTCTTCTCGTGGGTGGTACTTATCAGCTCATGACGATCGGCAACATGCCGATCGGAGGTGCTCAGCCGCCTAACGCCGTTATCGGCGGCATCATGGCAGCCATTCTCGCTATCGCTACGGGCCTTGAGCCCAACGCGGCAGTCGGCCTTGCCATTCCGTTCGCTCTGCTTGGTCAGCTCGGCGTTACCCTGGTCTTCACGCTTATGTCGCCGCTCATGTCCTCCGCGGACAACATGGCTCACAACGCTGACACCAAGGGTATCGAGCGTCTGAACTACTTCGCCATGGCTCTGCTCGGCCTGATCTTCGCTGTCGTCGTCACCCTGTTCTTCATCGCTGGCGCTACCATCGGTCAGACCATCGCTTCCGCCATCCCGACTTGGCTGCAGACCGGTCTGTCCGCTGCAGGCGGCATGATGCGCTTCGTCGGCTTCGCCGTCCTGCTCAAGGTTATGATGAACCGCGATATGTGGGGCTTCTTCCTCATGGGCTTTGGCCTCGCGCTCATCACCGTTGCCAACGATTCTCTGGCAACCCCTGCTCTGCTCATCCTCGCTCTCATCGGCTTCGGCATCGCCTTCTGGGACTTCCAGCAGCAGACCGAGCTGAAGGGTGCAGCTGTTTCTGACGGAGGTGACTTCGAAGATGGCATCTAATGAGTATGTGATCCCGGAGCACTACGAGGATCTCACTCCTGCTCCGCAGCTCGACCAGAAGACCCTCAACAAGATGGCTTGGCGCTCCTGCTTCCTGCAGGCATCGTTCAACTACGAGCGCATGCAGGCCGCTGGCTGGCTTTACTCCATCATCCCCGGTCTGGAGAAGATCCACACCAACAAGAACGACCTCGCGGCTTCCATGAGCCACAACCTGGAGTTCTTCAACACTCACCCGTTCCTCGTCACCTTTGTTATGGGTATCGTGCTTTCGCTCGAGCAGAACAAGGTTGACATCCCCACGATCCGCGCCGTCCGCGTCGCCGCAATGGGCCCGCTCGGTGGTATCGGTGACGCCCTGTTCTGGCTGACGCTCGTGCCTATCACGGCCGGCATCACCTCCAACATGGCCATCAACGGCAACGCCGCTGCGCCGATCATCTTCCTGGTGATCTTCAACGTCGTCCAGTTCGCTCTGCGCTTCTGGCTCATGAACTGGTCCTACAAGCTTGGCACCAGCGCTATTGACGCTCTGACCGCCAACATGCAGGCCTTCACGCGTGCCGCTTCCATCATGGGCGTCTTCGTCGTCGGTTGCCTGGTCGTCACCATGGGTGGCACCCAGATCAACCTCCAGATCCCCAACGGCACCACCCGTGGCCTCTCCGCTACTACCGTGATCGTCTCCGAGAAGGAGGCCGAGAACTTCACCGGTATGGAGGGCATCGATACCGAGACCGCTGAGGCCGGTACCATCGCCATGACCGATGAGGACGGCAACGCCCTCACCGCTTCCGATGCCGACGGCAACGCTGTTGAGTGCGGCGTCACCGATCTGGGCAACGGCATGGAGTCCGTTACCTACGGCACCGTCACCGAGGATCCGGTCAACTTCTCTGTTGCCGACACCCTCAACACCATCGTCCCGAAGCTTGTCCCGCTTATGCTTACGCTGCTGCTTTACTACATGTTCGCTAAGCACAGCTGGACCCCGACCAAGGGCATTCTGCTGCTCTTCGTTCTGGGCATCCTGGGCGCTGGCCCGCTTGGTCTCTGGCCGAGCATCTGGTAAGGCTCTAGCTTGAGGGGTGTGTCCCTACGCGGCTCACACCCCGACCCCTTAAGCCATGTGTATGTTAAAAGCCGCGTGCTCGAAAGAGCGCGCGGCTTTTGTTTTCTTGATGATTCGGGTGTGGCAGACAGATAATGCTTAACACCCTAGGTAGTTAGCCGAATTCGAGCAAAAGGGAGGATAGGATGGCGATCGGAGCGCGTAAGCAACCGCTGTACGATCAGCTGGTCGATATTCTGACCGAAAAGATTGACCATGAATATCGCGCCGGTGACATGATTCCTTCCGAGCGCGAACTTTCGGAGCGCTATGGTCTCTCGCGCACTACGGTACGCCTGGCTCTGCAGGAACTGGAGCGTTTAGGACTGGTGGTTCGGCAGCACGGTCGCGGTACCTTTGTGACCGACCGTTCGGCAAAGGCAACCAATCTTATGCAGTCCTACAGCTTTACCGAGCAGATGCGCGCGATGGGTCGTGACCCCGAGACCACGATTCTCGAGTTTTGCGAGATGGAGGCCGATAAGAATCTGGCCGAGCATATGGGATTGCGTATCGGTGATCGCATTTTTAAGCTCAAGCGCCTTCGTTCTGCCGACAACATGCCCATGATGGTCGAACGCAGCTATCTACCGGTTCGTCAATTTCTGTCCCTAAAGCGACCGCTGCTGGAGCGTAAGCCGCTTTACGATGTGATTGAGCAAGACTTTCAGCAAAAAATACGTGTGGCCGAAGAGGAGTTCTATGCGAGCATAGCCCGTCCCACCGATGCCCACCTTTTGGAAATTGTCGAGGGCTCGCCTGTGCTCGATTTGGTTAGGACTACGTATAACGAGTCAAACGAGGTTGTGGAGTATACGCTCTCGGTTGCTCGTGCCGATCAGTTTAAATACAAGGTTTACCACCAGCGTAGCGACTAGTGTTGGCATCGTTTCCATATGATGATTCTTTGTTTTTAACTGGTTACTACCAGATAACCAACCGAAGTGTATAATTGCACGTCAGAGGATTACTTCTAGAGAGAGGTATTAGAAATGTTCGAGAAGAGTGTCGAGGAGCTCACCGAGCTCGGCGCCCAGATCACCACGGCTGAGATTGCTCAGCAGCCCGAGCTTTGGCGTGATACGCTCAACATCTATCGCGAGAACAAGGAGGCCATCGAGGCCTTTCTGGCCGAGGCTCGCGCTATGGGCGAGGGCCGTCTGTCCGTTGTCTTCACCGGTGCCGGTACGTCCGACTACGTTGGCGATACCTGCGCCCCGTACCTGCGTCGCGCTGGCAACACTGATCTCTACGACTTTAAGCCCATCGCCACGACCGACATCGTGAGCGCCCCGCGCGACTTCCTGCGCGCCGAGGATCCCACGCTCGTGGTTTCCTTTGCCCGCTCCGGCAACAGCCCCGAGAGCCTTGCCGCCGTCGCCGTTGCCAAGGAGCTCGTCCACAACGTCAAGTTCCTCAACATCACCTGCGCGCCCGAGGGCAAGCTCGCCGTCGAGTCCGCCGATGATCCCAATGCGCTGACGCTGCTCATCCCGCGCGCCAACGACAAGGGCTTCGCCATGACCGGCTCCTACACCTGCATGACCCTGCTCTCTACCCTCATCTTTGACGAGGCTTCCGACGAGCAGAAGGCCGAGTGGGTCGAGACCATCGCCAAGATGGGCGAGGAGGTCATCGCTCGCGAGTCTGAGGTTGCCGACTACCTCGCTGGCGACTTCAACCGCGTGACCTACCTTGGCTCCGGCTCCTTCGGTGGCCTTGCCCAGGAGAGCCAGCTCAAGATCCTCGAGCTTGCTCACGGTCTGGTCGCTACTTCCTATGACACCTCTATGGGTTATCGTCACGGACCCAAGTCCTTCGTCGACGACAAGACGCTCGTCTTCGTATTCGTCAACAACGACGCCTACACCCGTCAGTACGACATCGACATCCTCAACGAGATCGGTGGCGACGAGATCGCTCAGCACACCGTTGCCGTTCAGCAGGATGGCGCTACTGTCTACGAGGGTGAGTCCTTCACCTTTAAGGGCTATGAGGCACTCCCCGAGGGTTACCTTGCTCTGCCGTTCGTGATGTTTGCCCAGGCAATCAGCCTGCTCAACTCCGTGCGCGTGGGCAACACGCCCGATACGCCGAGCCCCACCGGCACGGTCAACCGCGTGGTCAAGGGCGTGACGATTCACCCCTTCACCGCTTAATCGCGTCCCCCTGTAAGGGCGCCCGTCCGCTCATAACGGCGGGCGGGCGCTTTTTGTTTTACGTGAGCTGGGTATAAGCATCACCACAGTCAACTGCTTTAGAAGCAAGGAGTGCATATGAGCACGTACGCAATTAAGGCTGACAAGTTCTTCTTGCCGGCAGGCCCGCAACTGGGCGGCTATCTTATGGTCGAGGATGGCGTCTTTGGCGCCTGGCAGGCCGACGAGCCCTCTTGCGAGATTAAGGATTACACGGGATCGTGGATCGCACCGGGTATGGTCGACACCCACATCCATGGCTTCTATAACCACTCGACTACCGATAACGATCCCGAGGGCATCGATATCAGCTCGACCGAGCTCGCCCGTCGCGGCACCACCAGCTGGCTGCCCACGACGTTCACCGATGGCGTCGAGCAGATTAAGGACGCCTGCGCCGCCATCGCCCAGGCGGACGAGGGTCGCGGCCCCGACTTCTGCGGTGCCCGTATCCAGGGCATCTACCTGGAGGGCCCTTTCTTTACCATGAAGCACGTGGGCGCGCAGAACCCCGCTTATCTGATCGACCCCTCCGAGGAGGTCTTCGATCAGTGGCAGGAGGCTGCGGGCGGTCGCATCGTTAAGAGCGCCATGGCGGCCGAGCGCGACGGTGCCGCTGCTTATGCGGCTGCTCTGAACGCCAAGGGTGTGGTGGCCAGCATCGGTCACTCCGACGCCACCTACGATGAGTGCATCGCCGCCATCAACGCCGGTGCCAGCTGCTTTACGCATACCTATAACGGCCAGCGCGGGCTGCATCACCGCGAGCCCGGTGTCGTGGGTGCAGCCATGTCCACGCCCGAGACCTACGCCGAGATCATCTGTGACGGCAAGCACGTAAACCCTGCCGCCATCAAGGCACTGCTGCAGGCAAAGGGCTGGCAGCACACGGTGCTCATCACCGACTGCCTGGGTTGCGGCGGCATGCCCGAGGGCAGCTACACCAGTGGTGGCATGGACGTCATCATGAAGGACAACCTGTGCTGGCTCGCTGACGGCAAGAGCATTGCCGGCTCGGTGCTCACGCTTGCCCAGGGCGTCAAGAACATCGTCGACTGGGGCATCGCCAGCGCCGATATCGCCATTCGCATGGCAACCGAGGTGCCGGCTCGCTCTGCACACATCGAGGATAAGTGCGGCAGCATCATGCCGGGTCGCGACGCCGACTTTGTCGTGTTCGACCATGAGCTCACCCTCGTCGAGACGTATGTCGGCGGCCAGAGCGTCGGCAACGCCTTTACCGAGTAACGATAGAAAAAGACGGCGGGCCCGAATCTGCTCGGACCCGCCGTATGGGTTAAACGCTCAAAAGCACCTTCACAGTTACAGCTTGTTAGCAATCTTCTTTGCCGTGCGCTTAACGCCGGCCACAAGACCTCCCGCAGGATGCTCCTTCTCGTAGGCTAGGCGCTTCTCGCGCTTGGCGTACTCCTCGACGATGATGTCGCCATACTCGTCTTCGATCTTGTCGAAGAAGTCGACGGCGCCCTTAATTTCCTCAGCGGTCGGGTGTCCCTTTTGGACACCGCCGGCGAGCTTGAACGGTCCCCACGTATCAAAGCCGGGGCAGCCGTAGACACCCATAAAGATGGCCTGCCTCATGCGGCAGATGCCATCGATATCCTTGCCGTACCACTTGTTTTTGCCACCGTAGGTCATAAGGCCAAACACCTTGTCCTGCGGCTGCAGCACGTTTGTGAGCACGCGTGCCATGTCCTTGTCGATCTCGGAGTAATAGATGCCCGTGGCGACACCGATCAGATGATATTCGTGCAGGTTGGGATACTCGTTTTTGCCGAGCGCCTTGACGTCGAGGGTATCGATCTCGGGGTGTGCCTCGACGATGGCGTCCACGAGCTTTTTCGTATTGCCGTGATGGCGCGAGGCGTAGAGGATGATGGTTCGCATAAGAAGGCCTTTCAGCTGTAATTGCATCAATGTCTGTATGGTACCCCGTTGCATGGCTGGGATACCGGACGCATCGATGAACGTGCGGGTTTGTCCTTTGGTCAGGGCCGAGACGGGTTATTGCGAGCAAAATGCAGTTGTCCGAAAGGATGGGTAATGGAATACGCTCTTTCCAACGATTCGATTTCTATTAAGGTTTCCACGGCTGGCGGCTCGTTTACCTCGATTGAGGCCGGAGGTCGAGAGTACTTGTGGCAGGGTGATCCTGCAGTGTGGTCCGGCCAGGCGCCGGTCTGCTTTCCGATTTGCGGAGGCCTGCGCGATGGTAGCGCCATGACGTTTGCCGGGCATCATGTAAAGCTCGCTCGCCACGGGTTTGCGCGCAAACAGGAGTGGAAGCTGCTGAGCCAGAGCGAGAACGAGCTGGCGATGTGCCTGGCTTCGGAGGATAACGCCGCGCTGCTGAGCGATTATCCCTACCCGTTTAAGCTCGTCGCCCGCTATACGCTCGAGCGCGCTGCCGTGCGCGTTTCCTATGAGGTGACCAACGAGGGCACCGAGGACATGCCGTTCTTTATCGGTGGACACCCCGGCTTTAGGTGCCCGCTCGACGACGGCGAGGCCTATACGGACTACGAGCTGCGCTTTGAGAAAGATGAGGCTGCGGAGCTTTGCACCGCCGTACCCTCGACCGGATTGATTGATGTAGCTAACCGTTCAAAGAACCCCATGGTGGGAAAGACGCTGCCCCTATCGCACGAGCTCTTCGATTTTGCGGAGACCATCTTTGACGTGCTCGAGAGCCGTCAGGTCACGCTTTCCAAAAAGGGCGAGGACAAGGGCGTCCGCCTGAGCTTTGAGGGTTTCCCGTATCTCATTGTGTGGAGTAAGCCCGAGGGCGATTTTGTGGCAGTTGAGCCCTGGGGTGGCCTCTCGACCTGTTCCGATGAGGATGACGTGCTTGAGCACAAGCGCGGCTGCCTTATCGCCAAGCCTAAGGAGACCGTCGTTCGCTCGTTCACGATTGAAATTCTGTAATTCCGTTTTGTCGACTCGTATCGCGAGGCACTAGGAGCCTGCGAGATAAGGAGCTAAAAATGATCCTCACCGTTACGATGAACCCGTCTGTCGATACGCGCTATCAGCTCGATGAGCTCGTTATCGACGACGTCAACCGTGTGACGCCCGAAAAGACCGCCGGCGGCAAGGGCCTCAACGTGGCCCGTGTGCTGGGTCAGCTGGGCGACGACGTCGTGGCAACCGGTCTGCTCGGCGGCCACATGGGCGCTTACATGGCTGAGCTCATGGACGCCAACGGTATTAACAACGACTTTGTGCCCATCAAGGGCGAGACCCGCATCTGCCTCAATATCCTTCATGCCGGCAACCAGACCGAGCTGCTCGAGAGCGGCCCGACAATTGCCCCCGAGGAGCTCGATGCCTTTACCGCCAAGTTTACCGAGCTTGCGAGCAAGGCCGACGTCGTCACCATCTCGGGTTCGCTGCCCCGCGGTGTCGAGGCAGACTACTATGCCAAGATCACGGGCATTGCCGAGAACGCCGGTGCCAAGGCGTTGCTCGATACCTCGGGCGCTTCGCTCGAGGCCGCCCTTAAGTCCGAAATTAAGCCCGAGCTGGTCAAGCCTAACCTGACCGAGATTAACGGCCTTCTGGGCACGAGCTTTACCACCGACGATGTGGACGAGCTCCGCGCCGCGCTCGCCTCTGATGCCCGCTTCTCCGATATCCCCTGGGTCGTCGTGTCCATGGGCGCTGCCGGCTCCGTTGGCTTCCACAATGGCCGTGCGTTCCGCGCAAAGACGCCCGATATCCCTGCCGTTAACGCTACGGGCTCTGGTGACTCCACTATCGCTGGCTTCGCGCATGCCATTGCTGCTGGCGCGGACGACGAGACGGTGCTGCGTACCGCCAACACCTGCGGCAAGCTCAATGCCATGGATCCCATGACCGGCCATCTGGTCATGGACCGTTGGGACGAGGTCTACAACGGCGTTGTCGTGACCGAGCTGTAAAAGCCTGGGCGTCGGCCCCGGCATTGCTTGCTAGCTCATGTCGACGACAAGTGCGGTAGCATTATGCTGGGGCGCGACGCCGAGTTTGTCGTGTTCAATCCCGACCTTACCCTGGTCGAGGCGTATGTGGGTGGCAACAGCGTCGGTAACGCGTTTGCCGAGTAGCCGCCAAAGAAGCGATCCGAGAGGGGATTTAGATGATTTACGGTGCATTGGGCGATATCGAGGAGTACCGCGGAATGCTCAAGGGCCTCGACGTGCTGATCGACTGGCTCGAGGAGAACGACCCGGCAGAGCTCGAGGTCGGCAGCCATCCGATTCTGGGCGACAAGGTCTATGCGAACGTCATGGCTCCCACGACGCGTCCCGAGGCCGAGGCTCACTATGAGACGCATCAGCGCTATCACGACCTGCAGATCGACGTCGAGGGTCGCGAGGCCTTTAAGGTCGCCACGGGCAGCCTGACGCTGGTTCAGGAGTTTGACGAGAAGGACGACTACGATCTGGTCGATTCCGACGCTTCGATCGCCGGCGATCTTGCCGACGACAAGTTTGCGCTGTTCGTTGCCGGCGAGCCTCACATGCCCACGCTCGAGTTCCCGGGCGATGGCGCACAACCGATCAAGAAGATCTGCTTTAAGCTGCTTGCCGACGCCTACTGGGAGGAGTAGCGAGCTGCTCGGCTGAGTTGTTCGTCTGATGGCGTGATTCCCCTAGGGAAATCACGCTAGGACCCCGCCAAACGGGTTTTCCCTAGGGAAATCACGTTTGGCGGGGTTTTCTGTTTTTGAATAGGGAAGCCTCATTTATTTGCGAAGAACATCGGCTAGCCGCAGGATTGAAATCATCGACCGATAAGTGAGTTCCACTTTTTCGCCCGCAAGCAGTCGTTTCGAGCCAATCTCATCTAGCCCCACAAGCCGAGAAAACAGCGGGCCGCTCATCGTGCCATCGTCAATTGATTCCCTTATGGTCTTCAAAACGTCCGTATCATGAAGCGATGCCGAGCTGTAGGGGGCAACACGAGCGGAACTCTCAATTAACGACGAGACAAAAGGATGGAGATGCTTTGGACATAGTCCATCAAACACCACATCCCCATTGTCGTTCGAGCCGACCAGGCGCCAAGTATAATGATCGACCCAGTCATCCCCGTCATATATGGCGTCCATGAGCAACTTCCCGTCTAGAGAGAGAAACCTATTTGGACATCGGGGCGCAAGACCGCAATCCATATCGGACCTGCAGCAGCTCCAACCCAACGCACCACATAGGTTCCCTTTCGTACATGTGTATCAATCTGCTCTGAAATGCCGGTGAATGCAATTCCAGACCCGTTTGTCGGATAGCAATCGACGTATTTTTGTTTTCCGCTCACAACCTTGTATAGATATATCGTTCCAGCAAAAGAGAAGGGATCGTTCGCAATTTTGTCCGGAAGAACTTGCCACCTCAAAATCCCGCTACCAATATGGTCAAGCTTGACCGTTCCGCCGTCCCCCTCAAAAGTGGCAAGGGGATTTACCCCAGACTGGGAGTCGGCATCGCCCTCCTTAGCAGTTATCAGCAGGTTGCCCGTATAAGACTGCTGAGGCTCACCTTCAGGACAGGCAGCCTTGGCCCAAGAAGGGCCACTCAGGCAGAACAGTCCGAGCAGCATCAATACCAACAAAAGAAAACCCTTAGTTCTTTTCATCTATATCCCCAATGTCTCTCGACATTTGTATATTGTGACCATTTTAGATCTATATGGCCAATTCGAGCCCTCATCATGGCAATTGTTGCAGCTGGGTTTCTTTTCATTAAGATTTCACTTTGGTAAATCCCCGCCCCTAAGCATTAAACCCGAAGTCCACCGAGTGGGCCG
Organism: uncultured Collinsella sp.; assembly: GCA_900548295.1. Taxonomy (GTDB): domain Bacteria; phylum Actinomycetota; class Coriobacteriia; order Coriobacteriales; family Coriobacteriaceae; genus Collinsella. The sequence continues at coordinate 20,360 of URKC01000006.1, forward strand.
CTGTTGACGTGGCGATGCTTGGATTGGCACACACGCACTCAAAATCGAAAACAAAAAAGCCGCCCGAAGGCGGCTATCTTGTGCAATGGAGCCAGCGACCGGGCTCGAACCGGTGACCCCCGCTTTACGAGAGCGGTGCTCTACCAACTGAGCTACGCTGGCGGCCATGTGGTGACGCAACTGAGGCGTCAACGGCTGTTTATGATACGGGACATCGCACATCCGCGCAAGGGTCCTGACGGCTTTTCTCACTTTAAATGCACTAATATTGGAGACGTGATGTCTTGCCCTTACGGGTCTCAAGCAGAATGGGGCAGCCATGGCTCAACCCAAGATCCTTCTCACGCGTATCGATGACCGTTTCATTTACGGGCAAGATGTTGAGCAGTGGAACGAAGCCGTGGGTTCCAACCTCGTCCTAATCGTCAACGACGAGATCGCGGCGGATTCGCGCCAGTGGGCGCCCATGAGGGTCGCGGCGCCCGAGGGCGTGTGGACGCGGTTTTTCTCGGTGCAAAGGACCATCGACATCATTCATACCGCAACGCCGCGTCAATGGATTCTGATTATGGTGGCCTCACCCGCTGATGCGCTCGCGCTGGTTAAGGGCGGCGTGCCAATAACTAAGATCAGCATCGGCCATATGCGGGCGGGGGAGGGCAAGCGTCCCGTGACGCCCGCAGTCGCCATAGACGATGCAGACACCGCAGCCTTCAAAGAGCTGCAAGCGCTCGGCATAGAACTAGAAATCCGCTATCTCCCCAGTTCCGCCCCCGACCCCATCGGCAATCTGTTCAACTGATCCCTTGGGGACGGAGGAAAACGGATCATTTTGCCCTTGCGAGGGACGCGCGCGATACCGCCTGTCAAAAACTATGTCCATTTACTACGTTTGATCGGCTATCGCCGAGCATGTCGAATTTGAGAAAAACAAAACCGCAGGTAGACAGCTTGCGAATTTAACAAAAACCGGTGCATGGTCGAGCATCCCGGGCTAAACGTAGTAAATGGGCATAGTTTTGATATGTCACTCATACAGTCACAGAAAAAACGAGCCTAAAAGATGAAAAAGCGCCCGCTGGCGGTGGTGCCGGCGGGCGCTGCTGTGCGATATGTCGCGTTGCGGGCTTAGTGCCTCATAAAGTGGTACTCGATCACATTGCTGTAGGGGTGACCCGGGCCCACAATGCCCTGCGGGAACAGCGGCTGGTGCGGCGTGTCGGGGTACATCTCTGCCTCGAGGGCAAAGCCGGCGCCCCAGCCATAGTTGGCATCGTCCTTGGCATGCTCGTCTCCCAGCCAATTGCCGGTGTAGAGCTGCACGCCCGGGGCGGTGGTGTAGTAATCCAGCTCGCGACCGGTCCACATTTCCTCGACGTGCATCGCGCGGCGCAGATTGCGGCCGTACTGATAGCCGTCGATGCACAGGCAGTGGTCGTAGCCACGGGCCTGCTTAATCTGCGGGTCGTCGGCCTCCATACCGGGTGCGACGGGGCGCAGGCTGCGGAAGTCAAACGGCGTGCCCTCGACCGGAGCGATCTGGCCGGTAGGGATATTCTGCTCGTCAATGGGCAGGTAGTGGGCGGCGTTGGCTACAAAGAAATGCTCGCAGTCCATGCCGGCGTTGTGGCCGGCAAGGTTAAAGTAGGTATGGTTGGTCATCGACACATAGGTTGAGCGGTCGCTCTCACAACCATACTCGATGCGGAAGACGCCGGTGCGCGTAACGGTAAACACGGCCGTAAAGGTCCGGTTGCCGGGCAGGCCCAGCTCGCCATCCTTAAGCGAGGTGGTCATGCGCACGGCGTTATGGACCTCGTCGAGCTCAACATCCCACACACGTTTGTGCAGGCCGTGCTCAAGGTCGCTGTGCAGGTTGTTGGCGCCCTCGTTGGCGGGCATATGCCAGTCCGTGCCGTCGATGGCGATCGTGGCGCCAGCGGTGCGGTTTGCCACAGGGCCGATGGTCGCGCCAAAGCAGGCGGGGTTGTCAAAGTAATCCTCGAGCTTATCGAAGCCCAGCACCACATCGCGCACGTTGCCGGGAATGTCGGGCACATCGATACCCAGCACGGTGGCGCCATAGTCCATAATGCGAACGCAGATCTCGGGCCCGTTGAGGGTGTAACGATGAACGGGGGTACCGCACGGCGCGGTGCCGAAAAGCTCGGAAGTGATCATTTGGTTCCTAACATCGAGATATTTCGGACAAACTGTAGCGCGAACAGGCGAGATTATCACTACACCCCACTAAAGCTGGGGGTATTTTTCTCAAAAAAGTGATGATTGGGGCTGCGTCGGCGCCCATTTCTAACACGCGCGAGTCTGATACAATTTGTTCGTTACTGTTTGAATGATATGCGCGCACAGAACGGCGAGGACTCATCGTGATTAAGGCAGAGCGACAGGATAAGGTTCGTCAGCTGCTCGAGGAGCAGGGTACGGTCTCGGTAAAAGAGATTTCTGATGCGTTAGGTGTCTCGGACATGACGATCCGTCGCGACCTTGAGGAACTTGCGAGCCTGGGCGAGATCGAGCGCGTGCACGGCGGAGCCCGCAGTGCGCAGGGCCGTCCCCACGCTATGTTGCGCCACGAGTATTCGCACAGTGAAAAGCGCACCAAGCATGCCGAGGAAAAGCTGCAGATCGCACGCCGCGCTGTGGAGCTTATCGAGGAAGGCTCGACCATCTTTTTGGGTACGGGCACCACGGTTGAGCAGATGGCCTCGATGCTGCCGGCGTTTCGCCTGCGTATCGTGACCAATTCGCTTTCGGTGTTTAACCTGCTCGAGGCGCGCGAAGACTGCGAGCTGTGCCTCGTGGGCGGTATGTACCGTCGCCGCACCGCCGCTTTTGTGGGACCAACGGCCGAGGATACCCTGCGCGCGCTGGGAATCGACGCAGCCTATATCGGCGCCAACGGCATTTTGAACGGCGACGTGTCCACGTCTAACATGGAAGAGGGCCGCATCCAGCAGCTCGCCTTTAGCAAGGCCGACTCGCGCTACCTGATCGCCGACTCCAGCAAGATCGGCAAGCGCGACTTCTACACCTTCTGCCGCCTGGACAATTTGGACGCTGTGGTGTGTGAGCCGGGTATCGCCGCCGAGGACCGCACTGCCATCGAGGAGCACACGCGGGTCATCTGCTAGCAAGAACGGAGGGAGATACAGGGGGCTGACCTGTGAGTTTGTCTCAATCTGTAACAGCTAGACGTCCAAAACCGGTTTTAGTGTTACAGATTGAGACAATTCGGGCTGGTCGGTCCCTTTCATCTCAATCTGTAACAGTTGGGACTGAAAAGCTCGGCTGGATGTTACAGATCGAGACAAACGGCTTCCGACCTGCACAAAAAGGCCGGGGGCGGCGCGCCGTGTGACGTGCCGCCCCCGGCTGAGAAATGGGGACAAGCTATGTGAGTGGGGCAATGCCGCTCGTCGCAAGTCGCTAGTCCAGACGACGGGTCTGCGCCACGTGCTTATACCAGTATGCGCTTGCCTTGGGCGTGCGCTTCTGGGTTTCAAAGTCAACGTAGAAGAAGCCGTAACGCTTGTTGTAACCATTGGTCCAGGAGAACTGATCCTGCAGGCTCCACAGGAAGTAGCCGCCCACGTTGACGCCTACCTCCATGGCCTTGAGCAGCCAACGCAAGTGCTGCTCGATGTAGTCGATGCGCGGCTGGTCGTCCACAAAACCGTCCTTGTAGGGGTCCTTGTAGCCCATGCCGTTTTCGGTGATGAAGATCTGCTTGTAGTTGGGGTAGCGCTGCTTAATGTAGACGAGCAGATCGAACAGACCCTCGGGATAGATGATCCAGTCCCAGTCGGTGGTGGGGATGCCGGGCTTGTTCACGTGCTCGCCAATACCCTTGACGCGCCAGCGGCCGGTGCCCTTCTCGCCCGTACCGTTGTGGTGCAGGTCGTTCTCGCCGTCGTAAGCCTTGAGGAAGCGGCACTGGTAGTTGTTGACACCCAGGTAATCGTTGTAGAGCGCAGCCTCGCGCATGATTTCCAGATCCTCGTCCATGATCTCGATGGTGCCGCCCGAGATGGCGGCCAGGCGGTTGGCGCACTCGAGGGTGTCGGGGGCATAGTCGCCGCGGAAGGTGGCGTCGAGCAGGAACTGGTTTTGCAGCACGTGCTCGTTGTTGGCGGCCTTGATGTCGGCGGGGTCGTTCTCGTTGAGCGGGTACTTAAACTCCAGCGACTGAATGACGCCGATCTTGCCCTTAAAGCCGCCGTTGTGGAAGGCCAGCACAGCCTTGGCGTGGGCGAGCATCATGTTGTGCTCGCACTGGAAGGCCTCGGCCAGATGAGCTTTGACGCCACCGGGGAAGGTGCCCTCGATGTAGGTGTTGGAGGCGTCCGCCCAGATCTCGTTAAAGGTGAACCAGTAGGTCACCTGGTCGGCGTACTCCTTAAAGCAGAAGGTGGCAAAGTCCACAAAGGCATCGATGGTCTCGCGGTTGAGGAAGTCGCCCTTCTCAAAGAGGGGAAGCGGCGTGTCAAAGTGATGCAGCGTGACGAACGGCTCAACATGGTGCTTATGGCACTCGGCGAAGAGATCGTGGTAGAACTGGACGCCCTCGGGGTTGATTTCGCCGGTGCCGTTGGGGAAGATGCGGCTCCAGGCAATGGAGAGGCGAATGCCGTTGATGCCAAACTCCTCGCACAGCTCCAGATCGACGGGGTACTGGTTGTAGAAGTCCGAAGCGGGATCGGGGGAGAAACGGCCTTGGGCTTCCAGAAAGTCGTCCCAGGCAACCTTGCCCTTACCGTGAGTGCGGGTCTCGCCCTCTACCTGGTAGGCAGCAGTGGCGCCGCCAAAGACAAAGTCCTCGGGAAACTGCGCAGGCGGATTGGTGACGCTAGCAGGATTAACGGACATGATGATCCAATCGTCTAAATCGAAGGGCCAGCCGGTCTTGGATGGTCGGCTGGCCCTGAGCGTTACTTACTTCGAAAGCTGCTCGGAGACGAAGGCGAGAGACTTGTCGCCGTTCTGGGAGAGCTCAATGTACTGCTTACCGCGGCAGGCGACGCATTTGTTGCCCACGCGCTCGCAGTCTTTCTGCAGGTCGGCCAGGTAGCTTGCGGCCTGCGGGGCCAGGACGACTAGGTCAAAGTCGGGGAGCATGTCCACGTGGTTGCCATAGGCCTCGGCAGCGGTTTCGAGGTTAATACCGCGCTCCTTGGCAGCCTTGGCCAGCGCGTTGGCGAGCAGACCCGAGGTACCGCCACCCTGGCAGAGCACGAGCACGCGCTTACCGTTGAGGTCGCTGGCGGTCGCTGCCTCGGCAGCGGGTGCTGCAGAAGCGGCAGGGGCGTCGGCCTTCACGGCCTCGGCAGCAGCGCCGGCGGCAACGCTCTTGGCATCGGCCTTGCCCTGGAAGGCGTCGTTGAGCTTGGCGGCCTTCTCGGCGTTCTTGGCGGCGAGCTCCTCCTGGGAGATCTCGGCCTCCTCGGCGCACTTCTGGGCGTCATAGGCACGGAAGAACGGATAGTACAGGGCAAAGTCGACGACCAGGATGATGGCGAGCATCACAAAGGCGAGCGGCTGGAAGCCCAGGCCCATGATGGTGCCGATGGGGCCGGGGACGGTCCAAGGCAGGGTGTACATAAAGCCGTTCATGCCCAAGAAGTCGATAAAGATCTTGAGGATCCAGATGTTGGCGATCGGGGCAAAGACAAACGGGACAAAGAAGACGGGGTTGAGCACGATGGGTGCGGCGAACAGCAGCGGCTCGTTGACGGCAAAGCAGACCGGGACGATGGCGGCCTTGCCGACGGCGCGCATCTCCTGAGACTTAGCCAGGAAGCAGAACATAAAGACCAGGACGAGCGTGGCGCCGGTGCCGCCCATGCAGACGACGAAGTACTGGGCACCCTGGGTCAGGACAGCGGAAGCGTGCTGGCCAGCCTGGAACGCAGCCAGGTTGTCGGTCATGTTGGCAACGAGGGCGGCGGCGATGGCGGGCTCGACGATCGAGGGGCCGTGGACGCCGACGAACCAGAAGAGGCTCATGGCACCGTAGATCACAGCGAGGCCGATGTAGCCGTCGGCGGCGGTGAACAGGGGCTGGAACACCTGGATGACGCCCTGGGCAAAGCAGAAGCCAAAGGCAGCGCGGAAGACGATGTCAAAGACCCAAAAGACGGTGATGCAGACGGAGAAGGGGATGATGTCCTTAAAGGTCTGCGAGATGTTGGGCGGAACCTGCTCGGGCATCTTGACGGTGATGTTGCGCTTAATAAAGAACTTGTAGATGATGCCGGTCACAAACGCAGCGATGAAGGCGGTCAGCAGGCCCTTGGAACCAAGGTAGGTGGTGTTGAAGCCGCTGGCGGCGTCCGTGGCGATCGTGTCGCTCGAAAGGAGCAAGAAGCCGATGATGGCCGCGCACATGCACGAGATAAAGTTGATCTGGTTGTTCTTGGGCAGATCACGGTTCTGGGCGTCGGCGAAGTGCTTGGCCGTGGTGGCGGCGCAGGCGATGGCCAGGATGCCCATGGAGTAGTTGTAACACTTCCACAGGGCGTTGTTGATGTCATCGGGCCAGTAGAAACCCCAGATGTTGGGGACCGAGGCTACCAGGCAGAAGATGGACGAGAAGATGATGATGGGGATGACGGAGATAAAGCCGTCGCGGATCGCCTTGAGGTACTTGTTGCGGGCGATCGCGTTGAAAAAGGGTTGGCCCTTTTCGATGATGGCGATGAGTTGCTCCATGCAATGCTCCTAAGAGTCGGTGGGTTAGCAACGATGGTAGCTTTTGGCGTTTGGTTGCCAAAATGTTGACGTTGCCATTTTGCGACACAAAAAAAGACGCGAACTGATGGTTCCTGTGCCTGCGAACCGTCGATTCCTTATGCGTAAACGTTTGAGCCGCCCGGTGGCTCTGTGTTTGCACAATGGCAACGTTAACATTTGGACTACAAAAGCCGTTTGGGGAAGCAAAAATGTCGGTGAACGGTAGGTTTTGGGTGGTGAGCGTATGGCGGAGGAGGCGTTAGATATACTTAAAGACGTTTCATTTGACTGCGTAGGGTGCCACCAATGGCATCGTTGACATAGAAAGATCGACCTATGGCCGCTGTTAAAAAATCGGTATCCGTCAAAGACGTGGCACGTCTCGCGGGCGTCTCGGAGCAGACGGTCTCGCGCACCGTGCATGATTCGCCCAGCGTGCGCCCCGAGACCAAGGAGCGCGTGCGCGCCGCCATGCGCGAGCTTGGCTATCGTCCAAACTTTGCCGGCCGGTCGCTGCGTCGCGGCAAGTTCAAGACGGTCGGCGTCGCCATGTTCAACATTACCGGTACCGGCAACCTCGACCGTATGGAGGGCTTTGCCGCCGCAGCCGACAAACACGGCTATGCCATCACCCTTACTAAAGTAGATGGACACCCCTATACCCTCGAGAGCGCATCAACGCGCATGAGTGCGCTTCCGGTGGACGGCATGGTTGTGATCATGAACCGCATGCCGGCGGATTTTGGCACCTTTGAGCCGCTGCCCGGTATGCAGACGGTGCTCGTTACCATGCTGGAGCACCCGCTGTGCTCGACGGTCGATAACGACCAGTTCGATTGCTCGCGCCAGGTGGTCGAGTACTTGCTGGGGCAGGGGCACAGGACCGTGCACTTTATCTCGTGCCCCGAGCGCTCGCTTTCGGGCATGCAACGCGAGGAGGGCTGGCGTGAGACATTGCGCGCGCATGGTATTGAGCCGCCGCGACTCGTCCGTGGCGATTGGACGGCACGGAGCGGGTATGCTGCCGGTCAGGCTCTGGCGGACGATCCGACCTGTACGGCCATTTATGCTTCCAACGATGCCATGGCCTACGGCTGCATTCGCGGGCTCGAGTCGTGCGGAAGGCGCGTGCCCGAGGACGTAAGCGTGGTGGGTGTTGACGATAGTTTGGGCGATATCGTGCCCGATCGTCGCCTGACTACGGTGCGCTTTGACAACAAGCGCGTCGGCATGTGGGCGGTCGACAAGATTGCCGGCGCCGAGGGCGCTGCACCCGGTGTGGAGCACATGCTGTTTCCGGGTGTGCTCGTCGAGGGCGATACGGTGCGCTATGTACGCTAGGGTGCGGACCTGTTTGGGTTGCCGCTAATTGTGTTCGAGAATGTTCAGATTGGTTTAAAAACCGTTCACGGGCGAAAAGCAACCGTTCATAGCTCGAAATTACGTTTTGCTCTGTTCTTTTTTGTTTGAATGTTAATGTTCCTGCCATACACAGCGCAGCGCGTATGCCCGGACGCGATGCTCTCCGTTGGTTCATATGTGAAAGGAACGCAATATGGCAACCAAAGAAGAAATCTCGATGGTTGGATTCGAGATTGTCGCATACGCGGGCGACGCCCAGACCGATCTGCTTGCAGCGCTCGATGCTGCTCGCGAGGGTGATTTTGAGAAGGCCGAGCAGCTGCACAAGGATGCCAGCGATGCACTTATCGGCGCCCACGACACGCAGACCAAGCTGCTTTCGCAGGAGGCCGGCGGCGGCGAGATGGAGATGACCTTCATCATGGCTCACGCTCAGGATACTCTCATGACCACCATGATCCTGGAGAAGCAGACCCGCTTTACCATCGATGCCTATAAGCGCATCGCCGCACTCGAGGCTAAGCTCGCCTAACGAGCTCTCACAACCAAGTCCCCTTCCAAAAGCTCTGCCGCTACCCGCGGCAGGGCTTTTTCTGTTTACCCGGCACTTGGGGACGTTCCTTATCTGCCGGCAGTTTGGGACACTCCTGCCATGCATTCGATCCTTTGAGGATGGAAGAAACCGGGTCATTAGGTTTGCTGCGGTGCCGACTCGGTCTGTCGGTTACAAAACTATGCCGGTTTACTACGATGAATCGCATTCTTTCAACTATGGAAAGAACAGCGTTATCAAAGCCGCAGGTAGAAAGCTTGTCATTTTCTGCTAATAGCAAATGTGGTCGGTCCTATCGGTTTTATCGTAGTAAACCGGCATAGTTTTGAAATGGCACTATTCGACTAGCAGCGTTATGGAGCTTCTGCACGCCCTCCCGTTCGGTTTTTTGCTGGGTGGGTATACTTCCATCCGCAATACAGACCGGACTGAGGAGGTATCCAAATGCCGGATAACGGGTCAATACAAAAAAGAGATGCGCGCGAGATGGCTCATGGGCGTCCTGTCCAGATAACCGAGCACACGACGGTAACCGAGCTGCAGCCCAGCCTGTCCGATGTCGTGTGCGCAAACAAAAAGCTGCAGATTGGCTTTATCGTTGCACTCGTGGTACTGGCGCTGCTGTCGGGCTTTGTGGCTCGTCCGCATTTTGCCGATACCAAAACATGGGACTCCACCATCGAGGTCATCGATCAAAAGAAAGGCAACGTACTGGCGCTCACGACCTCGTGCGTGGCGCTGTCTGCGGGCATTACCGCGCTGCCGGGTGATACGGGAACGCCGGTTGCCGAGCAGCTCGCGCAGCTTTCGGGTAACTTGGGCATCGTGCTTGCCGTGCTCTACCTCGAGAAATACCTGCTGACCATTTTGTGGTCGGTTGGCCTGGGCATCCTGATCCCGTTTGCGCTGGTACTCTTTGCGGTGTCGCTCGGCATTCACGGGCGCTGGAGCACGAGCGCCGTCCTGCGCCGCGTGGCGACTCGCGTGCTGGTGGTTGCCGTGATCGGCATGGCGCTTGTGCCCGCGAGCGTATGGGTGTCGCAAAAGGTCGATGAGACGTATCAGGTGAGTATCGAGCAGACAGAGCAAAAGGCGACTGAAGCGAGCAAGGCGAGCTCCACAAAGAGCGAGAAGAAATCCGAGACCACGGAAAACAAGAATGTGCTTGAGCAGCTGACCGATGGGGCATCGAGTTTACTCACATCGGTGACCGACAGTGCCAAGTCGATGACCGATGAGATTGTGCAACAGGTGACCGATCTGATCGAAGGCGTCATCGTGATGATTGTGACTTCGTGCGTTATTCCATTGCTGGTGCTCGCGGCGTTTCTGTGGCTGGGGCACACGCTGCTGGGGATCGATATTTCCGGCCCGGCGAACTATTTAACGGGACGTTTTCTGAGCGCTCCGTCCAAACATGCCAAGAAGAGCGGGCAGTCTGAGTAGGCGGCAAAGCGATCTTTGGAAGATCAACCGTAAGAAGGGCGGCCGAGACACGTTCTCGACCGCCCTTTTGTTTGTTGAACACATGGTCGCTACGTCTGCGCCGGGCTCAAACGGTCGGCAATCAACCGTAAACGGTATTTGTTCAAAAAAGAACAAAGTTAAACAAATAATGGTTGCAACCTATGTTCGAATGTGTTCAAATAAACATGAACAGTGAAGAACCGCACATTCAGATGCCCGGACCTGAGCGCGATTCAACACTTCCAAACAGAAACTACGCACCTGCGTATCTCTCAAGGAGGATGTCATGAGGGTTGTAATCGCTTCCGATGCCGACGGTATGTCGATGAAGGAGTCCATCAAGGAGATGCTCATCGCTGACGGTCACGAGGTCGTCGACTATTCCGAGACCCCTGCTGCGGACTTTGTCGATTCCGCGACCGCCGTTGCCAAGGACCTGCTGGAGCACAAGGATTCCCAGGGCTTCGCATTCGATAAGTACGGCGTCGGCTCCTATATGGCCGCCGTCAAGATCAAGGGCATGGTCGTCGCCAACATTTCCGACGAGCGTTCCGCTTACATGACCCGCGAGCACAACGGTTCGCGCATGGTCACCATGGGCCCGGGCGTTGTGGGCACCGAGGTCGCCAAGAAGATCGCCCGCGAGTTCCTGCGCGCCCAGTACGCCGGCGGCCGTCACCAGATCCGTGTCGACATGCTCAACAAGATGGCCTAACGAGAGCCACCGAGAACTCGAACTTCTACCTCAACTTGTGAATTCAGACGAAAGGACGTTCTGATGAAGAAGACCATCGCAATCGGTTGCGACCATATCGTTACGGACGAGAAGATCTATCTGGCCGACCGCCTGGAGCAGGCTGGCTACAAGGTGCTCGACTGTGGCACCTACAGCCACACCCGTACGCACTATCCCATCTACGGTAAGGCCGTGGGCGAGGCTGTTGCCAGCGGTAAGGCCGACTTTGGCGTGGCCCTGTGCGGCACCGGCATCGGCATCACCAACGCCGTCAACAAGGTTCCCGGCGCCCGCTGCGCCCTGGTCCGCGACATGACCTCTGCCCTGTATGCCCGTCGCGAGCTCAACGCCAACATCGTGGGCTTTGGCGGCAAGATTACCGGCGAGTTCCTGATGGCCGACATTATGCTTGCCTTCCTGGAGGAGCCCTACGAGAAGACCCCCGAGCACGATGCCCTGATCGCCAAGATCGATGCCTGCAATAAGGCCGACGCCGAGGCTCAGGCTGACCCGCACTTCTTTGACGAGTTCCTCGAGAAGTGGGACCGTGGCGAGTATCACGACTAGTGGGGTTCCGGCGTTCTACCGAACGCCGGACCGGCCGACGCTGCGCGGCGTTCAGGCATCCCATCTCGCCGCTCAAACCGTCGCTTGCGTACATGAAGTACGCGTCGCTCCTCTTTCGCGGCGACCTGGGGCACCTGAGCGCCGCTCGCTGACGTAGGGGGTACCAGCAGGGTTGCCGCTGTTGTTGGGAAGCGTTCTGGTTCGGCTAGCTGCTCCGATAACACGTTTGCTTGCTTGGCTTGAGTGCCTCGCTCTTGGCGGTCCCCGGCATTCTGCAGCTTTTCAATTGACGGCTCGCGTTTCTGTGAGGGGGCGCGGGCCGGTTTTCTATCAGCCCTATTGACTTGGCGGGCTGGCGTACGAAAGGGAAGGCTCCTATGGAGTTTGTTCTTGATAACGGTTCTATTCGTGTGGCACTGAGCACGGCTGGCGGATCATTCACTTCGATTAAAGCCAACGGTCGTGAGTATCTGTGGCAGGGCGATCCGGCGGTGTGGTCGGGCCAGGCACCCATTTGCTTTCCGATTTGCGGCGGCCTTCGTGATGGCCGCGCGATGACCATGGGCGGCCGCGAGGTAAAGCTCGCCCGCCACGGCTTTGCTCGCAAGCAGGAGTGGAAGCTCGAGGAGCAGAGCGACAACATGGTTGCGCTGAGCCTAAGCTCTGCCGACCATGCCGAGTTGCTTGAGCAGTACCCGTATCCGTTTAAGATCGTTGCTCGCTACACGATCGATTCGGAAAAGGTGGCCGTGTCGTACGAGGTGACCAATGAGGGCACCGAGGATATGCCATTCTTTGTGGGTGGTCACCCCGGCTTTAAGTGCCCGCTCGACGAGGGCGAGTCCTATGACGATTACGAGCTCCGTTTTGAGCAGCGTGAGGCCGCCGAGCTCTGTACTGCCGTTCCCTCGACGGGCTTGATTGATGTTGAGGATCGCAGCAAGAACCCTATGATCGACCAGAACCTGCCGCTGACCCACGAACTCTTCGACTTCGCGGAGACCATCTTTGACGTGCTCGAGAGCCGCGTGGTTACGCTGACCAAGAAAACCGAGGACAAGGGCGTGCGCCTGACGTTCCCCGATATGCCATACCTGATTGTGTGGAGCAAGCCCGAGGGCGACTTTGTGGCCGTGGAACCGTGGGGTGGCCTGTCTACCTGCTCCGACGAGGACGATATTCTGGAGCACAAGCGTGGCTGCCTGGTTGCCAAGCCGGGGGAGACCGTCACCCGCGGCTTTGAGATCGAGATCCTTTAACGAGCTATCGTATGTTTGGGGTGGGTCATGCCGCCCCGGAAACAGGAGTTCAACATGATTCTGACCGTTACCATGAACCCGTCGATCGATACGCGCTATCAACTCGACAAGCTGATCATCGACGACGTGAACCGCGTGACGCCCGAAAAGACCGCTGGCGGTAAGGGTCTCAACGTGAGCCGCGTGCTGCTGCAGTTGGGCGACGATGTGCTCGCGACCGGCCTGCTCGGCGGCCACATGGGTGCCTATATGGCCGAGCTTATGGATGCCGACGGCGTCAAGAACGACTTTGTGCCCATCGCCGGTGAGACGCGCATTTGCCTGAATATTCTGCACGAGGGTAATCAGACCGAGCTGTTGGAGAGCGGTCCGCAGATTGCGCCTGCCGAGCTCGAGGCCTTTACGGCAAAGTTCGCCGAGCTTGCAGCGAAGGCTGACGTTGTGACGCTTTCGGGCTCGCTGCCGCGTGGCGTCGATGCCGGCTACTATGCCGAGCTCGTCAAGATTGCCGAGGAGGCGGGCGCCAAGGTGCTGCTCGACACTTCGGGTGCATCGCTGGAGGCCGCGCTGGAGTCCGACGCTAAGCCTGAGCTCGTAAAGCCCAACCTGACCGAGATTAACGGCCTGCTGGGTACGTCCTTTACGACCGATGATGTCGATGCCCTGCGCGAGGCGCTTGCCGCCGATGACCGCTTTGCCGGTATCCCGTGGGTTGTCGTTTCGATGGGCGCTGCCGGTTCGGTGGGCTTCCATGAGGGCCGCGCGTTCCGCGCCAAGACGCCCGCGATTGCAGCTGTGAACGCGACGGGTTCCGGCGACTCGACCATCGCCGGCTTTGCGCATGCCATTGCTGCTGGTGCCGACGACGTCACGGTGCTCAAGACCGCCAATACCTGCGGCAAGCTTAACGCCATGGATCCCAAGACCGGCCACCTGGTCATGGACCGCTGGGACGAGATCTACAACAACGTTGAGGTCGTAGAGTTGTAGCGGTTGCGACTTCTAATAGAATGAGCGTGGATAATCTCCCGCTTTTGGTGCCCATACGAGCTCAAAGTGGGAGATTTTCCACGCTCGAGTCATTAGTCGTTGGGGACGTTCTTGTTTGACTAGTCGTTTAAGAGCGTCCCCAATGACTACACGCAAAAACGGCGCCCGCTGGCGATGTTGCCGGCGGGCGCCGTTGTCTTGAAGACGAAATGATCCGTTTTCCTTTGTCCCCAGGGGATCATTACAGTGAGTCGATAAAGCGCTGTTGGGCGGCGCGGCCGGCTTCGTCCCACTTAAAGACGCCGGCGTTGTCGAGCACGTGGCTAAACACCACGCCGACCTCCTCATGCAGGATGTCGATGGCGTTATCCGCCGTAAGCTCGTTCGCGCGGCGAGCAAAGACGTCCTCCGCCCATGCGGCGTGGCTGCGGCAAAGGTCGTCGCTCTCGAGAGCGCAGGCAAGATCGTAGCTGGCATCGGCCTTGGCCGCCAGCAGGTGCTCGCGGACAGCACCGAGCTCGGGAACCAAGCGCGGCGGCAGAATGGCCAGGCCCATGACCTCGATCAGGCCGATGTTCTCCTTTTTAATATGGTGGTACTCGGCATGCGGGTGGAACACGCCCAGCGGATGCTCGTCGGTCGTGATGTTGCAGCGAAGCGCCAAGTAGGCCTCGTAGATCTCGCCTCCGGCATTGCCGCGGGAGTCGACGCGGCGGATGACGGGCGTCACGGTGTTGTGCGCCACGCCATCGGCTGTGCGTGCGATGACGCCCACCGACTCATCGGTCCACTCGCGCCAGGCGAGGATAATCTTCTCGGCGGCATCGAGCAGCTGGGCGCGGTCGTGCGAGCGCAGGCGCAGCACCGAGAGCGGCCACTGCAGCACGGTGCCGCTGACCTGGTTAAAACCGGGCACGCTAAACTGCGAGACCTCGGCGGCGTGCATCATGGGGAACTCGTGCGCGCCACCCTGGAAGTGGTCGTGCGACAGAATCGAGCCGCCCACGATGGGCAGGTCGGCGTTGGAGCCAATAAAGTAGTGCGGGAACAGGTCGACAAAGTCGAGCAGGCAGGTC
>URKC01000007.1:0-34697 GCA_900548295.1 uncultured Collinsella sp.
TGCGGGTCCACGCCAGGCTCATGCGGAAGGTCTTAAAGCCCATCTCGGCAAAGAGGGCGATGTCCTCCTTGTAGTGGTGGTAGAAATCGATGCCGGTCTGCGCGGGGTAGTAATAACCGTCCTCGAAGTCGAGCATCTTGCGCTGGCCGGAGACCACCGCGTAGCGCTCGGGGCCGTGCGGCGCCACGTCCACGTTGGCCAAGCCGCGGCCGTCCACGTTGTAGGCACCCTCGCACTGGTTGGCAGCCGTTGCGCCGCCCCACAGGAAGTCTTTACGGAAAGCCATACATCGATCCTTTCATACGCTGCTTGTCGTAGCTTCAGTATCCCCGCAAACAGCGCGCTGCTCAACGACAGCGGCGCAGGCCGACACTTCTTTTCGCGCACAGGCGCCCCGCAGCCGCCCCCGTCTGACACTTTTTGATACCGCCGCCCCAAACCACCACAAAGGGGACAGGCACCTTTGTGGTGGTTTGGGGCGGTTTGTCTCGATCTGTAACAGGTAGGCAACCAAAACCGGGCTTGGTGTTACAGATCGAGATTTTCGGGCAGCCCCCCGCAGTTTGTCTAAATCTGTAACAGGTAGAGACGATTTAGCCCGCTAGATGTTACAAATCGAGACGGAAGATGCTAGCCACAGGCGATGTCGAGGTTCTTGCCGACGAGGCCCACGTAGCCGCCTTCGGCTGCCTTGGGGCTGTCGGCGTGGCAGAGGACCCACTTGTCAGCCTTCCAGTAGCAGTAGCTGTCGCCGACCGCGGGCACGTCGGCTGCGGCCTCGGGGCGCGGACCATTGGTGCCGGCGGGCAACGCAACCATTACCTGGAAGCCGCCGTCGTCGACCATGCATGGCGTGTAGTGGAGCGTGGTGTTGAAGACTTCGACGACCGTACCCGCCGGCACGCGGAACGCCTTGACGCACGCGGTGTCGAGCTTGCCGTCCTCGATCTCCCAGCGATGCGCCACGAGCAGGATAAAGTCGCGAGCGCCCAGGTTAAACTCGCTGGCGCGGTGATACTCCAGGCAGTTGAGCTGCGTGTTGTGGCCGTTGCACCAGCCGAGCTGGAAGGGGCGGCCGCCAAACATGAGAAAGCCCAGTTTATCGGCACCCTTGACGCTCTCGAGCTCCGGCGCGCTTGCTACGTACTTGCTGCCTTCGGGGATGGGCGTGGCAGAGAGCGCCTCGAGCACGAGCGACGTGAGCTCGGACGGAACGTCATCCCAAACGTTGCCATAGGATTTGAACTCGGGATCGTTGACAGAATAGATGTGCATGTTCGCTCCTGTTCGTAAATGTGACTATACGAACATTCTAGAACAAACATGAGCGATTTTGAACGCTCGTCCCGACCACTCAACAAAAAGGCGCCCCCGCATAAGCGAAGGCGCCCAATGCGCGCGCTTTGGGCGATAAAGCCCTTACGCCTGCTGGTAGTGCAGGTGCTTCTCGTCGATATTGGCCAGGTCGCGGTCGAGATAACGGCGCGCGAGCCAGTTTGCCATGGGGAGGTTCTGGTCCAGATAGTTACCGCACTCCTCGGGAGCGGCGCCGGGGATATCGCCCTCAAAACCAGCAACAAACTCGAACAGCTCGCGCACGAGCGGCAAGATCTCCTCGCTCGTCAGCTCACCAAAGACAACCAGGTAAAAGCCCGTGCGGCAGCCCATGGGGCCAAAGTAGACAATGCGGCTCGACCACTCGGCATGATTGCGGAGGAACGTGGCACCCAGATGCTCGATGGTGTGGCACTCCGCCGTGTTCATAACTGGCTCCTTGTTGGGCGTGGTCAGGCGCAGGTCAAAGGTGGTGACGGCGGCGCCGGTCGCCGGATCGCGGTCGATGCGGCTCACATACACGCCGGGCTCGAGCAGCAGATGGTCAACGGAAAAACTCGCGATGCGCTCCATGGCAGATCCTCTCGGTAGTCAATTTGGGACGGGGCTCTTTTAGCTGGTTCGAATGATCGCACCAATCATACCAGTCAAAAAAGCCCCGTCCCAAATGAGCTGCCCGGGACGGGGATCAATGAGTTTTTAATCCCCGTCTCAGAATAATCATGCTAGGCGGTGTACGCGATTGTAGATTTCACGGCATGGCGCCAGCCGGCGATCTTTTTGGCGCGCTCGTCGGCGGACATGGTGGACTCCACGATGCCGCGGGCGCCGTAGACGTCGACGACGTCGCGCGTGTACATGCCCAGCGCAATGCCGCAGGCCCAGGCCGCGCCCAGACCGCTCATCTCGTCGTTGCTCGCAATGCGGATGGGCGAGCCGACCAGGTCGCTCTCAAACTGCATCAGGTACGCGTCGCGCGTGGGACCGCCGTCAACACGAAGCTCGGCCAGTGCCGCGCCCGAATCCTCGACCATCGCATCGATCACGTCGAAGATCTGATAGGCGATCGACTCGTCGGCGGCCTTTACGAACTCCGCACGGCCCGTGGTGCGCGTCATGCCAAAGACGCAGCCCTCGGCATCGCTCGCCCAGTGCGGCGCGCCCAGGCCAGTGAACGCCGGCACAAAGTAGACGCGGCTCGCCGGATTGGCGGCGTAGCACAGGTCGGTGACTTCCTCGGGATTGTTGATGAGTTCCAGGTCGTCGCGCAGCCACGTCTTGACGGCGCCGGCGTAGCTCACGTTGCCCTCGAGCACATACTCGGTCACACCGTCCATACGCCACGCAAGCGAGCTCGAAAGCCCGTGCGAGCTGGCGACGAACTCGTCGCCGACGTTCATCATGACCGAGCTGCCGGTGCCATAGGTCGCCTTTGCCATGCCGCGGCTATGGCAGCCCTGGGCAAACAAGGCGGCATGGCTGTCGCCGAGCACGCCGTGAATGGGCACGGGCGCCGGCAAAAAGCCGCCCAGGTTCGTCATGCCGAACAGGCCATCGGAATCGGTCACCTGCGGCAGGCAAGCCGAATCGACGCCAAAGGCCTCGCACACCGGCTCGCTCCAGCAGCCACGGCGCAGGTCAAAGAGCTGCGTGCGGCTGGCATTGGACCAGTCGCAGCGAAACTCCGCGCCGCCCGTGAGCGTCCAGACCACCCAGGCATCGATGGTGCCCAGGCACAGCTCGCCCGCCGCCGCGGCCTCGGCAGCCGCGGGAACGTTCGCGAGGATCCAGGCCATCTTGCCCGCCGGATAGTAGGGCGAGAGCACCAGACCCGTCGTGTCACGCACCAGCTCGGCCACGCCTTCGCGCGCAGCCAGCTCGTCGCACAGCTCGCGGGCGCGGGCGCACTGCCACACCACGGCATCGCACAGCGGCTCGCCCGTCGTGCGATTCCAGGCAACGGTAGTCTCGCGCTGGTTGGAGATGCCGATGCCGGCGACGTCGGCCGGATCGACCCCGGTCTCCTCCACCACGGCGCGCGCCACGGCCAGCACGTTGGCGGCGATCTCGGCTGGATCATGGCTCACCCAGCCGGCCTCGTTGACAATCTGGCGATGCGAGCGGTCGGCGCGATGGATCAGATGGCCGCCCTCGTCCACCAGCAGCGCCTTAGTACCCTGTGTGGACTGATCGATTCCGATGATGTATTTGCTCATGTACTCTCCTGTCTCCCCCGTCGATTCAAAACTAAAACCCGACGGACAAGGAGCGAGTGGCCGACCGGCTCATGAGAGCGCAGCCGACCTGCTCAAAATTCAACCTAAAAGGATTGGTGCAAACCTGTCCCCGATGCACCAATTACTCTGCGGGAAGGAACTCGACGACCGTCTTGGCGATTCCCTCGCCCGTCAGGCCGTAGTGCGCAAAGACCTCGGGGCTCGTACCGGTGATGGCCGGCGCATCGGGTAGACTCAGGCACTTGACCGGACGCGGGCAGTGCTCACCCACGACCTGCGCGACCATGGAACCCAGGCCACCGAAGGGACTGTGCTCCTCGACGGTCACGACGGCTCGCGTGGCACCGGCGGCCTCGATCACGGCCTCGGCGTCGAGCGGCTTGACGCAGTACATATCGAGCACCGTTGCCGAGATACCCTGCTCGGCCAAAAGGTCGGCGGCGTCCACGGCGTGGCGGACCATCTCACCGGTGGCGACGATCGCCACATCGGTGCCGCGGCGCACCCAGGTGGCGCGGTCCATCTGGAACGGGCACTCGTCCTCGGTGTACACGTCCTCCACCGGGTTGCGGCCCACGCGGATGTAGGCCGGCTTGTTGTCGGCAACCAGGGCGCGCACGAGCTCGGCGGTCTGGAAGCGATCGCTCGGCAGATACACGCGCATGTTGGGAATCGCGCTCATGGCGGCGATATCCTGCGCGGAGTGATGGCTCATACCGAGGGCGCCATAGGAAACGCCGCCCGAGATGCCGATGAGCTTGACGTTGGTGTTGGAGTACGAAACGTCGACCTTGCACTGCTCATACGAGCGCGTGGTCACAAAGGACGCCGGCGAGGCGGCCCAGGCCTTCTTGCCGCACGAGGCCATACCGGCGGCGATACTCACCAGGTCCTGCTCGGCGATGCCGACCTCAATGGACTGCTGGGGATACTGATCGAAGAACGGCGTGAGCGATGCGGAGCCGCGGGAGTCGGAGCACAAGACGACGATGTCTTTATCGGTTGCGGCGGCCTCGAGCAGCGTGTCGCAGATAGCCTTGCGGTTGGCGATCTTGTTAGCCATTGATAGCCTCCTTATGGGCAGCGAAATCGGCGATGATCTGGGCATATTCCTCATCGTTGGGCAGGTGATGATGCCAGGCGGCCTTGTCCTCCATAACCGGCGAGCCGTAGCCCTTCACCGTGTTGAGGATGATGACCGTGGGCTTACCCTTGGTCTCGGCGGCCAGCGTCAGCGCGGCGTCGATGGCCTGGACGTCGTTGCCCGGAATGGACAGCACGTTCCAACCGAAGGCGGCCCAGCGCTCCTCCTGCGAATCCTGCTTCATGACGTCCTCGGTGCTGCCGCTGATCTGCAGGCGGTTGCGGTCCACGAGCGCGCACAGGTTATCGAGCTGGTAGTTGCCGCCGCTCATGGCGCCCTCCCAGACCGAGCCCTCGGCAAGCTCGCCGTCGCCCATGATGGTGTAGACGCGGTAGTCGCGGCCATCCATCTTGCCGGCAAGCGCCATCCCGACGGCCACGGGCAGGCCATGACCCAGCGAGCCCGAGTTCATCTCGATGCCCTTGAGCTTGTTGTTGGGGTGGCCGATGTAGGGGCTGCCGAACTTAGAGAAGCGGGCCTTGACGTCGTCGAGGTCCAGATAGCCCTCGTGGCAGAGCACCGCGTAGTAGGCCTCCATGGCGTGGCCCTTGGAGAGTACGAAGCGATCGCGGTTGGGATCGTCGACGGTCTCGGGAGAAATGTTGAGGTGGTTGGCATAGAGGGTCATCAGCGCATCGATGACCGACATGTCGCCGCCGATGTGCCCGCCAGCGCCAGCCATGATGATATCGACGCAATCGCGGCGAAGGTCCCAACGCAGGGATTCAAGCTCTTCGATAGTTGCCATTTCTACTCTCCTCGCAGGTAAGCTTTGACGTCTTCTTCGATGGGGTCGTACAGGTCGGGGACAATGCCGATGTACTTGCACGCCTCGTAGAGCACCGGCACCACGTTGGCGTGAATGGCGACGCAGTGGTGGATGTAGGGACCCTCGACGATCTTGGCCTCGAGGCGCTTGAGGTTGTCGACCTCGACCCACAGGTAGGTGCCCA
Source organism: uncultured Collinsella sp. (assembly GCA_900548295.1). Classification (GTDB taxonomy): domain Bacteria; phylum Actinomycetota; class Coriobacteriia; order Coriobacteriales; family Coriobacteriaceae; genus Collinsella. The sequence goes on from URKC01000007.1 coordinate 5,670, forward strand.
TGCCGGCCGGGCCGTCGATGCCGCGGGCGTTACCCAGCAGCAGCGAGTACTCGCCGTTGTCGCCGTCAAAGCGGGCAAGGGTGAGGTCGCCGTGCTTGGCCTCGGCCGTCAGCGCGCCGGGGTGATCGAAAGCCAGCGGGTAAGTGAGCTTGGGCTTGACGGCCGCGCAGCTGCAGGGCCAGGGGCCGCAGTGCTGCAGCAGCTCGCCGTTCTCGTTATCGGGATGACGCACGGTCCAGTCGGCGAACATGCCGCGGTGACGGCCCAGGTCGGCGGCCTCGACCATCAGCGCGGTGATAGCGCCATGGATGTCGGTCTCGCAGACGATGGGGATGCCCATCTCGTTGAGGATTGCGTTGGCGGCGCAGGGCATAATGCCCAACTCGTCCTGCAGGGCGTTCCAGCACTGGATGGCGCCGGCGTTGCAGCCGTACTTCTCGACCAAGCGCTTCATGGCAATGGCGAGTCCTGCGACCGCAGGAACCTTGTCCTCGGGGATGCAGATCTCAAAGCTGTCACCAATGTGGGCGAGCATGGCTGCCATGGCCTGCTCGTCAGCCTGGGCGTCGCGCACGGCCTGGACAAGCTCGGTCATGGGGATGGGCGAAAGCTGGATGTTGAACTTCTCGAGCAGCTCGCCCTCGTTGCACATGGTCGACCAGAAATCGAACGGACGGGTGGCCATCTGCAGGATGCGGGTGTGCTTGAAGGTCTTGACCACGTTGCACACGGCCAAAAAGTCCCAGACGCCGCGCTCGAACTCGGGATCGGTCAGACGGCAGTTGGTCATGTAGGTGAAGGGAACCTGGAAGCGGCGCAGGACCTTGCCGGTGGCGAACAGACCGCACTGGCTATCACGCAGACGGGTGCCGTCGGGCTCGGGGCGCTCGTCGCGCGGCCCCCACAGCAGCACGGGCAAACCGAGCTCGCGGGCAAGGCGGGCGCAGACATACTCGGTACCAAAGTTGGCGTGGCAGAGCATGATGCCGTCGACGCCCTCGGCGCGGAACTTCTCGACGATAGGCGCGATATGGCTGTCGTCGAACAGCAGGCCCTCGTCGTTGATGTCGTCGATATCCACAATCTCGACGCCGATCTCGCGCAGGCGATCAGCCGTCAGACCGCGATACTTGATCGCGTCCGGCGCGCTAAAGATACTGCGGCGCGTGGGCACAAAGCCGAGCTTGATCTTGTCCATGTACGTCCTCCCCTAGTCACATGTTCAGTAAACAGACGCATGTTTCGTTTTGTTCTGTTTACTAAATGTTTTACTCTTTTGTTTAAAAGTTTAGCGCGAAAGTCTCGTAAACGGTAGAGAAATCAGCCTAAACGGTATGTAAACAATCTGAACATACAAGGGCAACAAAAAGAGGGCCCCGAAGGACCCTCTTTTGAATAGCGCTATGTTTACTGCCCTAGCGAGCTTTGGCACGCTGCAGGCGATGCCGTCTCCGCCTAGATTTCGCGCACGCTCTGGCGCTCGACAAAATAGGTCGACACAGCCGTTTTGCAGGTGTAGCTCTTGGGATTGCGGATGTTGCCCACCAGGCGGCGCACCGCGATCTCACCCACCTCGTGCTTGGGAACATGCACCGTGGTGAGCGGCGGGTTGGAAAAAGCGCCCAGAGATAGGTCGTCAAAGCCGATGATCGAGACATCCTCGGGCACGCGAATGCCGTGCTCGTTGAACGCGCGCATGGCACCCACGGCGAGCACGTCGTTCTCGGCAAAGAAAGCCGTCGGCAGGTCGTCGCGTGAGACGCTGTCGAGCCATGCACCCATATCGCGATAGGCACCTTCGAGCGTGGTGCCCAGCGTGACGTGCCATGCCGGATTGGCCTCGAGGTCCGCATCCTCAAGCGCTTGGCGATAGCCGCGCTCGCGATCCTTAAAGTTGCGGATACGAAGATCGCCTGCCAGATAGCCGATTTGCCTGTGACCCTTCTCGATAAGGTAGTCCACGGCGCGCAGCACCGAATCGGTATTGGCAATGACTACGGCATCAAAGTACTGGCGGTCGCTCCAGCCGTCGAGCACGATCAGGTGGGCGGCAGCGTTGGCGAACAGGGCGTAATCTTCCTCACCCAGCTCGGTACCCATCAGCACGATGGCGGCAGACGGGTCGGCGATCAGGCCCTCGACCTGCGGACGCACGGCGTCCAGGTCGCTAAAGTCGAGCGAGACAAAGCTCGTGCTCATGCCGTGGCGACGCGCCTGGCGCTCCACGCCCTCAATAACCGCGGGATGGAAGGTGCTCTCGTCCAGGATGGCGCCCGTCTTGCGCGCGAGCACAAACTGGATGCTCTCGAGCTGCGTCGACTGCTGATAGCCGAGCGACTGCGCGCACTCCAGGATGACTTTGGCGGTCTCCTCGCTCACGCTGCGCTTGCGGTTGAGCGCGTTGGACACGGTCGCAGGCGAAAAACCGGTGATGCGGCTGATTTCGCGAACACTTGCTTTGGCCATTGTTCCCCCTAGCAACGGTCGTGGCGGAGCATCGTGGCCTGACCGCCCCGTGACTCGACAACTAAACGACCGCAAATTCAATCTAAACAGAATAGTAAATGTTTAATAGCTAGTTTAGCCTGTTGTCAAGCGAAGCGACGCGACTATTCCCCCAACGGGCGTATTTACTCGGTAGCTAATCTGGATCGGGGCACAGAAACCGTTTAGCCAAGGATGCGAGCCATGCGTGCCTTAAACTCCGCGAGGAAACGTGGGGCGTCCACGGTGAGCGCCACGAGCGCGCTCTTATCCGGATCGGACAGACGGTGCTCATCACAGATAGTGCGGCCGCGGTACTCGCCCAGCAGGTCGACACGAAGATTGCAGCCGAGCGCACCCACGAGCGTGGGATCAATCGCCACGGCAACCGCCAGCGGATCGTGCAGCGCGCAGCCGCCCAGGTAGGGCGCGTTCATTTCGTACGAACCGATATAGTGCTCGACCATGCTCGCAAACGCGCAGCCAGCCATAGTGCCCGAGCCCGTCCAGCCGGCAACGTCGCGACGTGTGAGCACCACGCGGTGCGTCACATCCAAGCCCACCATGGTGAGCTTGCGGCCCGAGCGCAACACGGCGTCGGCAGCCTCGGGGTCGCCCGCCATGTTGGCCTCGGCGCCCGCGCTCACGTTGCCGGGCACGGTAAGGGCGCCGCCCATCACGACCACGCGACCGATAGACATCATCGCCGCCGCATCACGCTCCAGGGCGAGCGACAGATTGGAGAGCGGGCCGGTCGCCACGTAGATCAAATCGGGGCCATAGGTACGCGCGGCATCAATCAGGTAATCGACCGCCGCATTGCCATCGGCCGACGTCGCGCCCACCGGCTCGTACGGCGAAGCGGGCACGCTTGCGCCGCCAATACCGTTCTTGCCGTGGATAAGCGTGGTGGACGCCGGCGGCGTGTAGGGTTCGGTCGCCTTCATGGGACGATCGGCGCCCAGGTACACCGGCACCTCGGGACGACCCAACAGGTCGAGCACCGCCAAGCAGTTGTGCGCCGACTGCTCGACGCGCACGTTGCCAAAGCACGTGGTGATGCCGACGAGCTCCACCTCGGGGCTTGCGATGGCATAGGCGAGCGCCATCGCATCGTCCACACCCATATCCAGATCAAGGATCAGCTTCTTGGTTGCCATTGTTCTACTCCGCTTCTCCGCCTTGTACTAAATCGTCCGACCCAAACTTGTGCTCGACTTCCGTACGCGTGGGAATTGATTGCTGAGCGCCCAGGCGCGACACCGTCACCGCCGAGGCGCGAGCACCCGCCGCCATGCACTCAAAGAGCGGCAGGCCCTCCAGTCGAGCCGCCGCCAACGCGCCGATAAACGTATCGCCCGCGGCCGTCGTATCGACCACCGCGCTCGAAAGCGCCGGCATGCGCAGCGGCTCACCGCCATCGCCGAGCGTAACCGAGCCGGCGCCGCCCAACGTGATGACCGCAGCCCCGGCGCCCTTGTCGAGCAGCGCATTGAGCGCGGCGACGCAACTCGCATCATCCGTGGGCAGAATGCCCGTCAGCACCTGGCACTCGGTCTCGTTGGGGCAGACCAGGTCGACCGCTGGCCACGCTCCTGCCGGCAGGTCGCAGGCGGGCGCCGGATTAAAGATCGTATAGAACCCCAGCTCGTGAGCGCAAGCAAGCGCCCCGGCCGTCGCCGCAAGGTCACATTCGCCCTGGGCGATAAAGACGCCGCCAGCAGCCGGGGCAATCTCGCTGGCATCGCCGTCGAGCTCGTCGGCCACCAAGCGCCTCAGTGCGCGGGCAACGTCCTCGCCCGCAAGCGCATGGTTGGCGCCCGGCGACAGCACGATGCGGTTGTCGCTCTCACAGCGAATGATAGTCGCGGTACCGGTCTCCACGTCATCGCGACGCGCCACAAACTCAACGCCCACGCCGGCATCCTGGAGCCCTGCCACAAGCGCATCGCCAAAGGTATCGCGCCCAACAGCGCCAATCATGCACGTGCGCGCACCCATGCGCGCAGCGGCAACGGCCTGATTGGCTCCCTTACCGCCGGCGTTGGTGATAAAACCGCTGCCACCGACGGTCTCGCCCGCGCGCGGCATGCGCTCGCACGCCACCGAAAGGTCCATGTTCATGCTGCCGAACACCGCAACGATGCTGTGATCCGCCATGGAAACCTCCTCGTCTTCAGGCTTTGCGCCCACCGTCGACCAACGATTGTGCACTCTCGCACCCCCTATAACTTTAGTCCACTTTGATGTGGACGCGCGCTTGAGCTTACGCCAGCAGCAAGCATTCACAGGGGCAGGCAGCTACAATGAATACGTGCTGATTATTCTCGTCATTGGATGATGTTTTATGGAACAATTCTCGCAATCGGGCTCGCGCGGTCGACGCCGCACGGGCAACGAGCCGGCGCCGCACGAACGCGTGAAGGGCGAACGCCGTGCCAACGAGCCGCGACGCACCGCGAGCCCCCATCGCGCTTCTGCCAACAACGCGGGCCGCGCCAACACTCCCGCCGCGGAGCAGACGCCTGCTCGCCCCAAGTCCCGCTACATCCCTGCCCTTGACGGCCTGCGCACGCTTGCCGTCGTCGCGGTGGTGCTCTATCACCTCAACCTCACGTGGGCTCAGGGCGGCCTGCTTGGCGTCACGATCTTCTTTGTGCTTTCGGGCTATCTGATCACGCGCTTGCTGCTCAACGAAGTCGCTAAGACCGGTCGCATCGACCTTAAGAGCTTCTGGATTCGCCGCATCCGTCGCCTGGTCCCCGCCGTGGTAACGGTAGTGTTCGTGACCTGCGCGCTGTGCACCATCTTTAACCACGTGATGCTCACCAAGATGCGTCCCGACATTCTGCCGTCGCTGCTGTTCTTTAACAACTGGTGGCAGATTATGCAGGACGTCTCGTACTTCAACGCCCTGGGCGACCCCTCGCCGCTTACGCACTTTTGGTCGCTCGCCATCGAGGAACAGTTCTACCTGGTTTGGCCACCGCTGCTGCTCGCTATGGTATCCATGCACATGAGCAAGCCCAACACGCGCCGCATGGTTCTGGGCCTGGCTGCTGTCTCCGCCATCGCCATGATGGTGCTCTATAACCCTGCCGCCGACCCCAGCCGCGTGTACTACGGCACCGACACCCGCGTCTTCTCGCTGCTGCTGGGCGCCTGGATGGCCTTTATCCCCGATCGCGACCTGGCGCCGGTGTGTCTCGCTCATCGTTTGGGGCTCAATCGCCTGGCTGGCGCCGCCAAGCACGGCAAGAACGCCGAGGGCAAGCCTGGCGAGAAGGCCGACAACGCAGCCGAGACCGTCCCGGCACAGCCGAGCGCCCTCGTGCGCTTTTGGTCCTCGCCCGCATCCATCGATGTGTTGGGCGTCGTGGGTCTGGTTGGCCTTGCCGCCATGGTCGCGCTCACCAACGGCTACACCGCGTTCCAGTATCGCGGCGGCACGCTGCTATGCTCCATCCTCACGCTCATGGTCATCGCGGCCTGCGTGCAGCCCCAGGGAATGGTTGCCCGCGCACTGTCCGCCGAGCCGCTCGTGTGGGTTGGCAAGCGCTCGTACAGCATCTACCTGTGGCACTATCCGCTACTGTTGCTCATGAACCCGGTCGCCAACATCAACGATACGCCGTGGTGGCAGTACATTTTGCAGGTGTTGTTGGTGGTCGCCGCAGCCGAATGTTCATATCGCTTTATCGAGACGCCGTTTAGAAAGGGCGCCTTTGGGCGCACCGTATCCGAGTTTCGCGACGGCGCCACCACGCCCGCCAACTGGGTACGCGCGCACGTCCCTGTCTGCGCAGCCTGCGCTGTCGTGTTGGTCGTTGCACTGGGCGGCCTGATCTTTGTGCCGGAGACCTCCGCACTGAGCGGTGAGGGCGCCGAAGTCCTCAACAAGGAAGCCAAAAACACCGCGCCCACCGACCAGCAGGCGGCCGACGACACCGACAAGGACAACGACGGCTTCCCCGATGGATCCTACGACCTGCTGATGATCGGTGACTCCGTGTCGCTGCGCGCCGTCGATTCCTTCGACGGCGTGTTCCCCCACAGTCACATCGATGCCGAAAAGGGCCGCCAGTTCGATGCGGGCCGCGCGACATTTGAGGGCTATCTCCAACAGAACCTTGCCGGCAAGATCGTGGTCTTTGCACTGGGCACCAACGGCTTGGTAACCGACGACCAGATCGACGCCATCATGGCCGATGCGGGAGATAAGCGTATTGTGGTGTTTGTGAACACGCGCAGCCCGCAGCCGTGGGTTGGCTCTACCAACCAGGCCATCGCCAACGCTGCTACGCGCTACAAGAACGTGCGCGTTATCGACTGGTACGGATACAGTGCCAATCGCAACGACCTGTTCGATGGCGATGGCACGCACCTGTCGACCACTGGCGTGACTGAGTACCTCAACTTGATCCACGATGCAGTCAAGAAGGACCTGCCCGTGCATCCCGAGGATCACGTCAACGATCCGCAGCCGGCGGCCGTCAAGTCTGCCACCGACGCGCTCGTCAATGCGCTCGCTCTCAAGCCGCACAAGCTGGGCACCGACAAGTAACCTGCAGCGCAAACTTCCCACATCCGGAGGGGTGCCCGCCACGGCAGGCACCCCCTCCGACAGTTAGGGACGTTCCTTATATGCCGGCACCCAGGGACACTCCTGACACAGCCGAGGAACGCCCTCCTTGCGACCAAATTCTGGGCGCCTCGCCACCCCGAACGTTGTTTCCAAGCCCACACCCGCAGCAAACAACCCAAAATCACTCTTTTCGAGCCGACTCCAAGAGGTCATGGACAAAAAGGGGCAAATATGAGTACTGTTACCATTTTAGTAGCAGGCAAAACCACCCAAAATGACGTCCGAGCGACCCCTACAACCCCCTAAAGCAGCCAACCTGACTGGTTTAAGACATATTGGAGCCAATTTTAATGAACATACTATCGGCTATGTCCATTATCTTCTTGGATGTAAATGCTATTCACTTAGCAACAGTACTCATATTTGGCATTTTTTGTCCACTGCCATATAACTAACCCCCTATAGCGGGCAAAAAAGAGGCCGCGGCCCATGGCAGCGGCCGCTCGAAACCCAAAAGAGGCGCTAAGCGCTGTAACCCATCGCCTGCAGAACAAACATGACGACCGTCAGCACCGTAATCACACCGATAGTCGCCCAAGTGAGCACATTCCACACGCGGCCGTTGCGGTTAGTGCCCATAATGTGACGGTCAGCGGCAATAACCACCTGGAACACCAGAACCACGGGCAGCAGCACGCCATTGATGACCTGCGAGGTCATCATAATCTGGAACAGATCGACGCCGGGCATAAGCACCAGCACGGCAGAGATGCCGATGATGGCCGTAATGATGCCGCGATAGACCGGGGCCTCGTCCCAGCTGCGATCGGCACCGCGCTCCCAGCCAAATGCCTCGCAGATAGCGCTCGACGTAACGCCCGGCAGCACGCAGGCAGCCAAGAAGCTCGCCGCGACCAGGCCCGAGGCAAACAGTACCGTAGACCACTGACCCGCAATAGGCTCCAGCGCGCGGGCAGCATCGGCAGCATCGCTAATCTGAATACCCGCCGGGAACAACACCGTGCCGGTCGTGATGATAATAAAGCCGGCAATGATATCGGCAGCGATCGAGCCGCTCACGGTATCAATACGCTGCAGCACGATGTCGTCCTCGCCCGCATTCTTATCGACCACGTTGTTCTGCGCCAAGAAAATCATCCATGGCGCGATGGTGGTACCGATCGTTGCGACCACGAGCGACACGTAGCTGGGGTCATTTTGAATGTTAGGCACGACCAGGTCGACCGCGACCTCACCCCAGTTGGGGCCAGCCATAAACGCGGCGACGATATAGGTCACGAACACGCAGCTCACCAGCAGCAGAATCTTCTCGATGCGCTGGAAACTACCCGACATGGTAAGCATCCATACCAGCAGCGCCACCAACGGCACCGAGATGCTCGCCGGCACGCCAAAGAGAGCAAGACCGCTGGCGATGCCCGCAAACTCCGAAATGGTCACAGCCGTGTTGGCGATCAACAGCGCCGCCATAGCAAGTACACTCTTGCGCACGCCAAAGCGCTCGCGAATGAGCGATGCCAGGCCCTTACCCGTGACGCAGCCGCAGCGCGCCGCGGTCTCCTGCGTCACGATGAGCAGCACAGTCATGACGGGAAGCATCCAGAGCATCTTATAGCCATAGCTGGCGCCCGCGCTGGAATACGTTGCAATGCCGCCGGCGTCATTGCCCGAAAGCGCCGCCAGCAGACCGGGACCCATAGCGCCAAAGATGGCCGCGATGGTCAGCTTTTGCTTGGCGCTCGCCTTTTGCTTCGTGTTTTGCACGCGATCACCTACCCCATGACCGACATGGTGAGCAGCACCGCAGCGACGCAGTACGCTACGCACGAGATCATGACGGCAATAACGTTCATGGCGGTGCCCGACGTGTTGAGGTCATGCTCGTCACGCCAGAACAGCACCATCAGGTAAATCACGGCGCTCATGTTGCCAATCAGACAGACGATGGCCGCGATGTTAAAGCACCCGGTAAAGAGTTGCTCCTCAAACATGGACGCATCGGGGAACGCAGCGGTGCGCACCAGCTGGGCGCACAGGTAGGTCACGAGTGACAGAATCAGGCCCATGCCCGTGCTCTGGAAGAAGAACCCCAGATACGGCTTGGGCTCATCGTCGTGACCGTCATACTCCAGGAAGTAGTTCTTGACGAACGACACCATGCGCGAGGCCGCCAGCAGCACGAGCGGCATGGCGCACATGGGGAACACCACCAGATGCGCGGAGCCGAGCGCCGTTCCCAGCACGGTCGCCATGATGCACGACGCGATGCCCCATACAACAACCCAGTACTGGCGATGCACGAACCAGCTGAGCACGTTCGTCGAGTCGTCGGACGCGCTGTCACCCGAGCCGACACCGGCGATCTGCAGGTCCTCCTGATGCTCCTCGGCGATAACGTCCATGGCGTCGTCGAAGGTCACGATACCAAGGATATGACGGTTCTCGTCGCAGACAGGGATGGCAACCAGGTCGTACTTGGTCATCTCGTCCGTCACGTCTTCCTGGTCCTCGTCGGGCGACACATAGACCAGGTCGCGATAGGCCAGCTGACCCAGCGTGGCGTCGCGGTCGGCTACGATCAGCGTGCGCAGCGAAAGCACGCCGGTCAGCATGCCGCTCGGATCCTCGGTATAGACGTAGTAGACGCTCTCGAAGTCCTCGTCGAGCTCGCGAATCGCCTCGATGGCGTCACCGACCGTTGCCGTGGCGGGCAGGGAGACAAACTCCGAGGTCATGATGCGGCCGGCGGTGTTGTCTTCATACCCTAGCAGGTTACGAATCGCCTTCTCCTCCTTGACGCCCATCAGGCGCAGGAGCTTCTCGGCCTTCTCGTAATCGAGCTCGTCGATCAGGTCGGCTGCATCGTCCGGGTCCATCATGGCCAGCATCGACGATGCGTCCGTATCGGACAGGCCCTCGAGCATCTCGGTCATAAGCTCGTCGTCATCGAACTCCGAGATGGCCTCGGCGGCCTGGGCAGTATCGAGCTGCGCAAACACCTGCGCACGTAGACGCGGGTCGAGCTGCTCGATAATGTCGGCGATGTCGGCAGGGTGCAGCTCGCCGAGCGTCTTGTGCGACACCGAGAGTTGAATGTTCTTGGTCGAGCGGTCGAGCAGGTCCATGTAGGACCAAGCGATGATATCCTCACTGAGCGGCTTGCCCAGGTGCTTCATAAAGCCTTCAACGATATGCTCGAGCGCGGGGCTGATGGCGCGTAGCAGACCGCGGGCACCGACCTCGGCGCCCAGCAGGCGCAGCTGGTTTTCGCCCGACATGGAAAACTTGATGTCGTTTACGCGCACGACCTTCATGCCCTGCGTGTCGACAATCTGCTTGTTGAGCACGTCGCGGGCAAGCAAGAGTTCGGTCGGCTGCAGGTACGAGAAGCGAATATTGGTGGCAGACGTATTGAGATACACGCCCGTCTCGTCGATGCGGTCGACCCATTTGCGCCAGCTGATCATGAACGGCGTCTTGCCGGGACCGCGGAACGCGAGCGACGTCACGTGCGGAAAAACTTCGCCGGTAGCAATGCCAAAATCGTTCACAACGCCGAGCTTTTCGCCATCGACGTCCAAGACCGGCAGTTTGAGCATCTCACTCAGATAATTCAATGGTGCTCCCCATCATTATTCCTCCGGACGCGGCCGCGCGTGCGGCGTCCGGGGGCTTCTGGATATGTATACGCATGCGCGGGCGGCACGCCGCTCGACGCTTACACCCCGTGCATGCGCAAAAAGCACCTGCATGGGGTCATCGACTGTATGGTCGAGGTTTGGATTTCACCTGTAACCTTTCTCTTGACCCTCATTAACCGCAGTAACTATAGCATCAGCATCGCCCTGCGGCATCGAATTTATGCGCTGCACATTGCAGGCATACCAAACGCTGACGTATCCGTGACATAGCCATTGGGGACGTTCTTAAACGACTACCCAATGACTACTCTGTGGTGTCATCGTCCTCGGCAAGTTGGGGGAACACGGCGCCCTTGGGCATGGTGACCTTCGTCAGCGAGGTGAGCTTTTTGCTCAGCGACGTGTCCGTCTTGACCAGGTCGCTGAGCGTCACGATCTTGTAGCCATCGGCGACAAGACCGTCGATAATCTGCGGCAGCGCCTCGAGCGTCTGCTCGGCGCATTCGTCTCTATCGGTGAGCAGCACGATATTGCCCGGCGTCACCGAATCGAGCACCGTCGAGACCTGCTCGTCGGCACCGTTGAGCAGCCAGTCGCCCGAGTCAATATTCCACGAGACCACGGCGGAGACCAGGTCCATCGCATCAATCCAGTTTTGCTCGTCAAAGGCAGCGTAGGGAGCACGCAGCAGCATCGTCTTCACGCCGGTCGCCGACTTAATCGCATCGGTGCCTTTCTTGATCTGCTCGCGTACCGCCTCACGGTCCTGACCCTTGAGCGAATCGTCGCTGTAGCTGTTGGATCCGATTTCGCACCCGGCATCGACAATCGCCTTGGCCGTGGCGGACGAGGCCTCGACCGCATCGCCCGAAAGGAAGAACGTCGCGGTGACGCCCTTTTCCTTGAGTACCTGCAAAATCTGCTTGGTCGCTCCGCTCGGGCCCTCGTCAAACGTCAGCGCCACGTACTTTTCGTTGCCCTTGGGCGCCACGCTGGCGCACGCAACGACGCAATCGGTGGCGGGCACAACCTCGCCGCGGTCCTGCGTCTTACCCGATTGCTCGCCGACCCACACCTCCGAGCGGCCCTGGACACCCCACGCCTGCACATACTCGATAGCGCCCGTGCCCTCGACCTTGAGCTTGGGCTCGATAACCGTAGCCTGAACCTCGTGCTTCTCGTAGGTGTTACGGCCATCCTTGACCGTCACCTTCTCGCCGCCCTCAAGTTCGCGGCTTTTCCACTTACCCTGTTTTATGCGCTTGCCGTCCACCTTAACCGACAGCTTTTCGCCCCCATGGCGCTTGAGCACGCTGTCATCGACGGCCAGTAGGTCGCCTGCGTCGTAGGTGTCAGTCAACTCCTGGTCGTCGATGAGATTCTGCAGCGTAGAGCCCACACGCACCGCGGTCTTCTGGCCGTTGAGCTCCACGTCCACACTGCGGTTGACGTAGCCCACGACGGCAGCGATAAACAGCACGAGCGCACAGCCCACGGCAATGAGCGCATAGGGCAGACGGGACGGTCGGCGCGGCGAGCGCCCGTTGCCGATGCGCGCGCTGCGGTCGCTAAACCCGCGGCTATGGTTGAGGTACATCGCGCCGGGCTTACGGCGGCGACGGCGCTGACCGCTGGGCAGCTGCCCCAGATCGCGGCGCGCCGTCGGACGCGCACCCGAACGCCCGTTTAAGTTGGATCCGTTTTGGCGCATGTGCCCTCCCCCATAAACACAGCAAGCCGGAGCAACAGGTCTCCGGCTTGCCTCCCATCATTTGGTACGTCGCTATTTTGTAGCTTTTGACGAGCCTCCGCTCGCCTTTTGGTATTCGTCCTTAAAGGCCTTGAACATGCCGCGCGTCTTGCCGAGCTGCTTGCCCAGTGCGCGACTGCCCTTGTCCACGGCAACCGATCCCTTGTCGTCGAGCACCTTGGCGCCCTTTTTGACCTTGTCGCCCACCACGACGCTGGCCTCGGCGGCCTTGGCGGCCGCGCCGCCCGAATACCCGAGCGCCTTGACCTCGTCCGAGACAATCATCGCGCCGTTCTCGTAGCCGCGTAGCATCGTCGGCGGCACCTGCGTGTCACCAACCAAAACACTCGAAGCAGCACCAGCGGTCACATAGAATGCCTGCACGATGCCCGAGCGCGGCTTAAACTCAACGTCCGAGCAATAGCCCACGACGTCGCCCGATTCCGTGCGCACGTCCATACCGACCCAGATGATGCAATCGTCCAGGTTGATGTCGAGGCGCTTGGCGGCGGCGGCATCGTACGTGTCCTTGACGTCATCGACCGCAATGGCGCCCTCGTAGACACCAATGGCGTCGAGCGCTACGAATCGATCGGGACGCTCGATCATGCCCGCGATATCGGACTGGCGGACCATAAAGCCGACCACGCGCGTACCGCCCGGGGTAAAGACCGGAAAGTGAATCTTTCCGAGCTTTTTAGGGCTGCGCGGTGTGCCGTCCTTTTTGGTGCGCTTGTCCTCGGTAGGCTTGCGATAGATCTTGGCGCCGACAAAATCCCCAGCGCGCATTATGCCTCGGTCGAGGGCTCCGCAGCCTCGGTATCAGCCTCGACGGCGTTCTCGACCACGACGTCGGCGGCAGGCGTCACGTTGCCGCCCGAAATGGCGTCGTTGAGCTGCTCGCGCAGCTGGTCCATGCGCTCGCGGGCCAGGTCGACCTTGGCGCGCAGGTCGTCGGTCTTGGCGTCGACCATCGGGCCAAAGTCATTCACCGCAGCACGGGCCTCCTCGGCGCTGTGCTCGTAGGTGTCGCGCATATTGTCCCAGGCGTCATTGGCGATATCGGCAGCCATGGCGCGGGTCTCGGCGCCCGAGCGCGGGGCCAGAGCAACGCCGACAATAGCGCCGGCAGCGGCACCAAAAAGTGCGCCGGAGACAAAGCTGAAAGTCTTACCCATGATCATTCCTCTCCTGCGGGCACGTCGGTGCCCACCGTTTGAATGCTGTCCATTATACCCGCAGCGCATCACTTGCCGCTCCGCTCATCTGCGTACGGCAAAGACGCAGGTACGTGATGGTGATAAACGCGTAGGCCTACTCCTGAGGCATAGCCGGCATGGCCACCGTGGCGCCCGGGTCCTCGCCGGCGCCGTCCACGAGCGGCAGGCCGCCCTCATGCGCAGGTCCTGCCGGAACCGTCGCCGCACCGCCAAAGACGGCAGCGGAGGCCTCGTGGTTCTCGGCAACCGCGCCCTCGGTATCAATCGCCACCTGGGGCTCGTCGTCAAAGTTGGGGACGCCCTGGGGCTCGGTGGGAACGGGCTCGGCGGTCGCATCGGCAACGGGCTCGGCGTCGACCGGCACATCGCCCTCGTCAGCACCCTCGTCCTCGGCAGCATCTTCGCCGTTCGCAGCAGCGACGGCCTCGTGAGGATTCTTGCCCTCGGCCTCGGCGCGCATGCCCAGCACCAGGTTGCGCAGGCCCGCGACCGTGCCTTCCACGTCGGGGGCAGGCTGGTCGGCGTGCAGGTACGCCCAGTCCATCATAAAGGTGGCCGACGACAGCGCGCCGATGGCCAGTGCGTCGTCGGGACACGAAAGCTCGACCTCAAAGACACGCTCGTCATGCTCGCTTACGCGCGTGCGGCCGCACGAGATGCTACCGGCAAGACCGGTCTCGTTCATGAGCTCGACCGTCACGTGCTCCAGCAGGTGGCAGAGCTCGGTCTGACCCATGCAGTCCTGGAACTCGCGGCCGGAATCGCCCAGGCACAGGTGCTTGGCAATCGCCGGTACCAGGTAGTACACGCGCGCCGTGGCCTCGATGTCCTCCGAGGTCATGAGCGGCATGCCGGGGTTCACCAGCACATGCGCGCAGATCTTGTCCTCGCTGACGGTGACCTTAAGGATGTTGAACAGGCCTGCCATAACTCTCCCCTACTCTTCCTTGCCCTACTCGTCGCCGTCGTGCGGATTCGCGGAACCCGCACCCGACGTCGTCGGCTCGTCTACCGAAGACTCGGAATCCTTCTTATCGGTTTCGGCCGGAGCGATCACGCGAATGAGCGAGATGCGCTGGCCACGCATCGACTGCACTTTAAACTTGTACCCCGCGACCTCAAACACCTCTCCGATGTCGGGCACCGAGTCACAAAGCTCCAAAATCCAGCCGGCGATGGTCTCATAATCATCGCTTTCCTCGAGCGGCCAACCAAGCTCAATCGCGTCATCGCACGAAAAACGCCCATCGACGAGCCACTCGCGGCGTGAGAGGCGCGTGAGGTACTTGTTGTCGGGGTCGAACTCGTCCTCAATCTCGCCCACGATCTCCTCGACGATATCCTCGATGGTGATGATGCCGGCCGTACCGCCGTACTCGTCCACGACCACTACGATCTGGTCGTGCGAGGTCTGCATCTCGGACAGCAGCGGCAGGATGTCCTTGGTGTCGGGCACAAAGGTGGCGTCGCGCAAAAAGCCGGCGATGGGCTGGTCGCCCTTGCCGTCGAGCGCGGGCTGGATCAGGTCCTTGATGTGCGCGATGCCCGCGACGTTGTCGGGGTCCTCGTGATAGACGGGGATGCGGCTGAAGCCGGTCTGGCGCATGGTGGACAACACGTCGGCGACCGTCTCGTCGTCCTCGCACATGGTGGTGTCCACGCGCGGCACCATGACCTCGCGGGCAACGGTGTCGCCCAGGTCAAAGATCTCGTGGATCATACGCTTTTCCTCGTCGAGCAGGTCGTCCTGCTCCGAGACCATGTACTTGATCTCTTCTTCCGAGACGTTCTGACGGTCGTCGGCACTCTTGATGCGCAGGATGCGGGCCAGGCCGTCGGAGCAGGCACCGGTCAGCCACACGAGCGGGCGAGCAATCTTCTGGAACACGGAAAGCGGGCCCACGACCTGCTTGGACACGCCCTCGGCATTGGCCAGGCCGATGCGCTTGGGCACAAGCTCGCCGATCACGATGGACACAAAGGCGACGGCGACGGTGATGATGACCGGCGCCAGGCCGCGCGCGATGGCTGAAAGCGGCGCGATGCCAAAGCTCATGAGCCACGTGGCGAGCGGGTCGGACAGGCTCGTCGAGGCGACGGCGGACGAGGCGAACCCCACGAGCGTGATGGCGACCTGGATGGTGGCGAGCAGCTGGTCGGAATCGGCGGCGAGCTTAATGGCACGCTCGGCGCGCTTGTCGCCTTCCTCGGCCTCATGCTCCAGCACGGCGCGCTTGGCCGTGGTGAGCGCCATCTCGGACATAGAGAAGTAGCCGTTGATGAGGGTCAAAACGAGGGTAGTGATAAGGGAGATGGTTATGTCCATCGGGAGTTTCTCGAACCTCCAAGATTCGGGACGTTAGGTAGTAAGCGTAGGTGACGGATAGGGCAATTGCGCCGGTCGCCCGTGGGAGCAAGGGCATGGGCGCGGTCGCTAGATTACGAAGAGGATCACCGCCATGAACTGGAAGATGCTGCCGGCGAGCACCCACAAGTGGAAAACACTGTGCAGATAGCGCACGTTTTTGGCGATATAGAACGGCACGCCCACGGTATAGCACACACCGCCGACGGCGAGCAGGGCAAGTGCCACGGGGTTGAGCAGCGACACGAGCTCGGGCAGCTTAAAGACGACGAGCCAGCCCATCAGCAGGTAGACCAGGCCACTTACCCAGTGCGGTTGACGCTCGCGCATAAAGCACTCGAGGGCGATGCCGATGATGGCGATGGCCCACACCGCAAAGAACAGCATAGGGCCGCCGTCGTTTGCGAGCGTGATGAGGCAAAACGGCGTATAGCTGCCGGCTATGAGCAGGTAGATGCAGCTGTGGTCGATGATGCGAAACACGCGCTTGGCGCGCGCGGGCTGAATCGCGTGGTAGAGCGTGGAGGCTAGGTATTCGAGGATAATGCTGACGCCATAGACAATTGCCGCGGCCATGTGGGCCGGGCCCCCGCCGCGCAGGGCAGCGAATACGATCAGGAGCACCAGGCCCGCGATACCCAGCAGGCAGCCGACACCATGGGTGACGGAGTTCATGATCTCCTCGCCCACCGTGTAGTGCGGAACGGCCGCGGTCTTGGGCCGCGGCTTAGAACTGTCGCTCGAATCGGACATGCCGGTTACATCCTCCAACGTAAAGAGTTCTCAACACTATATCAAAGCGTCTAGGTACGTGCGAAATTTGCACCATACGTGACCCTTTGTTTACCCATTCTTTGCCTGTTGACGCATCAACGGCGAACGTCCATAATGCGCTTGCATTAAATGTTGATGTATTAACATCTTATAGGAAAGCTTCTTATGTCTCAAAACGCACGTTCCCATCGAAAGCTCAAGATAGCCGGCGTCGTTGCGCTGGTGCTCGTTGTCGCGCTGCTGGGGTTTGCCGGCAACTTTCTGTTTGACTTCGCGCTGAATCCCCGCGCGCCATACACCATGAAGATGATGCAGGACGGCAAGGACGCCGAAAAGGGCGAGCAGCCGGATGCCGAGGAAACCGAGGCGCGGGCGTGGTTTAAAGAGAATCGCGAGAGCAGCAACCTCACCGCAGATGACGGGACCGAGCTCGCCGCTTGGTATTTTGCCGCCCCGGAGAGCACACACGACTACGCCGTCTGCCTGCACGGATATACCGACGAGCCCATCGGTATGGCCCGATACGTCAAGCGATTCCACGACCGCGGCATGAACGTACTCGCACCCGCCGCCCGCACCCACGAACGCTCCGGCGGCGACTATATCGGCATGGGCTGGCCCGAGCGGCTCGATGTCGTTGCATGGATTGGGCGGATCGTTCAGGCTGACCCCGAGGCGCGCATCCTGGTCTTTGGCGAGTCGATGGGTGCAGCAACCGCCATGAACGTCGCGGGGGAATCTCTGCCCGCAAACGTGAAATGCATTATCGAGGACTGCGGTTATACGAGTGTTTGGGACGAGTTTTCTCTGCAGCTCAAGGACGTGTTCGGCCTGCCCAGCTTTCCTTTGCTCGATGTAGCAAACTTGGTGTGCAACGTGCGCGCGGGCTACGACTTTCATAAGGCGAGCAGTGTGGAGCAACTCACACACGCGACGGTTCCCATGCTGTTTATCCACGGCGACCAGGACACCTTTGTGCCGTACAGTATGCTCGACCAAAACTACGAGGCGTGCGCCAGCAAGGTTAAACAGAAGCTCACTATCCACGGCGCCACCCACGCCAAGAGCGCGCAAGTTGACCCCGAGCTCTACTGGAATACGGTCGACGACTTCCTCGATAGGAATTTTTAGGAAAAAGCGGCGTCTGGGGATTTATCTAACCCCCTATTTTCGGAAGTATGCGGCAAAATCTGGAACTGCCGACCAGACCGCAGTTTTACCAACAATTTATCAGGGGTTTTGTTGCCAAAAAATGTCGTGTGCTCGGCGGTCTCGAAATTTGCCGCATACTTCCGGAAAGCCGCCCGCAAGCGCTGTGCTCACGGGCGGCTTTTGCTAACGTTGCGCTACAAAAGCGCTTGATATGTCCAATAGACAGGTGCTACTTGACCTCGATGAGCTCATACTTGCTCGTGCCCAGGCCGATCTTTTCGGCATGTGCGATGCACGCGCGCCAGTCGGTGTCGGGATGCGTGATGCAGAAAGGATCCTTGGCCTGCTCACCCTCCAGACGCTCGTGATTATGCTCCATCTTGGCCGCGCTGTCGGTAAGCTCGGTGTTAGGCAGCGGCTCGGACGCCAGGACGGCGTCGGCGCAGGCTTGGTCGATGGCGACCGGGTCGAAGCTCGCGAACATGCCGATGTCGTTGACGATGGGCGTGTCGTTTTCGGGGTGGCAATCGCAGTTGGGGCTGATGTCCATGGCGAGCGAGATGTGGAAGCTCGGGCGGCCGTCGACGATGGCCTTCGTGTACTCAGCGATCTTGTAGTTGAGTACGTCGGCCGCGGCATCATAGTCGGGCTTGATGCAGTCCTGGTTGCACGCCGCAATGCAGCGTCCGCAGCCCACGCAGCGATCGTGGTCGATGGCGGCCACGTGCACCGTGCGGGCGTTGCCGTTGGCAAGCTCGCGCTCGCGGGTGTCGTCAAACGAGATAGCGTTGTGCGCGCAGATCTTTTCGCAGGCACGGCAGCCAATGCAGTGCTCGGTCGCGACGTTCGGCTTGCCGGCGGCATGCTGCTCCATCTTGCCGGCGCGGCTGCCGCCGCCCATGCCCAGGTTCTTCATGGCGCCGCCAAAGCCGGCCTGCTCATGGCCCTTAAAGTGCGTGAGGCTGATCACGATATCGGCATCCATGAGTGCCTGACCAATCTTTGCCTCGCGCACGTACTCACCGCCCTCGACCGGGACGAGCGCCTCGTCGGTACCCTTGAGGCCGTCAGCGATGATGATCTGGCAACCCGTGGCATACGGGGTAAAACCGTTCTGGTAGGCGGTATCGATGTGCTCGAGCGCGTTTTTGCGGCTACCGACGTAGAGCGTGTTGCAGTCGGTGAGGAAGGGCTTGCCGCCCAGCTCCTTCACGACATCCGCAACGGCGCGGGCATAGTTGGGGCGCAAAAAGCTCAGATTACCCAGCTCGCCAAAGTGAATCTTAATGGCGACGAACTTGTTCTCAAAGTCGATCTGCTCAATGCCGGCGCGACGGATGAGGCGCTTAAGCTTGTCAAGCTGGCTCTCGCGAGCATGCGTGCGCAGGTTGGTGAAGTACACCTTAGCGGGTGCTGCGGGTGCAGTTGCGGTCATAGTTATATCCCCTCGGTCTATATGGCGTTACAGACATAGAGGATGGTACCCATTGAAGTAGGGTCGAAGTCAAGCACAGCCACTCATTGGGGACAGACTTAAATGAGTGCTTGCCGCCCGGCCAGCGAGCCGGCGAATCGGCAAAGACTGTCCCCGATGACTACTCCTGCACCTTGAGGGCTTCGGCCAGGCTGACGCGCTTGATGGAGCGCGTGTGTAGCAGCGCCACGACCAGGTAGGTCGCAAAGCCGATGCCGACGCATGCAGCCATGGACCAAGCGGGCACGTAGATCTCGATATTGCCGTTGTAGGCGAGCAGCATCGAGCGGAAAATCGCGGTCAGCGAGCCAATGATCACGGGCAGGCTCAGCACGAGTGACACCGCCACGCACAGCGTGATCGAGCGGATGTACAGATGCGAGATCTCGCTATCGCGATAGCCAAAGACTTTCATGTAGCTGATCGAACGGGCGCTGTGGTCGATCACCGCCTTGGTCAGCAGGTACATAAACAGCAGGAAGATAAACACCGCGAGCCCGACCATCATGCCGATGAACTGGTCACCCACGGCGCGCATGTCGTCGGGCGTGGTGTCACCGGCAAAGTAACGAGCATCGAGGTCGAGCTTCTCGTCGCTCACATAGCCGTTAAAGTAGGCGGCGTCGTTGTCGAACAGCTCGTTAAAGTCGTCGATGCTCATATAGATATTCATGTCCGACTTTGAACCCCAGATGCAGTCCTTACCCGCGTACTCAAGAGAATAATCCCGAGCCTCGTACTTGTCGCGAAGCTCGACCTTCTGGCCCTCGCTCCAGCCAAACTTATCGAGCAGACCGCCGCCAAAGACGACGCGCCCGTCGCCGACGTTGAGGTCTTTCCAATAGCGCGAATGAGATGAAATGCCGTAGACGGAAATCGTCTCCTCGCCATTACCATCGCCGCGGTCGTATTGCAGCTGGTAAACGGCATATTTCTCGGCCTGCGCGATTGCGCCCGCGCCGTTGTCGGTCGTGTTGATCGGGTGAATGTCGTCGTTGTCGGTGTCGATCTTAGAGGCCTTGTCGATCAGGTCGATGGCCTCATCGCGGTCGCAGCCGAGGGCATCGGCAAGATCGTCGAGGCGTGCGTAGAGCGCATCCTTCTTGTCCTTGACCTTAGCAAGCGCATCCTGCGCTGCAGTCAGGCTCTCGGCAGACGGAGATGCGGTCGCGGCATCGGCTGCCGTCTGCGCCGCATCGGCCGCGTCGTCAAACTCGTCATCGGCATCCTGGGCGGCGGAGAGCAGCGCGCCGTCAATCGACTGCAAGCGCTCGAGCGCCGACCACTGCTCGCGCTCCTCGGCAGTGCCCTCGAGCTCCAGCGGCGCCTTGAGTGTGTACTGATGCTCGGCGACCAGGCTCGTCTCGAGGTTGTCCGCGTAGTGCGTCATCGTGGGCAGAATCGCCAGGCCAAAGAGCAGCAGCAGCGAGGCAAACGCAATGCCCACGAAGAGCGTGGCGAAGTTGCCTAGGTTGCGCAGGAAGATACGAAGGCGGAAGCGCGAGACAAAGCCCATGCGCTCCGGCAGCTGCAAGCCGCGCTTGGTGCCCGATTTGCCGCTCGCCTCGTGACGAAGGAACTGCAACGGCGTCTTGCCCATCTTGCGAAGCAGGCCCACCAGCGTGATGAGGATGAGCGCGGCAGCGGGAACCACGGCGCACTTCACAAAAATCTCCCAGCTCCAGTACACCTGGAAGGGAGGCAGGCTGTACGAACCGTAATAGAGGCCGCGCATGGGCTCGGTAAAGAACGCGACGCCGAGCGCGGCGCCCAAAAGCGCCGCGAGCACGCCCACGATGGCGGGAAGCGCCAGGTAGTGCAGCACGATCTCGCGTCGACGATAGCCGCTGGCGAGCAGCGTGCCGACGATGGCGCTCTCCTCCTCGATGGTGGCGTCGGTAAGGACCACAAAGACAAACGCCATGATCACGATGATAATGTCGAGCAGCGTCATCCACATCATGGAGTCGCCGTCTACGTCGTCGCGCGCGTAGCCAATACCCTGATTGGAATCGGCATCGATCAGATCGTCCACGCGCGCATCGGCATCGGTCAGCGCCTCGACCATATCTTGCTCGCCGTCGATGCGGTCTGCAGTGGGGAGGTCGCGATCGGCAAAGGTGAAGGAGTAGGTGTAGGCGGGTGCGCCGCCGGCATCCTCGAGCGCGGCAAAGCCGGCGTCGGTGACCTCGGCCACGCCGTACGTGATGGTGTTCACCGTAAAGTCCGAATTGTTGAGGAACAGCGCCTGGCTATCGGGCTGGGTCATGATGCCGCAGACGGTGTAGGTGCGTCCCTCAAGCTCGACCTTATCGCCCACGACAAGGTCGTTGTTGGTGGCAAAAACGCGGTCGATAGCCACCTCATCGTCCGTCTTGGGCTCCTTGCCCTCACAGTAGGACGCGATATCGACCTTGGTGCGGTGCGCATAGGTGCGCAACGTGCGCTTGGTGCCGTCGTCGCCGGCGGTCTTTTTGATGATGGCGTCGATGGAGAAATTCTTGTAGAGCGTGACGCCGCCGACGTCGTCGGCTGCATCCTCGGCTGCCTTGAGCTGGTCGTCGGTAGCCTCGAAGGAGGCGGTCACGCGGCCGTCCTCAATCGTGTACGCATCGCGCATGTCGTCGATAAGGCAGCCGATGGAATGCGCCGCGAGCAAAAAGCCCGAGGTAAGGGCGATGCTCCCGCACATAAGCAAAAAGATGCCCAGGTACTTGCCGATATTGCGGCGCAGCTCGCGCGGGAGACGTTTTGCGAGAGGTGTCATGACGCCGCCTACCAATCGAGCTCGGCGGCCGCGACGGGCGACTCGTTGAGCTCGTCCTCGACGATGCACCCGTCGCGCAGGCGCAGCACGCGATTGGCCATGCGCGCGATGGCGGCGTTGTGGGTGACAATGATGATGGTGCAGCCGTAGGTGCGGTTGACGTCCTCCATGAGCTGCAAGATTTCCTTGGATGTCTTGTAGTCAAGCGCGCCGGTGGGCTCGTCGCACAGCAGCAGGCCCGGGTTTTTGACGAGTGCGCGGCCGATGGCGCAACGCTGCTGCTGGCCGCCCGAGACCTGGCGCGGAAACTTGTTGCGGTGCTCGTAGAGGCCCAGCGAACGCAGCAGGTCGTCGACATTGAGCGGGTTTTTGGACAGATGCGCCGTGACCTCGATGTTCTCCTTGATGGTAAGGTCGGGCACCAGGTTGTAGAACTGGAAGACAAAACCCAGCTCACGGCGGCGATACTCGCCCAGATCGGTAGGTTTGAGCACCGTGAGGTCGCAGCCGTCCACCATGATGGAGCCACCGTCGGCATCCTCCAGGCCGCCGATCAGGTTGAGAAAGGTCGACTTGCCCGAGCCCGAGGGCCCCAGCATGACGCAGATCTCGCCGCGGTTGATGGACGTGTCGATGCCATCGAGTACCGTCAGGCGCGCATCACCGTCGCCGTAGTGTTTCTTGAGCCCGTTGACCTGGACGTAGGCATGCTTTGTCGCCATGCTATCCCCCGTTGTTAGCCTTCTGCTACTTTTCTAGGGTAATAGTAAACCTGGGCGAACTATTTTTTAGCGACAGGCGCAATTTTTTCCAAACCAGTCATTGGGCACTCATTGGGGACAGACTTATATGACTGAAACCACTCATTTAAGTCTGTCCCCAATGAGTGCCGGGACTGTCCCCAAGTGCCAGCAGGAAAGGAACGTCCCCAAGTGACGGGTTACGGCTAGGCGTGGGATTTGGCGTGTGCGAGGGCTAGGCCTACGGCGGCGATGGCGGCGGCGAAGAGCACGGTGACGCCCAGGTCACAGACGATGTCGCCCAACACGGCAGACGTC
This sequence comes from uncultured Collinsella sp., assembly GCA_900548295.1. Classification (GTDB taxonomy): domain Bacteria; phylum Actinomycetota; class Coriobacteriia; order Coriobacteriales; family Coriobacteriaceae; genus Collinsella. The sequence goes on from URKC01000007.1 coordinate 28,961, forward strand.
AGGTCCGAGGCAAGCGCCTTGCCGATTGCGTCGTTCACCCAATACGTCGGCACAAAGTGCGCCACCGTCTGCACGGCCGAGCCCATGAGCGACAGCGGCATCCAGGCGCCGCCCAAAAACGTCATGAGCATGCCGAGCAGGTTGCCCACACCGTTGAGCAGCTCCTCGCGCGCGCCCAGGCTCGACAGCGTAAAGCCAACGGCCAGCGGCGTGCACGCCAGGGCAAACGTTGCCGCCAGCGCCAGGCACACGCGGCCCACGCCGACCTCGGCAACCGCGCCGGCAAAGCCCACGACGCCCATCATGCTCGACACAAGCCAGATGCAAACGGTGAGCACGGCGGCGGCCGCGAACACAGCGAGCGAACGCTGGCGCTCAGAGACCGGGCTGGCATCCATGCGGCGCACGCGCTCGGGCTCGTTCATGCCCGAAAACACCAGTCCCACCGACACGATGACCGACGAGATGATCGCGTACGCGCCAAAGTTGAAGTACGACTCGAGCGTGGTAGCAGCAGTCGAGTCGACCTTGACCTGCTCGATCTGGACCTCCGCGCGCTTTGCGGCCGCGTGCTCGGCGGCCCTTGCGACGTCACCGTTGGAGGCAGCGGGTTCAAGCGCCGCCGCAGCGCCCGCGAGCGAGATCCAGCGCGAGGCCTCGGCGGACGAAAGCGCCGCCGCCATGGTGCCGGAACCATAGGTCACGTCGAGCTTGGGCAGGGCCTCCCCCGCACGGGCGGCTGCAACAAGATCGTCCTCAAACCCCTCCGGGATAAAGAACACGCAATCGGCACTGCCCTTGGCGCTGTTGCTCTTGGAGAGCGCGTCGGCAAGGTCGTATGTGTCGTCGCCGACGCCCGTGACCAGGTCAAAGCGTGAGCCCAGGTGCTTGGTAAGCGCCCGCGAAAGGTCGCTATTGTCGCGGTCGACCACGATCACGTTGGTGTCGTAGGGCTTGTACTCGGTAAGCTGCGACGAGTTCCAGCTCACCGAAGCCGCGATGAATACGCCCATGAGCGAGATGAACACCGTATAGATGAGCAGGTAGAACGGGTGCGCGAGCGCCATGCGAAGCGCGGTCTTAAAGGTGCTCATAGCGGCTCCTTCCAAAGATCAGCGTAGCGGCGGCGACAAACACCAGGGCCATCAGGACGAGCACACCAGCGCGAACGGCAAAGGGCCCCAAGTCCTCAAAGAAATACAGGCGATTGAACATGTCGCAGATGAGCTTGACGGGGTTGAACCAGCACTCGGCCGGGCAGGCGTGGGCGACGTCGTCGGCAAGCGCCATCGCCGGCTCGCCGTAGAGGCCGGCGAACAGGGCGCACGTGGTAGCAAAGCCCGTAAGGATGCCCGACTTGGACGCCTTGCCACCCTTAACGGGAAGCGTGCCCACAAAGAGCCCCAGGCCCGTGGCGGCAAGCGCGGATACAGCACCGCCCAGCAGGCACAGCCCCTCGCGCCCGCCAAAGTCGACGCCAACGACTAGGCGCACGTAACCAATCGCGATCGTCATCGAGGCGAAGGAGACCAGCCACGAGCCGACAAAAATGCCGGCCAGCGACGCCGTCTTGGAAAGGCCGCCCACGCAGCGGCGCGCGCCAAGGCCCGACAGATTGGGCTGCAGGTCGACGACGCTCAAGGCGGCAAACTCGGCAGACATCATCGCGACCAGGCCAAAAAGCGCGTAATAGTAGATGACCGTGCCATCGGGCGTGGTGCGTGTCAGGCTCACACGGCGGGTGCCGCCCTCGAGCGACAGGGCGCGCGCAACCGCCTCGGGGTCGGCGAGCGCCGCCGGGTTGTCCTGGGCAATCTGGGACATGAGCTCGGCATTTTGTGTATACGAGCTTGCCACCGTCTCAAGGATGCTGCGGTCGGTGAGCACCGACGAGGCGCGCGAGCCGTCATAGCTCGAGAGCAGCGTGAGCCTGGGCGTGCCCGCAGCGTCGACCGTATAGATGCCCGCGACCTCGCCGGACTTGAGCGCACGGTTCGCGGCGTCCACATCCTCGCACTCGTGGATCTCGAGCAGCTGATCGTTGTCTTCCTTGGCAAGCGACGTCGCCACGCCCTTAAAGGTCGAAGCGTCCCAAGCCTCGTCCGCCACGACGGCAACCGGCACCGGGTCGATCTTGCCGTCGGAGCTGAGGTTAGCAAACATAAACATGAACATCGTGGAAAGTGCGACGGGAAAGAGAGCACCCCAGACCCACGTGCTCGGCCGGCGCAGCAGCGTCTTGACCGTAGTGATGATGGTGTTGAACATGGCTGCCCCCTAGTCGCGCAGCTCGCGGCCGGTGATCTCGAGGAACACGTCGTTGAGGGTCGGCGGTTCGGAATAAATGCGGCCGAGCGCCACGTCATGCGAACGCAGCACATCGAGAATGTCCGTCAGGTTATGCGGGCTCGCCTCGCACGAAAACGTGAGCTGGCCCGCCGTCGCCGACAGGTCCAGGACATGCGGCAGGCTCGCGACGGCACCGAGCGCCGCGCTCGGCACCTCGCCGACCTCGATCACGATCTTCTCGCCCATCTGAATCATGCGCTTGAGCTCGTCGTTGGTGCCCTGCGCCAGCACGCGCCCGCCGTCCATGATCATGATGCGGCTGCAGATCTGCTCGACTTCCTCCATGTAATGGCTGGTGTACACCACCGTGGCGCCCTCGTCGCGCAGGCGGCAGATGCCCTCCAGGATGGCGTTGCGGCTCTGCGGATCGACTGCCACCGTGGGCTCGTCAAAGAAGATGAGCTCGGGCTTGTGCGCGATGCCACAGGCAATGTTGAGGCGGCGTGCCAAGCCGCCCGAGAGCTTTCCGGGACGAAACTTGGTAAAGTCGCCCAGGCCGACAAAGTCGATCGCCTCGTCCACCAGCGCGCGGCGGCGCTTGCGGTCGTTGACGTAGAGACTGCAGAAATAGTCGATGTTCTCGCGCACGGTGAGCTCGTCGAACACCGCCACCTGCTGCGGCACCACACCGATGCGGCGCTTGAGGTCGTAGCGGGCGGGCGTCATGCGCTCGCCGAACAGCTCGATGGTGCCCTTGTCGTAGGCGAGCAGCTGCAGGATGCAGTTGATGGACGTGGTCTTGCCCGAGCCGTTGGGGCCCAGCAGGCCAAAGATCTCGCCGGGGGCGATACTCAGGTTAAAGTGGTCGAGCGCAATAAGGTCGTCGTAGCGCTTAACGAGGTTTTCGACGTGGACGATGTCTGTCATGAGGCGGCCCTTCTGTTGCTTGCGGCCCGGTACGATTGCATCATCGCAGGAGCTGACGGCGCGCACCAGTGAGCTTTGTCACGAGTGCGGAGGTCTTGGTCGTGCGGCCTGCTGACGCGACCGCCCCGCCGCGTGGGAGGAATGTCACGCTTGCTCTGAGTGGCGCCTCCCCCGTGCGCGGCATCGCGTACAATACCCGTATGAACAGGCTATTCGACAAATCGATCGTGCTGGCGTGCTGCATCGCAGCCGCCACGGGCCTTGCTGTGGATGCTCGCCTGATCGCGGCGTTTTGCCTTGGCGTTGTCATCGCCGCACTGGCCGAGGTCGCGCAGGGAGAACGCGCCCGTCGCGCCAGCGAGGCCGGCAGCTACGCCTACGTCATCGCGGCTGTCTTCGTGCCGCCGTTTGTGCCGTTCGCACCTCTCGCCCTCTATGACATCGCGCGACGCGTGCGCCGTGAACGCATCTGGCCCGCGCTGGCGATTGGCTCCGTGTTTGCCTGCGCACTTGCCACGGACCTTCGCTGCGGCGCGCTCACCACCCGAACGCTGTTGCTAACCGCCATCCTTTCGGTCGCCGCCACGTTGCTGTCACTGCGCACCGCGCAGCTGGAGCGCGAACAGGAACGCATGCGTCGCACCCGCGACAAGCTGCAAGAACGCGCCCTGGCACTCGAGGCACGCAACCGCGACCTCGCCGACCGCCAGGACTACGAAGTCGAGCTCGCGACGCTCGCCGAACGCGCCCGCATCGCGCGCGAGATCCACGATAACGTGGGCCACCAGCTCACGCGCGCTTCGCTTCAAACCGAAGCCCTGCGCGTGGTCCATGCCAACGAGCCCGGCGTTGCCGCCGATTTCGCCGACGTCAAATACACCGTTGACGAGGCGCTCCAGCTCGTGCGCGCCAGCGTCCACGCGCTCAACGACAACGCCGTCGACCTTTCCGTGCAGCTCGAACGCCTTGTTGAAGGCGCGCGCTCGGACGGCGGTCCGCGGATTGAGCTTGAAGTTATGACCGAACATGCGCCCGCAAACGTCGCGAACTGCTTTGCGGCGGTCCTGCGCGAGGCGCTCTCCAACACCATGCGCCACGCTTGCGCCCATGCTGTCACTGTACGTTGCATGGAGCATCCGTCGTTTTACCAGCTCATCGTTACCGACGATGGCGCGGGCGGGGTTCAAGCAAGCGGCCACGGCGCCGCGGAGGGCATGGGGCTCGCCTCTATGCGCGAGCGCATCGAGGCGCTTGGCGGCACCTTCACCGCCGGCCCGCGTGCCAGCGCCGGCGGCTGGCGCGTGTTTGCCACCGTTCCCAAACAGCAAGGAGATGATGGCCGATGAGGCTCATCGTTGTCGACGACGACCGCCTAGTGGTCGATTCGCTCAAGATTATCCTGGGCGCCCAGCCGCAGATCGAGGTGGTGGGCACCGGTGCCAACGGCAACGACGCAGTGGCGCTCTACGCTGAGCACTCGCCCGACATCGCGCTGCTCGACATTCAGATGCCGGGACGAGACGGCCTATCGGCGGCGCGCGAGATCCTCGAGCGCGATCCTGCGGCGCTCGTGGTGTTCCTGACGACATTCTCGGATGACGAGTACATTGTGTCGGCGCTCAAACTGGGCGCCCGCGGCTACCTGATTAAAACCGATGTCGCCGCCATTCCTCCGGCGTTGGCGCAGGTCATGGATGGCAAACGCGTGCTCGAGGGCAAGGCGATCGAAGATGTTGACTTTGACGGGATGGGCGACAAGACGGGCACGCCCCGCCGGCCCGCAGCCTTTGCCAGCCTGACCGACCGCGAGTTCGAAGTCGCCGAGCTCATCGCCCGCGGCCTCGATAACAAGGAGATCGCTGCCACCGCCTATATGGGCGAAGGCACCGTGCGCAACCACATTAGCTCGATCCTAGCCAAAATGGGCCTGCGCAACCGCACGCAGATCGCCATCGCCTACCTGCGAGGGTAATTACCCAACGGCCGACCACCCCGGCATAGCAAAATGGCTGCTACCGCTTTAATGCCATTTCAAAACTATGCCGGTTTACTACGGTGAATCGCCCACCTTTGACCACGGCAAATTGCGCACTTGCAAAACCGCAGGTAGAGCGCTTGCAATATTTAGAAAAATGCAGTCATGGTCGGGGATGTCGAATTCATCGTAGTGAACCGGCATAGTTTTGTTCGGGCGGCCCTGCACGAGTGCCTCCGCAAGCCTCGCGGGACCAAAATGATCCATTTTCCTCCACCCGCGGAAACCGGCTGACAGCGCCCGCCACGAAATCGGCCCATCTACTACGTTTGACTCAATATCCCCGACCATACCCGCTTTTCATGAAAAATCGCAGGCGTTCTACCTGCGGTTTTTATTTCGCATTACTTGCCATGGTTGAGGGTAGCGGCTTAAACGTAGTAGATGGGCCCATTTCATGGCAGACGGGTCATTTTCGGGCTGGACGGGTCGCGTGGCGGCCCGCACACGCGTTCACGCGCGGGGCCGGCGGGGCATTTTTGCCCC